>NZ_JBHFHD010000010.1:0-308537 GCF_041927335.1 Herbiconiux liangxiaofengii | reverse complement strand
CGGCGGCCTGGCCGCGCTGGGTGCTCTGCCGGTGGCGCTGCTGGTGATCGGCATCGGTGCGTCGCTGGGTGGCCCGACGGGGTACGCGATCAACCCGGCCCGTGACCTCGGCCCGCGCATCGCGCACGCCCTGCTGCCGATCAAGGGCAAGGGCACGTCGGACTGGTCGTACTCCTGGGTTCCCGTCGTGGGCCCGATCATCGGCGGCGTCCTCGCGGGGCTTCTCGCCATCCCGCTGCTCCCCATCCTCACCTAGCACCCAGCGGGCCGGTCCACGATGACGTGACCGGCCCGCTGTTCTTCTCCCGGAGCCCGACCGGCACCGGGAGACATCAGACAGTCGTCACAAAACGAAGGAGTTGCCATGACCGACTACATCATCGCCATCGACCAGGGAACCACGAGCACGAGGGCGATCGTGTTCGACCATTCGGGCTCGATCGTCTCGACCGGACAGTTGGAGCACGACCAGATCTTCCCGAAGGCGGGCTGGGTCGAGCACGACCCGAAGCAGATCTGGGACAACACGCGCGAGGTCATCGGCCAGGCGTTGTCCAAGGCCAACATCACCCGCCACAACGTCAAGGCCGTCGGCATCACCAACCAGCGCGAGACCGCGGTGGTGTGGGACAAGAACACCGGCGAACCCGTGTACAACGCCATCGTGTGGCAGGACACGCGCACCCAGGCGATCGTCGACCGGTTCTCGGCCGACGGCGGAGCGGAGCGATTCAAGGACATCGTGGGCCTGCCCCTGTCCACGTACTTCGCCGGCACCAAGATCGTCTGGATCCTGGAGAACGTCGAGGGTGCGCGCGAGCGGGCCGAGGCCGGCGACCTGATCTTCGGAACCACCGACTCGTGGGTGCTGTGGAACCTCACCGGTGGTGTCGACGGGGGCGTTCACGCCACCGACGTCACCAACGCATCCCGAACCCTGTTCATGGACCTCGAGACGCTGGAATGGCGCGACGACATCCTCGAGGTGTTCGGAGTGCCGAAGTCGATGCTGCCCGAGATCAAGTCCTCCTCCGAGGTCTACGGCACCGTGCACACCTCGTCGCTGCTGCGCGAGGTGCCCGTGGCCGGCATTCTCGGCGACCAGCAGGCTGCCACGTTCGGTCAGGCCGCGTTCGACGCCGGCGAGGCCAAGAACACCTACGGCACGGGTAACTTCCTGATCTTCAACACCGGCACCGAGATCGTGAAGTCCAAGAACGGGCTGCTCACGACCCTCGGCTACAAGCTCGGCGACGAGGCACCGCACTACGCGCTCGAGGGTTCGATCGCGGTCACCGGCTCGCTCGTGCAGTGGCTGCGCGACAACCTGGGGCTGATCTCGTCGGCGCCGGAGATCGAGACGCTCGCCAAGACGGTCGACGACAACGGCGGCGCCTACTTCGTGCCCGCGTTCTCCGGCCTGTTCGCGCCCTACTGGCGGTCGGATGCGCGCGGTGCGCTGGTTGGTCTGACCCGCTACGTGAACAAGGGCCACATCGCCCGCGCGGCACTGGAGGCCACGGCCTTCCAGACGAAGGAGGTGCTGGATGCGGTGAACGCCGATTCCGGCGTGCCCCTGACCGAGCTCAAGGTCGACGGCGGCATGATCGCCAACAACCTGCTGATGCAGTTCCAGGCCGACATCCTGGACGTGCCCGTGGTGCGGCCCGTCGTGGCCGAGACCACCGCGCTGGGTGCCGCCTACGCGGCCGGCCTCGCGGTGGGCTTCTGGGCGAACCTCGACGAGCTGCGCGCCAACTGGCAGGAGGACTCCCGCTGGGAGCCGAAGATGGACGACGCCGAGCGCGACCGCCTCTACCGCAACTGGAAGAAAGCCGTCACGAAGACCCTCGACTGGGTCGATTCCGACGTGAGCTGACCCGCGCTGGGCACCTTCTCTCGGGTAGCCTTCGCCGAATTGCGCCAAATCGCCCTCTCCGGATCCCGGAGGGGGCGATTTGGCGCAACTGGGCGACGTGAAGGCGAGGGCGGCCCTCAGGCGTCAGGCGCGGGTGGCGGCGACCCAGGCCTCGAGCTTGCGGGTCGCCGCCCCCGTGTCCACGGCGTCGGCCGCGATGGCCATCTTCTCGGCCAGGCGTTCGACCATGCCGCGGTCGACCTCCGACGGGTCGGACGCCAGTTCGAACGCCACCAGGCCGGCAGCCGCGTTCAGCAGCACCATGTCTCGAACCGGGCCCGTCTCGCCGGCGAGGGTACGGCGGACGACCTCGGCGTTGTGCTCGGCGTCTCCCCCGCGCAGGTCGTCGATGGAGGCCGTGCGGATGCCGAGATCGCGCGGGTTCAGGTCGTGCTCCTTCACCGAGCCCCGCGACACCTCCCAGATGTGGCTGTGCCCGGTGGTGGTGAGCTCGTCGAGACCGTCGTCGCCCCGGAACACGAGCGCCGTGGCCCCACGGGTCTGGAAGACCCCGGTGATCAACGGCACACGGTCGAGGTGGGCGACGCCCACGGCGGAGGCCTCGGCCCGAGCGGGGTTGCACAGCGGGCCGAGGAAGTTGAACACGGTGGGCACGCCGAGCTGCGACCGCACGGCACCGGCGTTCTTGAAACCCGGGTGGAACTTCGCGGCGAAGGCGAATGAGATGCCGGTCTCGAGCAGCACCTCGGCCACCCGCTCCGGCTCGAGCTCGAGGTCGACGCCGAGGGCGCGCAGCACGTCCGACGAGCCCGACAGCGAGCTCGCGGCCTTGTTGCCGTGCTTGATCACCGGAACACCGGCGGCGGCGGCCACGATCGACGCCATGGTCGACACGTTCACCGTGCCGTAGCTGTCTCCGCCGGTACCCACGATGTCGAGGGCGAAGGGGTCGACGTCCAGCGGCAACGCGTGATCGAGGATGGCGTCGCGGAAGCCCACGATCTCGTCGACGGTCTCGCCCTTGGCTCTCAGCGCCACCAGGAAACCTGCCAGCTGCGCCTCAGTCACCTCTCCTAGCATGATCCTGTTCATCGACCAGGTGGCCTCGGCGATCGAGAGATCGCGTCCGGTCAAGAGGTGGGTGATCATCGCGGGCCAGGTGAGCGTTTCAGCCATGGGAGCGATCCTACGGGCCGCGGTCGACGGGACACGCCGGTGATGTGGCCGGAAGGCGGCCGGATGGTGCGCCGAATGCAAACCCGTGCCCCGATATCGGACATAATGGACTCTGTGACGAGCAGCTCATTGACCCATTCTCAGAGTGCCCCCGTGGTGCAGCGCCCCAATACCGTGGCGGTGGGCACGATCGTGTGGCTCGGCAGCGAGGTCATGTTCTTCGCAGGCCTCTTCGCCATCTACTTCACTCTGCGCTCCACGAACCCGGGCGCCTGGGCCGAGCAGGCCGGCGTGCTGAACGTGCCCTTCGCGGCCGTGAACACGATCATCCTGGTCATCTCGTCGTTCTGGTGCCAGTTCGCCGTCTGGGCCGCCGAGCGCGGCCAGGTCAAGCGCACCAGCTGGGCCCCGAAAGACTGGGGCCTCACCGAGTGGCTCTTCCTCACCTACGCCTTCGGCGCGGTGTTCGTCAGCGGCCAGGTGCTCGAGTACGCCACGCTCGTCTCCGAGGGCATCACCATCGACGGCAACGCCTACGGTTCGGCCTTCTACCTCACCACCGGTTTCCACGCCCTCCACGTCACCGGCGGCCTCATCGCGATGCTGCTGATGCTCGGGCGCGTGTTCGCCGTCAAGAACTTCGGTCACAAGGAGGCGACGAGCATCATCGTCGTCTCGTACTACTGGCACTTCGTCGACGTGGTCTGGATCGGCCTCTTCTTCGTCATCTACGTGCTGAAGTAGCGAACAGCACCGATGGACCCACGTCATACCCGAAAGAGAGTTGAGAGCATGGCCCGCACGAGCAGGAAAGCGAACAGACGCCACCCGTTGGCGACTGTGCTGCTGATTGCGATCGGCCTAGTCGTCACGGGCGGTGGATACGCCGCGTTCAGCAGCACGACGGCCGCCACCGCCGAGACCGACATGTCGAGCCAGCAGGTCATCGACGAGGGCGAGAAGCTCTTTGCCTCGAACTGCGCCACCTGCCACGGAATGAGCCTGCAGGGCACCGACGAGGGCCCCAGCCTCATCGGTGTCGGCGCGGCATCCGTCAACTTCCAGGTGGGCACGGGCCGCATGCCCCTCGCCATGCAGGGCCCCCAGGCCATGCAGAAGCCGGTGCAGTTCACGGATGAGCAGACGGCCGCGATGGCCGCCTACGTCGCCTCCATCTCGCCCGGCCCGGCCATCCCGGATGCCAGCCTGCTGCAGGCCGACGGAGACGCCGCCAACGGTGGAGAGCTGTTCCGCATCAACTGCGCCATGTGCCACAACGTGGCCGGCGCCGGCGGTGCCCTCACGGAGGGCAAGTACGCCCCCGAACTCACCGGGGTGCTCGCCACGCACATCTACGAGGCCATGCTCACCGGCCCGCAGAACATGCCCGTCTTCAACGACGACAACCTCACCCCCGAAGACAAGCGCGACATCATCACGTACCTGAAGTACGTGGAGAACAACCCGTCTCCGGGCGGGTTCGAGCTCGGAAACCTCGGGCCGGTCGCGGAGGGCCTGTTCGCCTGGATCTTCGGACTCGGCGCGATCATCGGCCTGATGGTCTGGCTGACGGCGAAGTCGAACTGATCAGCCCGACGCATGAACACAGCACTCAACAGCACGCTCGAAAGGGAACACAATGGCACATGACGAGGTGAGCGGCACAGACTCAGCCGCCTCCGGTTCGTCGGCCGTCGAGACGAGTCATCGCACATCGGCAGGCACCGCGGTCATTGGTTCCGACGTGCAGAACCCGGGTGAGCCGCCGCATCGCGCGCGGGTCACCGACATCGACCCCAAGAAGGCCAAGCACGCCGACCGCACGGTGTACACGCTCTTCTACCTGTCGATCGCGGGCAGCATCTTCGCCCTCGCGGCCTACATGGCGTTCCCCATCGAAGACGGTGACCCCACCGCCATCCGCCTGAACAACCTGTTCATCGGTGTCGGCTCGGCCCTCGCGCTCTTCGGCATCGGCCTTGCGGCCGTGCACTGGGGCAAGGCGCTGATGTTCGACAAGGAGGGCATCGACATCCGTCATGCCGTCCGAGGCAGCGACGACACCCGGGCCCGCGCCGTCGAGATCTTCGACCAGGCCGACCAGGAGTCGGGCTTCGGGCGTCGGACGCTCATCCGGAACAGCCTGATCGGTGCGCTGATCGCCTTCCCGCTGCCGGGTCTCGTTCTCTTCCGTGGCCTCGGCCCGCAGGACCAGGACCCGGTGGAGCTGCTCAGCCACACCATGTGGAAGAAGGGCTCGCGCCTCACGCTCGACCCGAGCGGCATCCCCGTGAAGGCCTCCGACGTCACCATCGGGTCGGTGTTCCACATCATCCCCGAGGGGCTGAACGACACCGAGGACCGGCTGGAGCAGAAGGCCAAGGCAGCAGTGCTGCTGATGCGCCTCGACCCCGCCGACCTCAACATCAGCCCCGGCCGCGAGAACTGGTCGTACGACGGCATCGTCGCGTACTCCAAGATCTGCACCCACGTCGGCTGCCCCGTCGCGCTGTACGAGCAGCAGACCCACCACCTGCTCTGCCCGTGCCACCAGTCGACCTTCGACGTGGTGAACGAGGCCAAGGTCATCTTCGGCCCGGCCAAGCGCCCCCTGCCCCAGCTGCCGATCGAGGTCGACTCCGAGGGCTACCTGGTCGCGCAGAGCGACTTCCACGAGCCCGTCGGCCCTAGTTTCTGGGAGCGTTCATGACCAGCACGATCGAACGACCGGAGACCTCAGAGAAGGCTCCGGCCAAGGGCGGCGGCTTCACCGGCGCCGCGGCGAACTACCTCGACGAGCGCACGAGCATCTCGGCGGTGGTGAAGGAGTTCGGTCGCAAGATCTTCCCCGACCACTGGTCGTTCATGCTCGGTGAGGTGGCGCTGTACAGCTTCGTCGTCATCATCCTGTCGGGCACGTTCCTGACGTTCTTCTTCCAGGCCTCCATGGTCGAGACGCACTACGACGGCGCCTTCGTGCCGCTCAAGGGCGTCGAGATGTCGGCGGCGATGGATTCGGCCCTGCACATCTCGTTCGACGTGCGCGGTGGCCTCCTGGTGCGCCAGATCCACCACTGGGCCGCTCTGCTGTTCATCGCCTCCATCGGCCTGCACATGCTGCGTGTGTTCTTCACGGGTGCGTTCCGCAAGCCGCGCGAGCTCAACTGGGTGATCGGCTTCCTGCTGTTCGTGCTGGCCATGGCCGAGGGCTTCACCGGCTACTCGCTCCCCGACGACCTGCTCTCGGGCAACGGCCTCCGCATCATCGACGGTCTGATCAAGGGCATCCCGGTGATCGGCACCTGGACTTCGTTCCTGCTGTTCGGCGGCGAGTTCCCGGGCACCGCGATCGTGGGCCGGCTGTACACGCTGCACATCCTGCTGCTGCCCGCCGTCCTGGTCGCATTCCTGGCCCTGCACCTGGTGTTCGTGGTCGTGCACAAGCACACCCAGTTCGCCGGCCCCGGCCGCACCGAGAAGAACGTGATCGGCTACCCGATCCTCCCCGTGTACGCGGCGAAGGCCGGTGGCTTCTTCTTCCTGGTGTTCGGTGTCATCGCGCTGATGGCCTCGTTCTTCACGATCAACCCGATCTGGAACTACGGGCCCTACGACCCCTCCCCCGTGTCGGCCGGTACCCAGCCCGACTGGTACATCGGCTTCGCCGACGGCGCCCTGCGACTGATTCCGCCGGGCTGGGAGTTCGTGTGGCTGAACCACACCTGGTCGATCAACATCCTCGTGCCGGTGATCGCACTCGTCGGGCTGCTCGCCCTCGTGGCCATCTACCCGTTCGTCGAGGGCTGGGTCACGGGCGACAAGCGCGAGCACCACATCCTCGACCGTCCGCGCAACGCCCCCACGCGCACCGCCATCGGCGCAGCCGGTGTCACGTTCTACGCGGCACTGTGGGCGGCGGCCTCGTCCGACCTCATGGCCACGCACTTCCAGCTGTCGATCGAGGGCGTCATCCACGTCGTCCAGGCCTGGGCCGTGCTTGGTCCGTTCATCGCGTACTTCATCACCAAGCGGGTCTGCATCGGCCTGATGAAGAAGGACCGCGAGATCGTGCTGCACGGCTACGAGTCGGGCCGGATCGTGCGCCTCCCCGGTGGCGAGTACATCGAGGTGCACGAGCAGCTCGACGACTACGAGCGCTGGAAGCTGGTGGACTACGAGTCCTACGAGCCGATCATGCTGCGGCCGAACTCGAACGGCAAGATCACGCCGGTCATGCGCGTGCGCTCGGCGATGTCGAACTGGTTCTTCGAAGACCGCATCGCTCCGGCGTCGCGCGAGGAGCTCTCGCACGGTCACGGTCACGCCGACGCCCTGGGCAGCGGCACCACCGTCAAGGGTGAGCTCGAAGACCCGACCGGCGGCAACACGCACCACTAACGACTGCCTCGCACTCGACCCCGAAGCGCCCGTCCCCTCCAAGGGGCGGGCGCTTCGTCGTGAGTAGAGACTGCTCATAACACCGACTACGCCTCGTCGGTGAGGCTGATGGGATGACTCGTCCCCCCGTTGCTGCGCATCGCTCGGCTTTCGCGGCCATCGCCGTCGGCCTCGTCCTCCTCACCGTCGGGGCCGCTACGCCGGCTTCCGCCGCGCCCTTTCCCATCCCACCGAGGTGTCCTCCGGCAACGGCTCACGCCGGTGTGCAGTACCTGAATACGCGCGCATTCGATCCAGCTTCCGGTCGAGGGTCCACCACCGTCGTGGCAGGCTCCCTCCCCGCCGGAGTCACCCTGTTCGATGACGGCGTGGCGACCGAGTACCGGGGGGCTCCGACGTCTGCCGGCGAATCCGTCTTCACCCTCCTCTATCTCGATCCAGCGACTGGCGACAGCTCGTCGGCGACCTGCACCGTCTCGGTGAAGAACGACGTGGCGCTCGACCCGACTCTGGCCGTGTCGAGAATTGCGGCGGCCGACCGCTACAGCGAGTCTGTCGCCATCTCGAAGGTCGTGGCGCCTGGGACGGCCCCCTTGGTCTACCTGGCCAGCGGGGAAGTCTTCGCGGATGCCTTGAGCGGGGGAAGCATCGCCGCACAACGAGGTGCTCCCATTCTGCTGACGACCAAGGGCGCGGTAACAGAGGTCGTCCTGGCTGAGCTGTCTCGTCTGTCGCCGAAGAACATCGTGGTCCTCGGCGGCGAAGCGTCCGTCTCACCCGCGGTGATCGCACAGCTGGGCGGCCTGACCCCGGCTCCGACCGTCACGCGAATCGGTGGGGCCGACCGCTACGAGGTGTCGCGAAACCTCATCGGCAACGCGGCATTCGGCACGACAAAGAGCTCCACGGTGCTTCTCGCCACGGGATCGACCTTCGCTGACGCTCTGAGCGCCTCACCGGCTGCGGCGAAGATTCCCGGCCCGGTGCTGCTCGTCGACGGGTCACAACCCTCCCTCTCTGCGGCGGAGGCCGCGCTCATCTCCACGCTCAAGCCGGACGTCATCGGGTTGCTGGGTGGTACGGCTTCGATCTCCGAGGCGATGGAATCCAGCCTTCGGACATCCGGGCAGGACGCCGTTCGGGTGTTCGGCGAGAATCGATTCTTCGTCTCTTCGCATATCGCTGCGATTGCATTCCAAACGGGATCGACCGACACCGTCTATCTCGCGACCGGAGCCAGTTTCCCCGATGCTCTCGCGGGAGCGCCATTGGCTGTCGCCTCCAAGTCGCCGATTCTGCTGACCACCCGTGACTGCATCCCCGTCGACGCAGCCCACCGCATCAACACGCTCGGGGCGACGAAAGTCGTGCTCCTCGGCGGGCCAGCCAGCGTCGGACCTGAGGTCGCCGCACTGCGCGTCTGCGCGCCCTGAGACCTGTCGAACGATCGCAAGGCTTGGGAACGCTGGGAAGGGGCGATGCAATGACCACTGAGGAATACCGAGAGACGCAACGGAGCGGGCGCCGGCGCGGTATCGCCGCTGTGGCGGGCATCGCTCTTCTCCTCACAATCCCCATCGGGATCACCGGCGCTGACAGTGCCGGCGCCGCGGTGAGTGGAATCGGCGCGACGGAGCCACCGGAGGAACCCACCTGCCCCCCGCGTATCGGCACGGAGGGGTTGCCGGAACACTTCGGCATCGAGACAGTGGGCGGCGACGGCGTGCGTGCCTCGGTCGTTGGTGGCTCGCTCCCTCCGGGCATGACGCTGATCGACGAGGCAAATTATCGGTTCTACCACGGCATACCGACCGAACCAGGCTCGTACGGTTTTCGACTTCAGCTGTCATGGGTGTTCGACGACGACGGGCCCGGTTCGTTCGCCGACTGCCTGGTCGAGGTGAAGCCAGCCCCGGTCATCCACCGACTGGATGCAGCAGACCGGTACGAAGAAGCGACCCTGATCGCGCAAGAGGTCGCGCCTGGTGGGGCACCGCTCGTCTACCTGGCGAGCGGCGAGGGTTTCGCCGACGCGCTGAGCGCCGCGTCCATCGCCGGTGCACGGAAGGCTCCCCTGCTGCTCTCGACGGCGTCCTCGCTGCCGGACTCGGTGCGGGATGAGCTGGTACGGCTCGGGCCGGCCGATGTCGTGCTCGTCGGCGGAGAGAACAGTCTCCAACCGGATCTCGTCACCGCCCTGGAGAGTCTGCCGTCGGCTCCCCGGGTGCATCGTGTGGGCGGGGACGACCGATTCGCGGTGTCGGCGAACCTGATCCTGCACCCGCAGTTCGGCCTGCCTCCTACGACATCGGGTCAGATCTATCTGGCCGACGGCACGAAGTTCCCGGATGCGCTGAGCGCCACCCCCACCGCCGTCATGAACGGCGTGCCCGTTCTCCTCATCGACGGCCGGATGTCGCGGCTCGCGCCCGAGGCTCGCGAGGTGATCGCCGCGCTCGGCAGCGACGAGCTGAAGATGATGGGCGGCGACGCCACGATCAGCGCCGACCTCGCAGCCGACCTCGAACGTCGGTACGGCGCGATCCGGCGCTTCGGCGGCGCCGACCGCTACGACGTCTCACGCCGAATCAATCAGTCCACGTTCAGTTGGGCACTCCCCCGGTCCAACGTCTATCTCGCCAACGGTGAGTCCTTCCCCGACGCCCTCACCGGAGGCGCGCTGGCCGGCATCACCGAGGAGCCTCTGTTCCTCGTCCCGGGCCGCTGCATCCCCTACCGTGTGGCCGAACACATCGGCCGCCTGGGCCCGAGCACGATCACGCTCTTCGGCGGCCGCGCCAGCCTCACCGACGACGTCGCCGCCCTCACCGTCTGTCCCTGACCCACCCAGAGCCCTCGACCGCATACGCGTCGAGTCACCCACACACCGAAGGAATGACCCATGAACACCTCTCGAACACCACTGACTCGGCGGAGGACTCCTCTCGTCGCCTCGATCGCCCTTGCCGCGATCGCCCTGACCTCCGCGCTGGCTGCACCGCTGTCGGCCTCGGCGTCTCCGACGGATTCATCACCGTTTGGCCCAGGAATCATGATGTGCCCGCCGCAGATCTCGAAGATCGGCGTTCCGATCTCCTGGCAGATGCTCGACGGTGAGAGCGGCTCGGGCTACGGCGCATCGATCACCTCCGGCGCGCTTCCGGACGGGCTGTCCCTCAAACAAGACGGGGGATCCACCCCCCGCATCGTGGGAACACCCACCACAGTCGGGAGTTACACGTTCCACGTCCACTTCCAGAACAATGTGGGACACACCGGTGACAAGACCTGCGTCGCCGACATCGTTCCCGCCACCTCGATCGTGGAGCGCATCAACGGAGACGACCGCTACGACGTGGCCGCGAACGTCGCCTGGAAGATCGCTCCGACCACGACTCCCCTGCTCTACGTGGCTAGTGGCGAGAACTTCGCCGACGCCCTGAGTGCCTCGGCCATCGCGGCCCAGCACAATGCTCCGCTCGTCCTCTCGACGTCGGAAGGCCTGCCGAACTACGCTCACAACGTCGCCGAAGGCTTCAAGGCGGCGAACATCGTCGTGGTGGGGGGCGAGAAGTCGCTCGCGCAAGAGGTCATCGACGAGCTGAAGGGCTTCGACAGCAACCCGACCGTCACCCGCATCGGCGGCGCCGACCGCTTCGAAGTGTCGCGCAACCTCATCAGCCACCCCACGTTCGGCGCGGCGGCCTCGACGTCGATCTTCGTGGCCAGCGGCCTCAAGTTCCCGGATGCCCTGAGCGCCAGCCCGGCAGCCGCGAAGGCGACCATTCCTGTGCTGCTCGTGAACGGAGAGGCGACCACACTCAACACCGACGAGAAGGCGCTGCTCACCGCTCGTGGCGTCACCCGAGCGACCGTTCTCGGCGGAGAAGACACCCTGTCGGCAGGCGTGGCGGCGGACATCAAGGTTCTGACCGGTTCCGTCACACGGATCGACGGTGACGACCGCTTCGCCGTGTCGGCCAATGTGACGGCGGCCAACTACACCGGGCCGATCGACACCGTGTACTTCGCCACGGGAGTGAACTATCCCGACGCCCTCGCCGGTGGTGTGCTCGCGGGAATCACCAAGTCGCCGATCCTGCTCGTTCGAAAGTCCTGCGTCACCGCCGAGGTGGCCGCCCAGGTGCGGGCACTCGCACCGAAGCACATCGTGCTCCTGGGTGGGCCGAACAGCCTCGACGCGAACCTGGAGAACCTGCCGCTCTGCAGCTGACCGACCGCGATACGGCGAAGGCCCGCTCCCCGGAGGGAGCGGGCCTTCGTGGCGTCAGGGCCGGGTCAGCGGGCGAAGTAGCCGCGGTAGTACTCGTAGGTCCAGCCGACCACTGCGACCAGCACCAGAGCTCCCGCGATGAAGCAGATCCAGAAGCCGACCGCGAGGCCGAGCATCAGCAGGGCGCCGCCACCAGCGAGGATGATGGGCCACCAGCTCCAGGGGCTGTAGAAGCCGATCTCGGGGTCGCCGTCGTCGATGTTGGCGTCGAGGCGGTCTTCGGGAAGCTCGGCACCCTGCGCCTTGTGCACACGGCTGAGGTAGAAGGCCAGGAACGCCGACAGGATGGCCGTGAGGCTGATGGCGACCGTGCCGACCCACTCGATCTGGCCGTCGTACCAGATCAGCGACCAGACGGTGTAGGTCGTGGCGGCCAGGATCATGAAGACCGTCAGGATCCAGAAGAGGTTGGTGTTGGCTCTCATGGGTCTACTTCACCTTGTCGCTAGCGATGTCGTGGGTGGGAGCATCCGGAGCGTCTTTCGCCGGGCCCACACCGACCGGGATGCCGGCCTCGGGGTGGTTCAGGTCGAACGCCGGGGACTCCGAGCGGATGCGCGGGATCGACGTGAAGTTGTGACGCGGCGGCGGGCACGACGTGGCCCACTCGAGCGAGCGGCCGTAGCCCCACGGGTCGTTCACCGTCACCTTGGGTGCCTTGCGGGCCGTGATGTACACGTTCAAGAAGAACGGGATCATCGAGGCCGCGAGGATGAACGATCCGATCGTGGAGAGCTGGTTCATCCAGGCGAAGCCGTCCTCGGGCTGATAGGTGGCATACCGTCGCGGCATTCCCATCACACCCAACCAGTGCTGGATGAGGAACGTCGTGTGGAAGCCGATGAACAGCAGCCAGAAGTGCCAGTGCCCGAGGCGCTCGTTGAGCATCTTGCCCGTCCACTTGGGCCACCAGAAGTAGAAGCCCGAGAACATGGCGAA
Source organism: Herbiconiux liangxiaofengii (assembly GCF_041927335.1). Lineage (NCBI taxonomy): Bacteria > Bacillati > Actinomycetota > Actinomycetes > Micrococcales > Microbacteriaceae > Herbiconiux > Herbiconiux liangxiaofengii. The sequence goes on along the minus strand of NZ_JBHFHD010000010.1, from coordinate 295,851 downwards.
CACCACGGTACCGAACACCACGTAGTGGAAGTGAGCCACCACGAAGTAGGTGTCGGAGACGTGGAAGTCCAGCGGCGGCGACGCGAGGATGACGCCGGTCAGACCACCGAAGGTGAAGGTGATCAAGAAGCCGATGGCCCAGACCATGGGCGTCTCGAAGGTGACCGAACCGCGCCACATCGTGCCGACCCAGTTGAAGATCTTCACGCCCGTGGGTACGGCGATGAGCATCGTCATGAGCGCGAAGAACGGCAGCAGCACCGAACCGGTGACGTACATGTGGTGTGCCCACACCGTCACCGACAGAGCGGCGATCGAGATCGTGGCGTAGATGAGCGTCTTGTAGCCGAAGATCGGCTTACGGCTGAACACCGGGAAGACCTCGGAGACGATGCCGAAGAACGGCAGCGCGATGATGTAGACCTCCGGATGGCCGAAGAACCAGAACAGGTGCTGCCAGAGGAGCACACCGCCGTTCGCCGCATCGTAGATGTGCGCACCGAACACGCGGTCGGCGCCGAGCGCGAAGAGCGCGGCGGCGAGGACCGGGAAGGCCATCAGCACGAGGATCGAGGTGACCAGGATGTTCCAGGTGAAGATCGGCATCCGGAACATCGTCATGCCGGGGGCACGCATCGTGATGATGGTGGTGATGAAGTTCACGCCACCGAGGATGGTGCCGAAGCCGGAGAGCCCGAGCCCGAAGACCCAGAGGTTACCGCCGTCTCCTGGGGTGAATGTGGTCGACGACAGTGGCGCGTAGGCGAACCATCCGAACGATGCCGCACCCTGGGGGGTGAGGAAGCCCGAGACGGCGATCAGCGAACCGAACAGGAAGAGCCAGAAGGCGAAAGCGTTCAGGCGAGGGAACGCGACATCCGGAGCACCGATCTGCAGCGGCATGATCACGTTGGCGAAGCCCGCGAACAGCGGCGTCGCGAACATGAGCAGCATGATCGTGCCGTGCATGGTGAAGAGCTGGTTGTACTGGTCTTTCGTCTGCAGCAGCTCGAGGCCGGGCTCGAAGAGCTGGGCACGGATGACCAGGGCCATCACGCCGCCGAGGCAGAAGAAGATGAACGACGCGATCAGGTACATGTACCCGATGGTCTTGTGGTCGGTGGAGGTGATCCACTTGACCAGGATGTTGCCCTTACGGCCGACCGTCTTCGAGGGGGTCGGAGTGGGAGCCGGGAGAGCTGCGCCGCCCGCGGGCGCAACGTCGACGGTTGCGGTCATGGTCGCGTTCCTACTCTTCTTCGTGCGCGGGCTCGCCGATGCCCGGGAGGTTCTGGTTTCGGTCGTACTCGTGACCGAGCTGACCCTCGTTGCCGGCGGCACGGAGGGATTCGATGTAGTCGTCGTATTCCTGCTGCGAGACGACCTTGACGTTGAAGAGCATCATCGAGTGGTACTCGCCGCACAGCTCGGCGCACTTGCCGGTGTACGTGCCCTCCTTCTCGGGGGTGACGTACATGTAGTTCGTCTTGCCGGGCAGCATGTCCTTCTTGTAGAGGAAGTCGATGACCCAGAAGGAGTGGATGACGTCGCGCGACTCGAGCTGGATCTCGATCTGCTTGCCCACGGGCAGGTAGAGCGTGGGGATCTCGGACTCGACCAGGTTGCCGTTGGGGTCGTCAGGGTCGTCCTGACCCTGCACACCGGCGTAGTAGACATCGTCGTTGGTGTAGTTGAAGTCCCACGCCCACTGCTTGCCGAACACCTGGATGGTGTAATCGGGCTTCTCGTAGGCCTGCTCGATGGCGCTCTGGTCGCGAGCGGTGAAGGCGAAGAAGCCCAGCACCAGGATGAGCGGCACGACCGTGTAGAAGATCTCGATCGGCATGTTGTAGCGCAGCTGCACCGGCAGACCGGTCTGGCCCTTGCGGCGCCGGTACACGATGATCGCCCAGATCGTGAGGCTCCAGGTGATGACACCCACCACGAGGAGCACGATCCACGACGTGACCCAGAGGCCGATGACGCGATCGACGTTGTTCGTGGTGCCGGGCTCGGTGGGAAGCCAGCCTTGAAGCTGGTCCTGCGTGCACCCGGCGAGTACAACGGACATGAGCGCCGCGATTGGGATCGCAGCCCATCGGAGACGTCGGTTAGAGCGCACCAGAGACCTTTCGGGAAGCTACACCATCAGTGTATTTGACCTTCTCCTAGCCTACTGTGTCGATTTACCGGTCGATGCCACAGGCCACCCGGAGGTGGACGTGTCAGGTCACGGTTCGGGCGCGAAAAAGGGGCCGTTCCGGCGTGGAACGGCCCCTTTTGGGGTGAATCGGATCAGGGCTGCGATCGCGACCCCGCGAGACTCAGTGGAACGAGTCTCCGCAGGCGCAGCTGCCGGAGGCGTTCGGGTTGTCGATGGTGAAGCCCTGCTTCTGGATGGTGTCTTCGAAGTCGATGGTGGCACCTTCGAGGTAGGGCACGCTCATCTTGTCGACGATGACCTCGACGCCGTCGAAGTCGACGGCCGCGTCTCCGTCGAGCATGCGCTCGTCGAAGTAGAGCTGGTAGATCAGACCCGAGCATCCGCCCGGCTGCACGGCGACGCGCAGACGCAGGTCGTCGCGGCCTTCCTGCTCGAGCAGGTTCTTCACCTTGGTGGCCGCGGTGTCGGTGAGGCCCACCTGGTGCGCGGGCGCCTCGACGGCGGGCGTCAGGATCGTGTCGCTCATGTGTGCTCCTTGTCGATCGGAAATATGACGGAAGTCTAACTCCGCCAACGGTGTGACCCGCTCAGGAATTCCCGGAGTCGTTCATGCGCAGCAGAAGCAGTGCCTCGGCGGTGATGGCCCGCTTGAACACACCGAGGTGCAGAGACTCGTTCGGGCTGTGCGCGCGGGTGTTCGGGTCTTCGACGCCGGTGACCAGGATCTGGGCCTCGGGGAACACCCGCACCAGATCGGAGATGAACGGGATCGACCCGCCGATCCCCGCCTCGACGGGCTCGGCACCCCACGCGTCGCGCATCGCGGCCTTCGCCGCGGTGACGGCCCAGCCCGACGTGTCGACGAGGAACGGGCTGCCGGTGTCGACGTCGTCGATCTCGACGTGGGCGCCGAACGGGGTATGCGAGCGGATGTGCCGCTCGATCGCGTGGTACGCCTCCGTCGCATCCTGCCCGGGTGCGATGCGCGAGCTCACGCGCACCGAGACGCTCGGGATGAGCGTGTTGGAGGCGTTGGCCACCGAGGGGGCGTCGATGCCGGTGACCGTGACGGTGGGCTTCGCCCACAGCCTCGACAGGATCGACCCGGTGCCGATGGGCTGCACGCCCTCGAGCAGGCCGGCGTCGTCGCGCAGGGACTCTTCGGTGTACTCCGGGCCCTCGATCTTGCGGCCCGTGAGACCTTCGACCGCGACCGAACCCGACTCGTCGTGGAACGACGCGAGCAGGCGGATGGCGGCGACCATCGCATCCGGAGCGGCGCCGCCGAACATACCGGAGTGCGAGGCGTGAGCCAGGGTGGACACCGTGAGCCGGAAGGTGACGTTGCCGCGCAGGCTCACCGTGAGTGACGGGGTGTTCACATCCCAGTTGTCGGAGTCGGCCACGACGATGACGTCGGCGGCCAGCTTGTCGCGATGCGTCTCGAGGAAGTTGGCGAACGAACGGGAGCCGAACTCCTCCTCTCCCTCGATGAAGAGCACCAGGCCGAGGTCGAAATCGGGGCCGGCGACCTCGGCGAGGGCGCGGATCGACGACAGGTGCGACTCCACGCCCGCCTTGTCGTCGGCGGCACCGCGCCCGTAGAGGCGGTCGCCGCGCACGGTGGGCTCGAACGGGGCCGACTCCCACTGGTCGTCGCGCCCGGGGGGCTGCACGTCGTGGTGGGCGTAGAGCAGCACCGTGGGGCGGCTGTTCTTGGCGGCCCGGGTGGCGAGCACCGCCGGCTGGCCGAGCTCACCCGTCTCGGTGGCGGCCTGCAGGATCTCGACGCTCTCGAACACCCCGGTGGCCTGGGCGAGCTCGGCGACCGCTTCGGCGCTGGCCCGCACGTGGGCGGGGTCGAATGCCGACCACGACACCGACGGGATGCGCACGAGTGCGCTCAGCTCGGCGATGCTGGCGGGCAGGGCCGACTGCACCGACTCGACGAGTAGCGCCTCCCGCTCCGTGAGGGTGCCCGCGACGGGCCCGGTGGCTGTGGGCGGATTCTGCGGGAACGAGGAGTCTGGAGCGTCTGTCATGAAGGTAATCTTAAGAGAACGACGAACGAGGACACCGTGGCTAAGAGAAGCAGTGCAGCAGAACCCGTGATCGAGGCTCCTGTGGAGGAGCAGATCGGAGCGGGCAAGGGCCACGCGACGCCCACCCGCAAGGAGCGCGAAGCGGCGAACAAGCGCCCCCTCGTTCCGAACGACCGCAAAGAGGCCAACCGCGCCGCCCGCAGTCAGCAGCAGCTCGCGCGGGAGCGCGCCCGGATCGGCATGGCGAACGGCGACGAGAAGTACCTGCCGCTGCGCGACAAGGGCCCGCAGCGTCGCTACGTGCGCGACTACATCGACGCCCGGTTCAACCTGGGCGAGTTCATCATCCCGGCGATGTTCGTCGTCATCCTGCTAACGCTGGTGCCGGCGCCCGAGGTCCAGGCCGGTGTGATGCTCGGTCTCTACGCCTTCGTGCTCGTGGTGGTGGGCGACTCCATCTTCATGAACTTCCGGCTGATGAAGAAGGTGCGCGACAAGTTCGGCGCCGACAACGCCGAGCGTGGGCTGCGCTGGTACGCCACGATGCGGGCACTGCAGTTCCGGCGCCTGCGCCTTCCGAAGCCGCAGGTCAAGCGCGGCGAGTTCCCGAAGTAGCTGCGCTCCCCCGGCAGGGTGGTGCGTCAGGCGCGGGCGAGGCCGCGATTGATCTGGCGGGCCCAGAGGGGGCCGCGGTACAGGAACGCCGTGTAGCCCTGCACGAGGGTGGCGCCGGCGTCGAGCCGCTCGCGCACGTCGGCCGCGGTCTCGACACCCCCGACCGAGATGACGCAGAGCGCAGCCGGCACCGCGCTCCGGATGAGCCGCAGCACCTCGAGCGAGCGCGCCGCGAGAGGAGCACCCGAGAGGCCGCCCGCCCCCGCCGCCTCCACCACGTGAGCCGGGGTACGGAGCCCCGAACGCGCGATCGTCGTGTTCGTGGCGATGATGCCGTCGAGACCGAGCTCGACGGCGAGGGCCGAGATGCGAAGGATCTCGTCATCCGTGAGATCGGGGGCGATCTTGACCAGGAGGGGCGTGCGCCCCGCCTCGCCCTTGACCGCCGAGAGAAGAGGTCGCAGCTTGTCGAGCTCCTGCAGACCGCGCAGGCCCGGGGTGTTCGGCGAGCTGACGTTCACCACCAGGTAGTCGGCCATCGGCGCGAGGGCGCGGGTGCTCTCGAGGTAGTCGTCGACCGCGTCGTCGACGTCGACCACCCGGCTCTTGCCGATGTTCACGCCGATCACAGGTCGGAGATGCTTCGTGGAGCGCACCCGGGCCAGCCGCAGTGACGCGGCCGCGGCCCCGTGGTTGTTGAACCCCATGCGGTTCACGACCGCACGGTCGGCCACCAGCCGGAACAGCCGGGGCCGCGGGTTGCCCTCCTGGGGGCGAGAGGTGATGGTGCCCACCTCGACGTGGCCGAAACCGAGGGCGCCCAGACCCCGGATGCCTCGCGCGTCTTTGTCGAAACCCGCCGCGACTCCGAACGGGGTGGCGAAGCGCAGGCCCAACGCCGACACCGAGATGTCGGCCGTCGGGCGGGTGAAGCGGGCGACGAGCCGATCCAGTCGCAGCGTCGGGATGGCCTCGATGACCGTGAAGGCCAGATGGTGCGCCGTCTCCGGGTCGAGCTTGGCCAGGACGTGCCGGAACAGGAACGGGTACATCACTCGGCCGGGCGGGTGCCGCCGCGCGGTTCGCTTGCGGCCTCGGCCTGCTCGTGCTCGACGCGCAGCAGGGTGATGGCCGCCTCGAAGTCGTCGAGCGAGTCGAAGCCCTGGTACACGCTGGCGAAGCGCAGATAGGCCACCTCGTCGAGCTCGCGCAGCGGCTGCAGGATGGCGAGACCGATGTCGTTCGCCTCGATCTGCGCGGCGCCGCTGAGACGGACGGTCTCCTCGACCCGCTGGGCCAGCACGGCCAGATCGCTGTCGGTGACCGGGCGGCCCTGGCAGGCCTTGCGCACTCCCGACACGATCTTCTCGCGGCTGAACGGCTCCACCACTCCCGAGCGCTTGATCACGTTCAGCGACGCGGTCTCGGTGGTGCTGAAACGGCGACCGCAGTCGGGGCACTGACGGCGCCGGCGGATGGCCAGACCGTCGTCGGTGGTGCGGGAGTCGACGACGCGTGAGTCGGGGTAGCGGCAGTAAGGGCAGTACATGGCCCCTCTAGATTAGCGGCGCGTGCAGACCCTCGGGCACGACGGCGAAGCGAGCGGTGACCGCCTCGCCGTGGGCCGGGAGGTTCTCGGCCTCGGAGAGGGCCACGATGCGGGTCGCGACCTCGGAGAGGGCGGGGCGGTCGTAGCGGATGATCTGCTGGGGGCGCAGGAAGGTGTACGCACCGAGTCCCGAGGAGAAGCGCGACTGACCTCCCGTGGGCAGGACGTGGTTCGACCCGGCCAGATAGTCGCCCAGACTCACCGGGGAGTAGGCGCCTACGAAGATGGCGCCGGCGTTGGTGAGCAGGGCGAGCGTCGCCTCCGCATCCGTCGTCTGCACTTCGAGGTGCTCGGGACCGTAGGCGTTGCTGAAGGATGCGGCCAGCTCGATCGAGTCGACCAGCACGATCGCCGACTGCGGGCCGTCGAGCGCCACGGCGACCCGCTGGGCGTGCTTCGTGGCCGCGGCGACGGAGCCCAGCTCGGCGAGCACGGCCTCGGCCAGGGCGGGCGAGTCGGTGACGAGCACGGCTGCCGCGAGCTCGTCGTGCTCGGCCTGGCTCACCAGGTCGGCGGCGACGAACGACGGCTCGGCCGAGGAGTCGGCCACGATCAGGATCTCGGTGGGACCGGCCTCGGAGTCGATGCCGACCACGCCGCGCACCACGCGCTTGGCCGCGGCGACGTAGACGTTGCCCGGGCCGGTGATGACCTGCACGGGGTCGAGCCCGATCTCGTCGACGCCGTGGGCCAGGGCGCCGATCGCGCCCGCTCCCCCGATGGCGTACACCTCGGTGACGCCGAGAAGCCCCGCTGCGGCGAGGATGGTGGGGTGCACGCGGCCGCCGAACTCGCGCTGCGGCGGTGACGCGATGGCGATCGAGCCGACGCCGGCGAGCTGGGCCGGCACGGTGTTCATCACGACGCTGGAGGGGTAGACGGCCTTGCCGCCCGGCACGTAGAGGCCCACGCGGTCGACGGGCTGCCAGCGCTGCTCGACGAAGGCGCCGTCGGCGAGCTCGGTGGTGCGCGCATCCGGGATCTGGGCGGCGGTGGCCTGACGCACGCGGATGATCGCCTCGTCGAGCGCCTCGCGGACGGCAGGCTCGAGCGCTGCGACCGCTTCGTCGATGTGCTCCTGGGGCACGCGCACGTGCTCGGGTTCCACGCCGTCGAAGCGACGGGCCTGGTCGCGCAGGGCCACGAGGCCGTCGCGGCGCACGTCGTCGACGAGGGCGGCGGCGGCTTCGTGCGCGACGGAGACGTCGGTGTCGGCGCGTGGGACGAGCTGCACGAACTCGGATCGGGTGGGGGTCTGGCCGCGGAGGTCAATCGTTCGGATCATGGCACTGCCAGCCTACCGACCGGGGGCCGGCGTCGGGGCGGGCGGTCAGGCGGCCGCGAGGAGGGCCGCGGCGTAACGGCGGGGGTCGTTGCGGGTGGCCTCCGTGACCAGCAGGGTCGACGGGCTGAGCCGTCTGGTGAAGTCGCCGCGGCACGGGATGAGCACGAACTCGGTGATGCCCGCCTGCCAGGCCACGATCAGGGCGTCGAGGGACTTCCGCTCGGGGGTGTCGTCGTAGGCCAGCGGCCGGCGGAGGTGCTGTGCCGTGCGCTGAGCCTCGCTCCACGCGTCGAACGACGACGTGAACGCCTCGTCGCCGAACCGGTCGCGCCAGGAGACACCGGTGAGCTCGGTCAGCAACCGGGCACGCTCCTCGGAGCCGAGCGACGTATCGGAGAGCCGACCGATGAGGCCGGGGTCGTGCGGCCGGCCCGCCTGCGCCAGGCACGCCGCCCAGAGATCGGGCCAGGCCCGCTGCCACTCCTCGGGGGCCGGCAGGCCCACCGGCTCGGGCGGATGCGCCAGCAGGGGCGGGAGGTCGTCGCCCTGCGGCTGCAGGCCCCAGGCCTCACGGATCCAGAGCAACTCGTGCAGCGCGCTCGGGGAGTCCTCGATCCTGAGCATCATGTCGTGCGGCCAGGGGTTGCCCGGCATCGGTTCTGAGGACCGCATCAGAACGGCGGCCGACCGTGCGCGCGCTCGAAGGCGCGGAACCACCGGGCCCGTGCCGAAGCGATCACGAGCAGCACCACGCCCGCCCCGCCGACCAGGACCAGCGCGCCGACGCCCACCACGACCGCGCCCACGGAGTCCTTGCCCACGGCGCTCACCCCGAACGCGACCCCGACGATCACGAGGAACGCGCCGAGCAGAGCCTCGCTCAACGGCCTCTTCAGCGTCATCCGGTAGCGGCCGGACGGCGGGTTGGTGCTCATCCACGGGAACGGCTCCGGCGGCACCGGGTTGCGGTCGGGTGCGCTCATGCGCTCGGCAGGGCCGAGAACGCGGCCAGGCGCTCGAGGAGCTCGGCGTCGCCGACCGCGTCGGAGCGGCCGTCGCCCGGGGCCTCGGCGTCGGCCAGGTCCCAGGTGCGCCCGCCGAAGGTGTCGACCTCGGAGCTCGGCCGCACGAAGAGGTGGTGCTTCTCGGAGCCGAGTACCTCCGTGCCGAAGTACGCGGTTCCGAGCGGATGCCGGGCCGCGTTGTCGTTCACCAGCCGCGCCAGGAACTGCGCATCCGTGTAGGCCGGCGATCTGACGACCATGGTCCAGGTGCTCATCGCCGCGGGCGACAGCAGCACCGACAGCTCGGGCGACTGCACGTACAGCGCCGCTTCGACGCTTCCCTCGTTCATCATGGCGATCTCCGTCCAGCGCACCGCCGTCTGGAGCACCACGATGAGCAGACGGATGCCGCCACGCGGTTCGAGCAGGTCGCCGGTGACCGTCAGCTCCCCCCGCGCAACCAGGCTCGAGGCGCCGAGGGCCGCAGTCTGGTCGGTGACGAAGCCGGGCTCGACCTGCAGGAACTTCTCGGCCTGGGCGCGCACCGGGCCCTCGGCGAGGGACAGCGCGTAGGCGATCTCACCCGCACCGTAGGTGGGCGCGTCGACGGACGATGCTGAGGGCTCGGCTGCGGCCCAGGTACGGGTGTCGGTCATCTGTGCTCCCTGATGGTTCGACGGCTGGATGATGGAACGAAGGCGATGGGGTCAGGCACACCGTGGCGCCGGTCGGTGGTCACCACGGCCACAGGTCTTCTGCCACGTCGGCGACGCCCTCGGCGAAGTCCTGGGCCCCCTCGGCGATGGCCTCGCCGGCGTCGCCGATGGCCTCGGCGGTGTTGTCGACGGCGTCGTGGAACACGGGCACGTTGTCGTAGAGGAGGCCGCCGAGCGCCATGCCGCCCGACACCGCCCCGAGCACCAGGTTCGCCGGGGGCGGCGTGAACAGGGCGACAGCGCCGATGGTGGTGGCCACCGTGTCGTAGCCGGCCCGCACGTAATCGCCCTTCTGGTAGCTGTTGTACGCCCCGGCATAGCCGAGCACGACCCCCGCGGGGCCGAGCACCTTGCCGGCCGTGCCGAGGAACTCCGCCGCCGAGCCCACGCGGCTCGCCAGGGCGCCGTCGCCCAGCACGTTGCTGAGGCCCTGGGTGAGCGAGCCCCAGTTGTTGCCGTTGAAGAAGTCGCTCGCGGTGTTGAAGCCTCCGGCGAAGGCTCGGAAGTCCAGAGCCGCGTCGAGCGACGAGAAGGCCCCGCCCAGGCGCAGCTGGAGGAGCGCGTCGACGCCGCCCACGATTCCGGCGGCGTTGAGGTAGTCGTTGATCGAGCCCACCACCGGGCTGTTCAGGATGTCGTCGAGCATCGATCCGTCGTCGCCCGCGTCACCGGAGCCCGAACCGTCCGTACCCGGGAACGGGCTGCCGCCCGGCCCGGAACCTCCGGGGCCGGAGCCCCCCGGCCCGGCCCCGCCATCGTCAGAACTGGCCTGCTCCTGCTCGTCGGCGTTCTTCACCAGAGCGGATGCCGCCGCGAGCAACGACTGGTTCGCGCTCGTCAGCGACGCCCGGTAGGTGCTGTTCCAGTCCTGTTTGAACAGGGCCGCATCCGGACCCGACCAGGCGCTCGCGCCGTTGATGGACGCGGTGAGCGTGCTCGCCATGCCCGACAGCTGCGTCGCCTTCTGGTCGAAATCCTTCGCCAGCGCGCGAAGCTGATCGGCATCGGCTCCCCAGAACCCACCCGTCATGTCGGCTGACCCTTCCCCTCGTACATCGGGCCCTTCGAACCCATCCGAAGTTTCGCACGTAATGTCCGCGCTCGCAGCCTGCGCCCATGGGGACAACTCCCCATTGCCCCCATGGTGCTACACCAGACAGTTCGGCCCGAGCAGCGACTTGAGCTCGCCGTAGAGGTCGGCGGTGACCCGCACCTGGTAGGGCACCTCGAACACCCGCACGTTGTCGTTCTTGATGAGCTTGAGCCGCACCTCGGTGTCGCCGGAGTGCCTGATCAGCACATCGTTGAGGGCCTGGACGGTGTCGGTCGTGGCCCTCATCTCGGCGAGCGAGATGTGCAGCGGACCCGATCCCCCGGCCTGCGTGAGGGCCGGCTGGAACAGGCTGAACGCGTGCAGGTTCATGCCGTCGTCGCGCAGCGACACCCGGCCCCGCACCACCACGATGGCGTCGTTCGTGAGGGCCGGGCCGAACTCCTGGTAGGTCTTGCCCATGAACATGGCGGTGATCTCGCCGGCGAAGTCCTCGACGGTGATCATGCCGTACTGGTTGCCCGAGTTCTTCGCCACGCGGTGCTGCACGCTGGTGATGAGTCCGGCCACCGTCACCTGATCGCCGTCGTTCACGTGCTCCGACTCGAGCAGATCCAGGATGCTCGTGGAGGCGTGCTTGGCCAGTTCCACCTCGAGGCCGGCCAACGGGTGGTCGGAGACGTAGAGCCCGAGCATGTCGCGCTCGAACGCCAGCTTGTCGCGTTTGGCCCACTCGGGGCGCACCGGGATGTCGTGGACCTCCTCCGGCGCATCCCAGAGGGAGTCGAAGTCGAAGCCCACCTGACCGTTGGCCTCGTTGCGCTTCTGCGACACCGCGTTGTCGATGAGCCCCTCGTGCACCTCGATCAGGGCACGCCGGGTGGAGCCGAGCGAGTCGAACGCCCCGGCTTTGATCAGCGACTCGATGGTGCGCTTGTTCGTGGCGCCCAAGGGGATCTTCTTCAGGAAGTCGCCGAAGGACGTGAAGGCGCCCTTCTCCTCACGGGCGGTCTTGATCAGCTCGACCACGTTCATCCCGACGTTGCGAACGGCTCCCATGCCGAAACGGATGTCGGTGTCGACGGCGGTGAAGAAGCCGATCGACTCGTTCACGTCGGGTGGGAGCACCTTGATGCCCATGCGGCGGCACTCGGAGAGGTAGAGCGCCATCTTGTCTTTGGAGTCGCCGACGCTCGTGAGCAGGGCAGCCATGTACTCGGCCGGGTAATGGGCCTTGAGGTAGGCGGTCCAGTAGGAGATGACGCCGTAGGCCGCCGAGTGCGCCTTGTTGAAGGCGTAGTCGGAGAACGGCAGCAGGATGTCCCACAGGGTCTTGACGGCGGCTTCGGAGTAGCCGTTGTCGTGCATGCCCTTCGAGAAGCCCTCGTACTGCTTGTCGAGCTCGGACTTCTTCTTCTTGCCCATCGCGCGGCGCAGCAGGTCGGCCTGGGCCAGGGTGAATCCGGCGAGCTTCTGCGCGATCGACATCACCTGCTCCTGGTAGACGATGAGGCCGTAGGTCTGCCCGAGCACCTCCTTGAGCGGCTCGGCGAGCTCGGGGTGGATGGGCGTGATCGGCTGGATGCCGTTCTTGCGAAGGGCGTAGTTGGTGTGCGAGTCGGCACCCATGGGGCCCGGCCGGTAGAGCGCCAGCACGGCCGAGATGTCTTCGAAGTTGTCGGGCTTCATCAGCCGGAGGAGGCCGCGCATCGGGCCGCCGTCGAGCTGGAAGACGCCGAGCGTGTCGCCGCGGGCGAGCAGGTCGTACGACGCCTTGTCGTCGAGGTCGAGGTCTTCGAGCACCAGGTCTTCGCCGCGGTTGGCCCGGATGTTGTCGAGCGCGTCGTCGATGATGGTGAGGTTGCGCAGCCCCAGGAAGTCCATCTTGATCAGACCGAGCGACTCGGCCGCCGGGTAGTCGAACTGCGTGACGATCTGGCCGTCCTGCTCCCGCTTCATGATCGGGATGATGTCGATCAACGGGTCGCTGGACATGATGACGCCGGCCGCGTGCACGCCCCACTGGCGTTTGAGGTTCTCGATGCCGAGGGCGGTGTCGAAGACCGTGCGGGCTTCCGGATCCATCTCGATGACGGTGCGGATGTCGACGGCCTCTTTGTATCGCGGGTGCGCCTTGTCGAAGATGCCCGAGAGCGGGATGTCCTTGCCCATGATGGGCGGCGGCATCGCCTTGGTGAGCTTCTCGCCCATGCTGAACGGGAAGCCGAGCACGCGCCCGGAGTCTTTCAGCGCCTGCTTGGCCTTGATGGTGCCGTAGGTGACGATCTGGGCCACGCGTTCGTCGCCGTACTTCTCGGTGACGTACTTGATGACCTCGCCGCGGCGCCGGTCGTCGAAGTCGACGTCGAAGTCGGGCATCGAGACGCGGTCGGGGTTGAGGAACCGCTCGAAGATGAGGCCGTGCACGAGCGGGTCGAGGTCGGTGATCTTCATGGCGTAGGCGGCCATCGAGCCGGCGCCCGAACCACGGCCGGGCCCCACCCGGATGCCGTTGCGCTTGGACCAGTTGATGAAGTCGGCCACCACGAGGAAGTAGCCCGGGAAGCCCATCTGCTGGATGACGCCCACCTCGTAGTCGGCGCGCTCGCGCACCTCCCGCGTGACGCCGTCCGGGTAGCGCTCCTTGAGCCCCGCCTCGACCTCCTTCTCGAACCAGGTGGCCTCGGTCTCACCCTCGGGCACCGGATAGCGCGGCATGTAGTTGGCGTTCGTGTCGAAGGCCACCTCGCAGCGCTCGGCGATGAGGAGCGTGTTGTCGCAGGCCTCCGGGTAGTCGCGGAAGAGCTGACGCATCTCCTGGGCGCTCTTGAGGTAGAACTCGTCGGCGTCGAACTTGAACCGGTTGGGATCGGAGAGGGTGGAGCCCGACTGCACGCAGAGCAGGGCGGCGTGGCTCGTGGCGTCGTGGGCGTGCGTGTAGTGCAGGTCGTTGGTGGCCACGAGCGGCAGCTGCAGCTCGTCGGCGAGGCGCAGCAGGTCGGTCATGATGCGGCGCTCGATGTCGAGCCCGTGATCCATGATCTCGCAGAAGAAGTTCTCTTTGCCGAAGATGTCGCGGAAGTCGGAGGCCGCCTGCACGGCCTCCTTGTACTGGCCGAGCCGGAGCCTCGTCTGGATCTCGCCACTCGGGCATCCGGTGGTGGCGATCAGGCCCTTGCCGTACTGGCTGAGCAGCTCGCGGTCCATCCGCGGCTTGAAGTAGTAGCCCTCGATCGACGCCTTGGAACTCAGGCGGAAGAGGTTGTGCATGCCCTCGGTGGTCTCCGACAGCAGCGTCATGTGCGTGTAGGCGCCCGCGCCCGACACGTCGTCTCCCCCGCCGTTGCCCCAGCGCACCCGTGTCTTGTCGCTCCGGTGGGTGCCAGGGGTGAGGTAGGCCTCGGTGCCGATGATGGGCTTGATGCCGGCCTCGGTGGCCGTCTTCCAGAAGTCGAAGGCGCCGAAGACATTGCCGTGGTCGGTGACGGCGACCGCGGGCATGCCCTGCTCTTTCGCGGCTTCGATCAGGGGTTTCACTCTCGCCGCGCCATCCAGCATCGAGTATTCGCTGTGGACGTGCAGGTGCACGAAGGAGTCGTTCGAGGGCACTGATTCTCCGGCTGGTCGGCGTGGGTTCCAAGTCTAAACGCCGGGTGCACGACGGCGCCCGCGTGTCGCGAACGCGTCGCCGGATGGCGGACTAGCCGAGAAGCTGCGTGCCCGGCTGCGGGGGGCCGGCGGGCGGCACGAGGAGGCGGCGCTGGGTGGCCGACATCGCGAAGACGATGCCGCCGAGCCCTGCGATCAGCACGCCGCCGACGACCACGAACCACCCGATGAACGACAGCTCCCACGAGGCGCCGCTGCCGATCACGAGCATCAGGATGCCGACGAGGGCCCCGAGGAGCCCGGCGCCGATCAGCACCCATCCCATCCCGAGCAGCAGACGGAGCGAACGCGCGCCGTGGAAGGTGGGCCGCACGCCGAACCGGGAGGCCGTGTACTGCGACCAGCGGAGCCCGGTCCACCACCGCGACGTCCGGGTCGCGACCGGGAACCAGCCTGCTCCCGGCCCCTCGACCTCTCCGGGGAGGGGGCGCACGACGTCGGGAGCCTCCGGCGCGACGACCGGCGACGGGATGCGGCGCACCGCCGACGACGTCGCCCCGATCGCGAACCAGAGCACCGCGAGCAGCACCATCGAGATGCCGGCGGGTGACACCGAACCGATGACGGCACCGATCGCGAACTGAGCCAGCGCGAGAGCCGCGAAGACCGATCCGAACGCCCAGGCGACGGCGGGCTGCTCGGCCGTGGCCCAGTCGGTTCCGGGAACGCCGTCCTTCACCCGGAGGCCGGTCCACGTGCGGCCGTCCCACCAGCGCAGCCGCCCGCCCGGTGTCGGGTACCAGCCCTGGCCCGGCGCCGACGACACGTCAGTCTCGTGCGCCGACCACTGCACGCCGTCCCACCAGCGCAGTTTGCCCGGCGTTCCGGCGTCGTACCAACCCGGCGCGTAGCTCACGTCTCCCCCTTGCAGCGCCCGATCCCCGCGAACGGACGTGCTCCCATCCTCGACGGGGTGCGGCGTTCCCGCAACGACGGCCGTGCTCCTGCGAAGCGACCACCGCTCCGGCGACGCCGGCGGTCCCGAGGCACCGAGGGCGAACGCGAGTGTTTCGCCGTGTGACGCCCCGGGCCCGCTCGACCGCCGCCCCTGGCTAGCCTGACCGGGGCGGATGCAGCATCCCGCCGCGACCTGCGGGCCCCGCCCGCCGCACCGGCCGGTCACGACACCGCCGCGATCACACCCCCAGCAGAAGAGGCCCCCATGAAGACCGTCCGCACAGTGCTCCTCGGAGCGGCGACAGCCGCACTCCTCGTCGGAACCACCGCCTGCAGCAGCGGAGCGGGCGGCACCGAATCCGACGGCGCCGGGGCGAGCGCCGCCCCGAAGACCGAGATCACGATCGGCTTCAACCCCGGGCCGTACAAGGAGATGTTCGAGGGCGGCATCCTGCCCATTCTCGAGGCCGAGGGGTACACCGTCACCGAGCAGGACTTCACCGACGGCATCGTCACCAACGTGGCCGTGTCGGAGGGTGAGATCGATGCGAACATCATCCAGCACCCGGTGTACATGGACTTCGTGAACGCCCAGGAGGGCCTCAGCAACGTAGCGCTGGTGCAGGTGCCCACGCCCCGGATGGCTCTGTTCGGCGGCAAGTCGTCTTCGCTGGACGATGTGAAGGACGGCGCGACGGTGACCGTGCCGAACGCGCCCTCGAACCTCTACCGCGGCCTGCTCATCCTGCGCGACGCCGGCCTGATCGACTTCGACGACGTCGACGACCCCAACACGGCCGACCTCTCGATCATCACCTCGAACCCGCACAACCTGAACATCACGGCCATCGAGAACGCGCAGCAGGTGCCGGCGCTGCAGGATGTCGACTACGCCACCATCCAGGGCAACTTCATCATCGCGGGCGGCCTTGACTACGACGACGCCCTCGCGGTCGAGGACCAGCCGGTGGAGTTCTCGAACATCGTCGCGGTGCGCGACGCCGATGTCGACAGCGACTGGGCGAAGGCCATCAAGGCCGCCTACGAGTCGCCCGAGTTCGTGGAGTACATCAAGGGCGACTCGCAGTACGACGGCTACAACCTGCCCGAATGGTTCAATTGAGCGCTGAGCCGGCGCACCGGGCGCCCACGTCGTCGTCGCTCACCGGTTCCGCGGGCGGCGGGCGGATCGAGTTCGACGACGTGTCGAAGACGTTCGCCTCCCGCAAGAACGAGACCACGGCAGCCCTGCGGAGCGTGAGCCTCGAGGTCGAGCCCGGCGAGATCTTCGGCGTCATCGGGTACAGCGGGGCGGGCAAGTCCACCCTCATCCGCCTCGTGAACGGCCTCGAGCGGCCGAGCTCGGGCCGGGTGGTGGTCGACGACATCGACCTCGCTCCCCTGAGGGGTGCCCGACTGCGCGCGGCCCAGAAGCGCACCGGCATGATCTTCCAGCAGTTCAACCTGCTCGACACCGTGCGGGTGCGCGACAACGTGGCGATGCCGCTCCGGCTCGACGGCGTGAGCGCCGACGAAGCGAGGGCGCGCGCCGACGAGGTGCTCGACTTCGTGGGCCTCGGCGGGAAGGCGACCAGCTTCGCCGGCGAGCTCTCGGGCGGGCAGAAGCAGCGCGTGGGGATCGCACGGGCTCTCGTTCGCAACCCCCGCATCCTGTTGTCGGACGAGGCGACGAGCGCCCTCGACCCCACCACGACCGCGCAGATCATCGACCTGCTCCGGAACGTCAACCGCGAGTACGGCACCACGATCCTCGTGGTGACCCACGAGATGGACGTGATCAAAGACCTCGCCCACAAGGTGGCCGTGATGGCCGACGGCGAGATCGTGGAGCAGGGCACGGTGCTCGACACCTTCCTGCACCCCCGCTCGCCGATCACCCGCGACTTCGTCACCACGGTGGTGCCGCAGGGCCTCCCCGACCGCGTGGTCGAGCACCTCGGTACCGACGGACTCTGGCGGCTGCTCCTCGTCGACGACGAGGTGACCCAGCCGCTGCTGTCCGACCTCATCACCGGCTACGGCGTCGAGGTGAACATGCTGCACGCCGACATGACCGAGATCCAGGATCACACCGTGGGGCAGCTGATCGTGAAGGTGACCGGCCCGGCCGAGAAGGTGGCCGCTGCCCGCGCCTACCTCGAGCAGCGCGTCGTGCACCTCGAGGAGGTGCGGCGATGAGCGGCGACAAGTGGACCTTGATCACCCCCGAGCTGTTCCTGAAGGCTCTCGGCGAGACCCTGCAGATGCTCGGTGTCTCGCTGGTGCTCGGTTCGGTGCTGGGCGTGATCATCGGAGCGGTGCTCGCCCTCACCCGGGCGGGCGGGGTGCTCGAGAACAAGCCGATCAGCCTGGGGCTGGCGGTGGTGGTGAACCTCATCCGCTCACTGCCGTTCATCATCCTGCTGGTGGCGATCCTGCCGTTCACCCGGCTGCTGGTGGGCACGAGCATCGGCGTGTGGGCGGCGATCGTGCCGCTCACCGTGATGATCGCGCCGTACATCGGCCGCCTCGTGGAGAACTCGCTGCTCGAGGTGCCCCGCGGGGTGATCGAGGCCGCGCGGTCGATGGGGGCGTCACCGTGGCAGGTGTTCTGGCGCTTCATGCTGCCCGAAGCGCGCGGCTCGCTCGTCCTGGCCGTCACCATCGCCTCGGTGGGCCTGCTCGACGCCACCGCCATGGCGGGCACCGTGGGTGCGGGCGGCATCGGCGACCTCGCGCTCTCGTACGGCTACCAGCGCTACGACGGGTTCGCGATGGTGCTCACCGTCGTGACGCTGATCGTGCTGGTGCAGGGCATCCAGCTGCTCGGCACCCTCGTCGCCCGACGGTACCGGAGGCGCTGACCGTGGCCGTGTTCGAACCGGCCGCCCGGGTGCGGGCGCTGCCCCCGAACTTCTGGGGCGAGATGGATCGTGAGATCCTCCGGCTGTCGCGGGAGCCCGGTCCGCGGATGATCGACGTCTCGAAGGGCAACCCCGACCTGCCGACGCCCGAGCACATCGTGGCGGCCATGCAGCGCGAGGTGGCGGATGCCGCGAACCACCGCTACCCCGCCTACCTCGGCCGGGCCGCGTTCCGTGACGCGGTGGCGCTGCGCTATCGCGTCGACCACGGCGTCGACATCGATCCGGATGCGCAGGTCGCGGTCTTCCACGGATCGCACGAGGCCATCATGGCCGCGGTGCTCTCACGCGTCGACCCGGGCACCACGGTGGTGCTGCCCGACCCCGGCTACCCGATGTACACCTCGGCCGTCGACCTGGCGGGTGGGCGGATCACCGCGCTTCCCCTCCTGGAGCCCGGCTACCAGCCCGACTTCGCGTCGCTCGACTCCGTCGACGAGGCCGCCCTGCTGTTGCTCAATTACCCGAACAACCCCACCGGCGCACTCGCCACGCCCGCCGCGTTCACAGCCGCTGCGGAGTTCGCGCGGCGCACCGGGGCCGCGTTCGTGCACGACTTCGCGTACTCCTCTCTGGGCTTCGACGGGCGGGCACCGTTGTCGGCCCTGGCGGTCGATCGCGAGGCGGAGGTGACGGTCGAGGCGCAGACGCTGTCGAAGACGTACAGCATGGCCGGGTGGCGGATCGGGTTCGCCGCCGGCAACAGCTCCCTGATCGCGGCGATGAAGCGGTACCAGGCCCAGGCGTTCAGCACGATGTTCGGCGCCTCGCAGGAGGCGGCGGCCGTGGCGCTCGCCGGCGATCAAGGTGCGGCGCGCGAGCTGGTGGGCGTGTACCAGCGGCGGCGCGACCTCGTGGTGGCTGGCCTCCGGCGCCTCGGGTGGGACGTGATCGCACCGGAGGGCACGTTCTTCGTGTGGGTTCGCCTGCCGGGCGGCGGCGACTCCGTCGAGTTCGCCTCGAGGCTGCGGTCGGAGGCGCGCGTCGCGGTCGCACCGGGCGACGGATTCGGGCCGCGCGGAGCCGGCCACATCCGGATCGGCCTGGTGAACGACGAGGCCACCCTGCAGGAGCTCGTCGACCGCCTCGCCGCCTTCACGGCCCCGCGCTGAGCACGTCGCACGGCACGTGCCTGGAACGGTGAGGTCCCCGAACCCGCCCTCGGAGTTCCGGTCAGCACGTGGTGATGAGGTGTCCTGCGTGCGCGGTGACCGGTGAACGGTGCTGGGCTGAGGTGTGATGGCCGAAGCCAGGACGCTGCCCGCCGCGCCTACAGAGGGCCGGATTGACCGCCGGCCCGACGGTGTGTGCTCGCCCCGGTGCTCCTACCGACTCACCGTTCGACATCGACGACTACTGGCGCAGGTCGACCTCCCAGTTCGTGCGCTGGATGAGGGCGTCGAGCTCGCGCAGTTCGACGGCCACCTGATCGGCCCGCTGTCTCAGCTCCCGCACCGGCAGCGCCGAGAGCTGGCGCAGCTCGCTGCGCATCTGCCGGTAGCCCCGGCCACCCGACGCGGCATCGGAGGCGCGCACGAGGATGGCATGCTGCGCCCGCAGCGTCTCGCGCGCGGCGAGAGCGGCCGTCACCGTTCGCCCGTCGGGCAGAACCGCGACGGCATTGGTGAGGTTCACGGCGGTGACGAGCCGCTCGAGCTCCGCCTGCACGCGCAGGCATTCCTCGAGCAGTTCGGCAGCGTCTTCTGCCGGCGTCTCGCCCTCCTGGTAGAAGGCGTTGGCGACGACGCGCTCCTGCAGCGCGGCGGTGCGCTTCTGCAGGTCGGCACGCTCCAGCAGGGCTTCAGCGAGTCTCATGCCGCTGATCTTCGCACATCGGGGCTACGGGGTGAGGCCGTCGATCAGGTCGGTCACCAGGTTGACGAGGCCGAAGAGGGCGAACGCGGCGCCGAGCAGCCACCACCAGTCCTGGCGGAGCGAAAGGCGCCGACCGGGCCGGGCGACGCCCCGCGACGGCCGATCGAACGGGCCACCGGCCGACATCGACATCGGCACCGACCCGGGCCCGAGCACCGACCCGAAGACGGATGCGCCGCCGAACGAGGTCTCGTCCTGCGCCAGGCGGTCGTCGCGCCAGCGCTCCCACCTGACCAGCTGCGCCGAGAGCACCTCGACGGTGGCGAGGAGGCTCTCCCACGCCTCCGGATCGAGCGAGACCAGCTTTCCCGGCGCGTAGAGGAAGAGGTGGTCGTCGACGATCTCGACGTCCAGCCGTGACGCGGTGTCGATGAAGCGGGCCATCACATCCGGGGAGAACAGGTAGAGCGCATCTGCCTCGTAGCCCTCGGGGCAGTACAGCGTGAAGTGCCGGTCGAAGTCGCCCTCCAGCGACAGGCGCTGACCCCGCGCGAAGGCCACCGGCAGCCGCGGCCGACGGAGTGAGTTGTTCCCGCGCGCGTCGAGCACGATGTGGGGCAGGGCGACCGGCAGACGCAGGGCCGCGTAGCCCCACCGGTAGGTCGAGGAGTTCTTTCCCGAACCGATGGTGCAGGTGTGGTTGCCCACGTCCAGCGTCGGCGGGTTCGAGCGTCGAAGCCGGTCGGTGACGAAGGCGGAGGACTGGCCCGGGCGGCTGAAGATCATGCCGGGCAGCAGCGGCGGGCTCGTGCGCGCCTCGTACGTGAATCCGTTCGCCTCCGCGAAGCGATGCAACCGGAACTGGCGCACTCCCGACCGTCGGCGGACGGCTCGAACGAGGACGACGATGCCGATGACCGGCGGAATCGCGTACGGGATGAGGATTCCGGTCAGCGCCCAGTCCCACTCGCCGCCGTCGTCGAGCAGTGAACCGTCGATCAGGATCAGCCACGACGCCAGCAGCAGTGCCGGGAAGACGATCATCAGCACCGCGCGGCCCACGATGCCCCCGATCGACGGTCGCACCGTCGAGGGCAGCGTGCGGCGGAACACCCGCAGCCCTGGCCGGTCGACGTGCCCGGTGAGCGGCCCGGTGTCGAGAGTCACGCCGACGGGCGCGGGAGCACGATCACCATCGTGGTGCCCGCTCCGAGCTCGCTGGAGATGTCGATGCGCCCGCCGTGCGCCGTCACGATGGCTTTCGTGATGGTGAGGCCGAGGCCCACGCCCTGCACGGCGTTCGTCGTGGCAGTGGTGGCGCGGAAGAACCGCTCCGAGAGCCGGTGCAGCTCATGACCGGCGATGCCGTAGCCCGTGTCGGCCACCGAGATGCGCACCTCATCGTCGTCGACGCCGAGCTCGAGGGTCACCGAGCCGCCGCGGGGCGTGAACTTGACGGCGTTGGAGAGGATGTTGTCGACGGCCTGGCCGAGCCTGGTGGGGTCGGCTTCGACGACCACGTCTTCGTGGGCGATCACGGTGCGCAGCTCGACGCCGGCGGCTTCGGCGGCCGGTCGCGCAGTCTCGGTCGCCGCCCGCAGCACCGGTCCGACCACGATCGGCGCCGTCTCGACCGTGAACCGCCCGGAATCGACCTGGGCGGTGAAGAGGAGGTCGCCGACGAGCCTCAGCAACCGCCGGGCGTTGCGATCGACGACGCCGAGGTACTTCTCCTGCTGGCGGCTGAGGGGCTCGTCGTCGTCATCCCGGAGCAGCTCGACATAACCGAGGATCGAGCTCAGGGGGGTGCGCAGCTCGTGCGAGATCAGCCCGGCGAACTCGTCCTTGAGGCGCTCGATCTCGCGCGCGTCGGTCTCGTCGGTGGCCACGAAGATGAAGCCGGCCGGCTCGCCCTTCTCGTCGACCCGCTGGGCGATCGAGACCTGGGCGGGGAACTCGACGCCGTCGCGCCGGCGGTAGGTCCAGTCACGCACGTCGCGGAGCCCGCCGCGGGCGGTCTCGACCAGACCGTCGAAGTCGGTGTGGGGCCCCTCGGCTCCTGCGGTGTCGCCCGCGGTTCCGAGCCGCGACTCCTCACGGATCTCGTCAGCGAGATGCAGGTCGGTGATGTGCATGCGGCCGATCGCCTGCGTGGCGCTGTAGCCGAGGAGCGACTCGGCACCCGGGTTCCAGACGGTGATGCGGCCCGAGGTGTCGGTGCCGATGATGGCGTGGCCGGTGATCGAGCTCCAGACCTCGTCGAGCAGCTGGTTGGCCTTGAGCGTCTTCTGCTCGCGCTTTCGCGCCTCGCGGTTCAGTTTCTCCAGAGACGCCACGAGCAGTTCCCGCTCCGCATCCGCCTCCTGCACCTGCTCGAGCCGACGGTTCACCACCCGGGCGATCTGGTTGATCAGCACCGCGGCGATGGTGAAGACCACCGGGGTGAACACGAGCCGCACCGTGTCGGCCGCGCTCTCGATGGCCGAGACTCCCACGGCGAACGGGAACGCGATCGTGAACGCGACACCGGCTGCGGCGATCAGGATGTTGCGCACCCCGGGCTCGGAGGCGATCCAGACCAGCGGGATCACCAGCAGAGCCCCGAACGGCGACCCCTGCCCCCCGGTGCCCACCCGCATCAGCGCCACGGCGACGAAGGTGGCGATCGGGATGGCGAGCTCCCAGCCGGGAGCGATCCGCAGGCGCGGCAGCAGCGCGGCGAACCCTGCGGCGGCCAGCACGAGGGCATCGGCGGCCAGCACGAGGGCCGGCTCCACCTGCACCACCACCGGGGAGAGAACCACGATGGTGGCCAGCGCGAACGCGACCAGAGCGGCGACCTGCTTCAGCAGCGGCGACCAGGTGCCGAACGCGCCTGCCCGGCGGCGTACAGATGCTGCGGCAGGGGTGGCCGGGGCCTGCCCGGGGATCGTGCCCCCGCTCATCACACTCGGTCGGCGATGCCGCGCATGAAGTCGACGAGTTCACGAACCTGGAACGGCTTCGTGATCAGGCCGTTCGCCCCGGCCGAGTGCACGGCCTCCGCCGTGCTCGCCTGCACGTTGGCGGTGATGATCAGCACGTGCTGCTCGCGCAGCTCGTCGTCGGCGCGCAGTCGCTGAACGAGTTCGAGCCCGGTCATGCCGGGCATCGAGATGTCCAGCACAGCAAGATCGATCTCCTCGGCCTTCAAGCGTTCCCAGGCGGTGAGGCCGTCGCCGACGGCCGCCACGACCTCATGCCCTGCCTTCTCCACGGCGATCGTGACGAGGTCGCGCAGATCCGCGTCGTCATCGGCAATCAGTACCTTCATGTCGTCGGTCCCCCGTCCCCCAGGCGGGCCGGACCCGCCTCGTCTTCCTGTGGAAATAGCGTCCCCAGTACCCGCGCCACGTCGCGCGCCGTGAACGGCTTCGGCAGCACGCCGTCGACGAGCGGGAAATCCTCGAGGCCGAGCACGGAGGTGACCACGAGCACGCAGTCTGGCACGTCGGCCTTCATCGTGCGCACGAGCTGCCATCCGTCGATTCCGGGCAACATCAGATCGATGACCGCAACGGCCGGCATCAGAGCCCGGTACGAGGTGATCGCCGCCTCGGCGGTGGTGACCAGCTCGACCTGGTAGCCCAGTCGCTCCAGGTGCAGCCGGAGCAGGTCTCCCTGGTCGTCGGAGTCGTCGACCACGAGTGCTGTGCGGCCGACGTCCCCCGTCGTTTCGCCTGCCATGCCGCATCCTCCCCGCCCGCCGCCGGAATCCGGCTGGACACGGGCTGAGAACGCTCCCACGAGTATTTCACGCGCGACCCCCGACATCAAACATCCCGACGGGCGCGGCTATAGGGTCGGTGCCATGAACGGTCGATCGCGCGCGCTGTACGTGGAGACGCTCGTGCGGGCCGACATCGACGACCTGTGGCGACTCACGCAGGATCCGTCGCTCCATCCGCGCTGGGACCTGCGGTTCAGCGCGATCGAGCCCCTCGGCGTGGATGCGGAGGGGCGTAGCCGGTTCCGGTACGAGCGCCGACTTCCGTTGCACCGCATCGTCGGCACGGGCGTCTCGATCGGTGAGCGCACACGGCCCGACGGCACCCGCACCTCGGCGCTGGCCTTCGCCACCGAGGATCGGTTGTCTCCCCTCGCCGGCGGGCGGGGATACTGGCGGTACGTGCCGACTCCCGATGGCGTGCGGTTCATCACGGGGTACGACTACGTGCCCGGCTTCGGTCGCCTGCCCGATGTCGTGCTCCGGCCGCTGGTGCACTGGATGACGGCCTGGAGCTTCGACCGGCTGCGCATCTGGGCGGAGACGGGCGTGCCTCCGGAGCGGTGGCCCCTGGTCTCGGTGCTCGCCTGGTGGAAGGCCGGGCGGCCGCGGGCGACGCGCTGCCGCGTTCGCTCGCCGCGGGAGGGCGCCATGGCGGGAGCGCCGGCGACCCTGGAGCGACTGACGTGACCGGGTCGATCTTCGAGAGCACGCTGGGCGAGGACCGCTTCGCGCGGCTGCATCCGATGCTGCAGCGCCGGTTCGGTGTCTCCCTCGAGTCCGGCGAGGCCTGCATCGGGCGGGGCACGATGGAGCAGATCCGGCGCGGCCCCTGGTGGACGGTACCGTTCCTCCTGATCGGCCGGTTGCGCAACATCCTCGTCGCCGAAACGGGCCGAGGGGTGCCGTTCACCATCGAGAACCACCCCTATCTCGACCCATTCGGCCGGGAGACCGTCACCTTTGTGCGGGAGTACAGCGTCGGGCGGCGGCCGGCGCGCTTCGACGCGACGATGGTGCTCGACGGCCGGAGAGGCGTGATCGTCGACTACCTGGGCACCCATCAGCACCTCGCCGTCGACCTCGATCTCGACGTCGACGACCGCGGTGGGCTGGTGCTGCGCTCGGGTGAGCAACGGTTCTACGAGGGCCGGGTCGGCTTCCGGTTCCCGCTGACGTTCTCGGGCTCGGCCGAGCTGCACGAGCGCTGGGACGACGAGCGGGAGGCGTTCCATGTGTCGCTCGAGGTGCGCAACCGCCTGCTGGGCTTCCTGTTCGGCTACGAGGGCTGGTTCACCTGCGAGTTCGTGCCCGCGCACGGTGCCCCGGAGCGGCTCAGGCCGGTTCGCCACGAACGGCGGTTCTGAGCGGGCCCTGGTCAGGCGGGTAGTGGCAGGCCCTCCCTCGCGGCGCGTCGGCGGGCTTAGCGTGGGGGCATGAGCGATCTGCGTGCCGAGATCAAGGAGTTCCTGAGCTCGCGTCGAGGCCGGATCTCGCCCGAGGAGGCGGGGTTGCCGGTCTACGGCGGCAACCGCCGGGTGAGCGGGCTCCGACGCGAGGAGGTGGCCCTGCTCACCGGGGTCTCGGTCGACTACTACGTTCGGCTGGAACGCGGCAATCTCGCCGGGGCCTCGGAGAGCGTGCTCGATGCGCTCGCGCGCACCCTGCGACTCGACGACGCCGAGCGCGAGTACCTGTTCGACCTGGCCCGCAACGCCGGTCCGGGGCCGCGGCGGCCCGTGAAGGCGACCACCGAGGTGCGCCCCGCCATCCGGCAGGTTCTGGAGGCGATGGCCGACGCGCCGGCCTGGGTGCGCAACGGCCGGCACGACATCCTCGCGGCGAACCGGATGGGCCGGGCTCTCTACTCCCCTGTCTTCGACGACCCCCGCCGCCCGGTGAACACCACCCGGTTCACCTATCTGAACCCCGCCGCCCGGGAGTTCTGGCGCGACTACGACCAGATCGCCGACGACGCGGCAGCGATGCTGCGCCTGGAGGCGGGCCGGAATCCCCACGACGAGGGGCTCATCCGGCTGGTGGGCGAACTGTCGACGCAGAGCGAGCTGTTCCGCCAGCGCTGGGCGTCGCGCGACGTGAAGTACCACCGCAGCGGACTGAAGCGCCTGCACCACCCCGTGGTGGGCGACCTCGACCTGAACTACGAGTCGATGGAGCTGCCGGGCGAACCGGGGCTCGTGATGAACGTGTACACCGCGGCCGCCGGCACGCCCACGGCGGATGCGCTGAAACTCCTCGCGTCGTGGGCGGCCGGCCAGGTGCGCCAGCCGGTGTGACCGGAGCCGGCGGCGGCTCCCCGGCGGCCCACGGCTCAGGCGGGTGGCGCTGCCGGGTACTCGTCGGCCGTGAGCTTCTCGCCCCAGACCGTCTCGGGCTCGTCGGTGCCCGGCGCCTCCCAGAGCGCCAGGTGCGAGAGGAACTGGTCGGGCGCTGCACCGTGCCAGTGCCACTCGCCGGCCGGCGTGTAGACTGTGTCGCCCGGGTGCAGTTCGATCAGCTCCTCGCCCCGCGACTGCACGAAGCCCGACCCCTCCGTGACGTGCAGGGTCTGCCCCACCGCGTGGGTGTGCCAGGCGGTGTGCGCACCGGGCGTGAAGCGCACGAGGTTCAGCCGGGTGCGCGACGGCTCGACGCCGGCGTAGTAGCTGTTGAAGTAGACGTCGCCGGTGAACCACTCCTCGGGGCCTGTGACGGTGGGCGATTTCGGCTGCTCGGTGGTGCTCATGGGTGCTCCTTCGTGGGGTGGGCTCGGGGATCGGCGCTTCGGCCTCGCGACCATCACACCCGGCATCGGGCGGGAGCGGGAGTTCCTGACGGGACAGGTACCGGCAGACCCTCCCAGCGAGCCGGGCACCAGCTCAGAGGGCCTGGACGATCAACACGGCGCCGAGCGCGACGACCACGCCGTGGCCGACGAGCGCGGTGCGACGCTGGAACCGCGGGCCGGTCGTGCGCCGCAGAACGGCGCCGAGCGCGCCCAGTGCGGTCTGCCAGCAGAACGAGGCCGCGCCCACGCCCGCGACGAAGGCGATCGAACCTCCGGCCGAATCGGTGATGCGGTCGAGCGCCGGCAGCAGGGCGGCGAAGTAGATCAGCGTGGCCGGGTTGACCGCGGTAAGGGTGAGGAACAGGGCGAACCGGCGGGCGGAGCTCGTCGCCGGCCGCGCAGCGGGCGACGGTGTCCGCGGCGGTTCCGTCACGGGCGGGCCCGCGGCAGCGCGCCGGCCTGGCACCAGGCCGCGGAGCCCGAGGACGACCAGGGCCGATCCGCCGACGACCTGCGGCCACGGCGCCCATCCGCTCACCGTCGGCCCGGCCAGGGTGCCCGCCAGCACCGCGGCGACGCAGTACCCGAGGTCGACGGCCGCCACGGCGGCGGCACCCGCCAGCCCTCGCCGGAGCCCCCGCGCCACCCCCTCCTGGATGAGCAGCACCCCGATCGCGCCGAGTGGCGCGGCGAGGGCGAGACCGGCGGCGAGGCCGGAGACGAGTGCGAGTGCGGGATCCATGCCCCGATGGTGCTGCGGCGCTCCCCCGCCGACTGCACGATCGGGCAGTCGGCTGAGAAGATGTGTCGCATGGACAGCATCGACGACGAGATCATCGACGTTCTGCGCGACGACGCCCGTGCATCGTTCAGTGCGATCGGCCGCCAGGTGGGCCTCAGCACGAACGCCACGGCGGCTCGGGTGCGTCGGCTCGAGCGGGCCGGCGTCATCCTGGGCTACCGCGTGGTGCTGGGTGAGAACAGCGACGAAGACATCCACCGCGCCGGCCTCGAGGCGTTCGTCGACGTTCGGCTCGACCCGGCCCGGAACTCGGAGGACTTTCTGGAATGGGCGCGGCGCCTGCCCGAGATCGGCGACGCGGTGCACGTCACAGGCGCCTACGACTACCTGCTCCATGTGCGGGTGGGTGACACCGGGGCGCTCGACCGGCTGCTGCGGACGCTCAAGAACGACGGCGGGGCCACGCACACGCAGACCCGGCTGGCGTTGCGGTAACCGGATGGCCGCCACCGCTCGCGCTACCGCGCCCGCTCCTGGCGCAGGGCCGGCAGGTACAGCAACGCCCCCAGCAGGCTGAACGCGCCCGCCACCACGAAGGCGAACCCGGTTCCGGCGGTCTCGGCCAGCGGGGTCAGAACCAGCAGCCCGAGGCTGTAGCTGCCGCCCCCGACCATCGAGTTGATCGACAGCACCACCGCCCGGTTCGACCCCGTCGCCTGCCGGTGCAGCAGCGCGTTGTGCATCGGCCCGGCCGCACCGTGCGTGAGGTAGGCCAGCCAGAACGCCGAGATCAAGCCGATCGGCCCGGCCACGAGGCCCATCGCCATCACGAAGAGCCCGTTCAGGATGCGCGAGCCGATCGCCGTGCAGGTCACCCCGGCGTGCCGGCTCACCGACCCGGCCAGCGCCGAACCCGCGGCGAACAGCACCCAGGCGGCCGCCGACGCCGGACCGAAGAGGGCACCGGCCGCATCCTCGCCACCGACGAAATCGGCGAGCCGCACAGGGGTCACCGTCTCGAACGCGATCATCGCGACGCTCCAGAACACCTCCACGAGCACCAGCGATCGCAGCACCGGAGCCGTGCGGAGCATCCGGAGCCCGTCGGCGACCACCCCGAACGGCCGCCAGAGCGAGGTCATCGCCGAGTGCCGGAGCCGGTGCCGGAAGGGGTTCGTGCCTCGCCGGCCGACGGATGCGCGTGCGCCGTCGCGCCCCGGTGCCCGCCCGCGCTCCTCCCGCACGAGCACCGCCACGAGCACGGTGTGCAGCCCGTACAGCACCCCGGCCACCACGAACGGAAGCACCAGCGCCGACTGCCCGGCCACGGGATGCCACGCGATCAGCCCACCACCCACGACAGCACCGCCCGCGATGGCAGAACCGAGCGCCGTCGCGGCTCGGCTGAGCCCGCGCTCGATGGGCGCATCCGGAGCGTGGGCGAGGGCGGTGTCGACGAACCACGCCTCCAGCGGGCCCGAGTCGAGCGCCCGGAAGACACCCTGCAGCATCATCGCCACCGCGAACGCGCCGAACGTCTCGGCCGATGCGAACACCGCCGTGGAGACCAGGGCGAGTACCCCCGACACGATGAGCAACGGTCGCCGGCCCAGCGAGTCGGCGAGGCCGCCCGTGGGCAGCTCGAGCGCCAGCACCACGAACCCCTGCACGGCGAGCAGAGACCCCGTCTCGGTGAGCGACAGACCGCGTTCGAGCGGGAGCAGCACGGTGAGACCGAACACGAGGCCCACCGGGAACCACCGCGTGAGGGTGAGAAGCACGAGGCGGCGCTCGGCGGAGCGTGCCGTGAGGGAGGGGCGGCGGTCAGGCACCGTCGTGCGGGAGTTCGGCCTCGGCCTGCGGGCGGGCTTCCGGCGGGTGCTCCGGGTCGACCGGGGAGGCGTGGGTGTGCACGTGGATGCGCTCGGCTCGCGGATCGCCGGCCCCGAGCATCCGGTATCGATCGAGCACGGCGCCGAGCTCGTCACGCAGCGAGGAGGCCTGCTCGGGAGTGACCCGCACGATGCTGTCGTTCAGGCCGAGCACGTCGACCCACTCCGACGGCCAGCTGTCGGAGGCATCGTGCCAGAGCTCGGCCCGGGTGGCGAACTGGCGCAGGTAGTCGCGCTGCAGCCAGCCGAGGGCGGTGCGGGCGTCGTCGTCGCCGGCGAAGTCGGAATCGGTCCAGGAGTGGAAGTCGGTGGTGGCCCGCCAGAGCCGCCGCTTGCCCTCCCCCTCGCCCGTGTCGAGCACGAGCCCCACCGATTCCAGGGCGCGCAGGTGGTAGCTCGTCGCACCCGTGTTGGTGTGCAGCCGGGCCGCCAGTTCGGTGGCCGTGGCCGGGCCGTCCAGGCGCAGCCGGCTGAGCAGCCGCGACCTGAGCGGATGCGCCAGCACGCGCACGGCTCGCTCGTCCAGGCGCATCCCGGTGTACTGCTGCTCGTTCTCCGTCACGCCCCCACCCTCTCATGCACAGAATCTATGCACAATAGTTCTGCATAACTTCGACGAGGTCGCAGCCTTCGACGACGACGTGCTGATGGTTGTGGTGGTGACGCTCGGCCATCGCAGCGACGTCGGTTCGCGGTGACGCTGCGGCACGGATGCGAGCCCTACGACGGATCCGGGCGGCGGAAGGCGAGGGTGCCGGGAGCGGAGGCGCTTTCGGTGAGGCCCGCGTCGGCGAGGGCGGCCCGCACGCGGCGCGGGAGTGCCGGCAGGCCGGGCGCGGTTGCGCGGGGCGCTCGGGCGAGGCCCGCGATCAGGGAGATGCGATCGGTGCCGGCGTGCAGCTCGAGCCGCGACGACTGGCCGTCCGTGCGCCAATGCAGCCGGTCGATCCGCGCCAGGGGCACGTCGAGTCGCGTGCCGCCGGCGTCCACGACCACCCGGCGAGCCCCGAACGACACCGTGCAGGTGACCGTGCGACGCCGCAGCAGCGCTCTCAGCGCGAGGTGGACGGGCAGCACCAGCAGCACGCCGATCACGGCGATCAGGATGCGCGGCCCCAGCCGCTCGGCCAGGTCGCCCGTCGACACGAGCAGCAGCACCACCGCGGCGCCGACCACGACGATCGCCATCGCGACCAGGAGACGGAGCACCCGCATCCGGAGTCGCACCGCCGGGAAGCGCAGAACGGATGCGCCGCCCTCGTGCTCCCACGCGGGCGGGGCGAGCGGGGCCGCCGATGCACGGGGCCTGATGGCCGACACGACGCGGCCGAGGAGGGCGATCCACACCCAGGCGGCAGCGGGGAGCACGGCGAACTGGGCGACGAGGAGGGCGGAACGAGGGAATCCGGCGAGCTCGCGCGCAACCGCCGGAGCCTGTGACACCAGGGCCCACAGGAGGAGCGCGGCCACGACGGCGCCGACGACATGGGTGGCGACGCCGGCCTGAGGCCGGCGCATCCGGAGCGTGACGCCGACGAAGCCGATCGCTGCGAACCACCCGCCCAGGAGGGAGAACAGGAAGGGCACGAGATCGACCGCGGGGCCCGACCGGCCGCCGGTGACGACGGCTGCTCCGAGTGCGACGACGGCCCAGACCCACGGGCTGAGCAGCAGTCGGCGGGCGAGCGGGGGCACCGCCCGAGTCTATTCAGCGACAGCCGGCCGGCCGGGCGATCAGACGAACTGGGCGAGCTGGAGGAGGTTGCCGCAGGTGTCGTCGAGCACCGCGACGATCACCGGCCCCATCGCCGTCGGCGGCAGGGTGAAGGTCTCCCCCAGCGCCACCAAGCGCTCGTACTCGGCCTGCACGTCGTCGACGCCCAGCATGCAGAACGGGATGCCGTCGGCCACCAGCGCCCCGGTGAACGGGGCGACCGCCGGGTGGGACTTCGGCTCGAGGGAGATCTGGGTGCCGTCGGGCCGGGCCGGGTCGACCACGGTGAGCCAGCGGAACTCCCCGAGCGGAACGTCGGACGCCACCACGAAGCCGAGACGCGAGGTGTAGAAGTCGACGGCGCGCTGCTGGTCGTCGACGAAGATGCTGATCGTCTGGAGCCTCATCGATCATCCTTTCTCTCGCCGGACCCGTCTCGGCTGACGCCGGACCCGTCTCGGCTCACGCCGTCACCAGAGCGGCGATCAGCCCGATGAACACGAGTCCGAACGCCGCCATACTCACCGTGCCGGCCGTGGCCCGGCGCCCGGCCGGGAACACCACCGGCAGCACGATCGCCACCACGAAGGCTGCCACGAGCGCCAGCACGGTGCCGAAGACGAGGCCGTAGCCGTGCAGGTCGGTCGCGGCCGGCGCGAAACGGCTGCTCAGCGCCATCCACGCCGAGAACACGAACACCACTCCCGCGGCCGCGGCGACGACACCGGCCAGCACCCGCCGCACCAGGGCGAGGGATGTCGACCTCGAGCGAGGCCCGGGCGTGGTCATGCAGTCACTCTAGGCGGCGGGTCGTCGACGGTCTACGCCCCCGCCTCGGGGGAAAGGGTTGACGGGGCACTTGTTTTTTGCAAGTATCGGGGCGTCCGGATGCGGACGATCCGCGTCGAGAAGGAGTCACGATGACCCAGATGTTCGTCAACCTGCCGGTGACCGACCTGGAGCGCGCCAAGGCGTTCTACACGGCGATCGGCTTCACCGTGAATCCACTCTTCTCCGACCACAACGCCGCCTGCATCGTGGTGGAACCCGAGCACAGCTACTTCATGATCCTCGTGCGCGACTACTTCCAGACCTTCACCGAACTCCCCATCGGCGACCCAGCGGTGAACCCGTCGGTGTCGACCGCACTGTTCGTCGACAGCCGGGCCGACGTGGATGCGCGGGTGGAGGCCGGTCTCGCGGCCGGCGGTTCCCAGGGCCAGCCCGCATCCGACTACGGCTTCATGTACCAGCGGCAGCTCGCCGACCCCGACGGCAACCTGCTCGAGTTCGGCTGGATGGATCCGGTGGCCGCCGAGAAGGGGCCGGAGGCCTTCGCGGATCAGCAGGCCTGAGGGCCATGGCCGCACGCGACTACGGACAGTACTCGGGCATCACCCGGGCGATGGAGCTCGTCGGCGAGCGGTGGGCGCTGCTGATCGTGCGCGACCTGCTGGTGGGGCCGCGGCGCTACGGCGAGCTCGCCGCGGGGCTCCCCCGCATTCCGAGCAACATCCTGGCCGCGCGCCTGAAGGAGCTGCAGGCGGCCGGCGTCATCCGGCGGGCGCCGCGCTCGCGGGTGATCGTGTACGAGCTCACACCGTACGGTCGGGAGCTCGAACCGGTGGTGCTCGCGCTGGGCGCCTGGGGGTTCCGGGCGCTCGGCGAACCACGGGAAGACCAGGTGATCACGCCCGACTCGTTCACGATGGACTTGCGGGCCGCCTTCCGCCGCGACGTGGCGCTCGCGCTGCCGGCCACCGCTTATGGGGCGCGGTCGGGAGAGACCGAGCTGCTCATCCGCGTCGATGGATCGCGCCTCGACGTGTCGCGCGGGTTCGGCGCGGTCGACCTCGCGTTCGCCGTCGACGGCGCGGCGGGGCTCCGCCGTCTGCTCTCGGGAGAGCGGGAGGCCGAACGAGCGATCAAGGCCGGTGAGGTCGAGGTGCTGAACGGGCAGGAGACGCTTCTGGGGCGATTCTCGACCACGTTCAATCTGGCCGCCTGAGTGCGGTGGGCACCGCGACATCCGCGATTTCCAGCTGATTTTGAGGCTTTCCGACTTAGCACTCTACCGACGAGAGTGCTAAATTATCGGTAGTTGAGCGACACCCGCTCAGATCTTCGAATCGGAAGGAGATTGATTCATTATGGCGATGTCTTTTGATCCTTTCAGCGAGCTGGACCGACTGGCTTCCGGCCTGCTGCAGTCGCGACCCGGGCCCCGGGTGATGCCCGTGGATCTGTACCGCGACCGCGATCGGTACGTGCTGAACGCCGACCTCCCGGGCATCGACCCGGGGTCTGTCGACGTCGATGTCGACGGCCAGCTGCTCACCATCCGGGCTCAGCGTACGGCGGGATCGGCCGACGGGGGCAAGTGGCTGGTGCAGGAGCGGCCCGCCGGCAGTTACCTGCGCCAGTTCAGCATCGGTGAGGGCGTCGACACGGCGGGCATCTCGGCCTCGTACGACAACGGCGTGCTCAGCGTGATCATCCCGGTGAGCGAGAAGGCCAAGCCCCGCAAGATCCAGGTGCAGAGCCAGTCCGCAGCGGCCGACGAGCAGAAGACCCTCACCAGCTGACGGCTCGGTGGGGCGCTTCGGCAGCGAAGCGACCCGACCACCGATCGACTCGCAATCACCGCGGCCCGGGCGTCGACGAGCACTCGTCGCCCGGGCCGTCGCCGTGTGCGGAAGCCGACTGCCGATGATCGCTACAGTGGTGCCGTGACAGAGAAGAACCAGGCCATATCGGCTCGGACGTGCGCCATCCTGAGCGTTGCGATCGCCGCCTTCAGCATCTGGGCGGTCGCCTCGACGGCACGCGACGGCGGGGGCTGGACGTTCTCGGTGCTCGCCTGCTTCGTGCCGCTCCTGTTCGCGGCCCAGGGCATCCGGATGAGCCGGGAACCCGGAGCACCGTGGGCCGGGTTCAGCCTGATCGTCTCCATTCTCGGCGCGGGCCTGGGGCTTGTCTCCTTCGGCTCGTTCCTGTGGTTGCTCGTGCACTCGAACGCGGCCTGACCGAGTCCGATCCGGGCTCGCGCCGGTCGCGGTCGGGGGCCTACCGTTGTGGCATGGCCCACTCTCGCACCTCCGTTCCCGCCCGCCGGGGACTCCCCTCGTGACCGGGCCGAGCGGCTATCCGCCTGAGCCGTGGTACCTCGGCGGGTCGCTGCTGGTGTCGGTGTTCGCCGTGCCCGCCGACGACCTGCCCCGGGGTCTCGTGCTGCCGCAGGGGCGTCGAGCGCTCCGCCTGGGGTCGCGCGTGATCGTGGGCGTCGCGGCCGTGCAGTACGTACCGGGCGGAGCGTTGGAGTACGACGAGCTGCTCGTGGCCGTGCCCAGCCTCGGGCGCGGTGGCCTGCGGGTCACCATTCCGCAGATCTGGGTGGACAGCCCCGTGTCGCTGCGGGGCGGGCGCGAGCTGTGGGGCATCCCGAAGCAGCTGGCACGCTTCATCCGGCGCACCACGCCGAACGGACGCACCCTCGTGCGCGTCACGGGCGACCCCGCCGACGGCGGCAGCACGGATGGCGGCATCGCCGCGGTGCAGGCCAGGCGCGGCCGGCCGCTTCTGCCCGGCCTCCGTCAGGTCGTCCTGCCCATCCTGCAGCAGCTCGACCGCCGGGTGACGCTCTCGCACAACCTGGTGATCGGGCGCATCTCGGGCCTGCGCGCGACCTGGCGCTTCGACCGCGACGGCGCTCTCGGCTGGCTGCACGGGCGCCGTCCGGTGCTGAGCGTCGAGCTGCACGACGCCGCCGTGGTGTTCGGTATGGACGTGACCCGGTCGGCGACGGCGACCGCCGCGGAAGGCGCCCCCGCCACTCCAGCGACCCCCACCGGGCCCGCCACCCCCAGAGAGACGAGACTCCCATGAGCGCACGACCCGTCGCCGTCGTCACGGGCGGCGCCCGCGGCATCGGCCACCGCATCGCCGCCGACCTCGTCGATCACGGCTACCGCGTGGTGATCGGCGATCTCGACGAGACGGCCACCCGCGCCGCAGCCGCGGAGCTCGGCCCGCACGCCTCGGGTGTGCGCCTCGACATCACCGACCGGGTTCTCGTCGCATCCGTCGTCGAGGAGGTCGAGTCGACGGTGGGCCCGATCTCCGTCTGGGTGAACAACGCCGGCATCATGCCCACCGGCCGCTTCACCGAGCAGAACGTCTCGTTGTCGCGCACCGTGATCGACATCGATTACAGCGCGCTCGTCGAGGTCACCGCGGCGGTGCTGCCCCGAATGCTGGAACGCCGGGCCGGCACCATCCTGAATCTCGGCAGCGCCACCGGCATCAAGCCGCTCGCCGGGCTTGCCGTGTACTCCGGTGCGAAGGCGGCGGTGATCGGTTTCAGCGATGCGCTGCGCCGCGAGCTGCGCGGAACCGGCGTGACCGTGCGGGTGGTGCTGCCCAATCTCGTATCGTCGCCGATGGGTGCGGGCATCACGCCGCCACGGCTCTTCCCCGCGGTGACGCCCGAGCAGGTGAGCCGTGCCGTGCTGCGGGCGATCGACTCCGGTCCGTTCGCCGTCACGGTTCCCCGGGTGCTCGGCCCCGTGCTGCGGGTGTCGCGTCTCCTGCCCACCCCGGTTCAGGACTGGCTCGACGATCGCATCGGCACCGACCGCATCGGGCTCGGCGGCGACCCGGCGGCGCGGGCCGCCTACGAGAACGACCTCGAGCAGAAGCTGGGCTGACGCCGCCCGGGCGTGCCCCGGTGCATGGGGACCTCTCCCCCTCGTTCCGATCGACGGATGTCGGTAGGGTCGGCAGAACCCGGCCGACCGATGCCGGCCGAGAACGAGGTGCCGATGAGCGGGATGCCGCGATTCCCCGACCGTGCTGCCCCGGCCACGCGCCCGCCCGGCGCCTGGCCGTTCTGGCTGGCGTTCGCCCTGATGCTGCTTCCGGGCATCCTGGTGCTCGGTGCGCTCGGCCTCACGAAGGACACCGCCGCGGGTGCGCTCGAGTTGCAGCGCGACGCCCTCGGCCGCAGCGAGGTGCTGACCGGTGAACTCGTCGACGTCGACACCACCTCGGGCATGCCGAAGACGAGCAGCGTCTACGAGGTCGAGATCCCGGATGCCGCGGCCAAGGGCCTCGACGCCACGCTCACGTTCGGGGGCGGCGAGCACTGGGGTTTCCCGCCCTCGAAGGAGTACCCGGCCGAACTGTCGTTCCTGGTCGTCTACGACGACCCGCCGTACTCGCCGGTGCACGGACCGGTCGGCCGGGTGGAACCCGTGACCGAGCAGTCGGCCGCTTCGGCGGAGAGCGGGTTCGTGACCGCGCAGATCGGCTGGGTGGCCGGAATCGTGGTGTTCTGGGTGCTCGCGGTGGGGCTGCCCGCGCTCGCGATTCGCCGAAGCGTGCGCCGCCGTCGGGCGAAGCGGGTCGTGACCACGGCTCCACTGATCTGAGTCGCCGCCGCGCGGTGAACCCCGCCGTGACCAGGATATCGCCCGGGCGGGGGCTTGCGGCAAGACCCCGGTAGGCGGGCAG
The DNA here is from genome assembly GCF_041927335.1 of Herbiconiux liangxiaofengii. Classification (NCBI taxonomy): domain Bacteria; kingdom Bacillati; phylum Actinomycetota; class Actinomycetes; order Micrococcales; family Microbacteriaceae; genus Herbiconiux; species Herbiconiux liangxiaofengii. The sequence continues at coordinate 259,647 of NZ_JBHFHD010000010.1, read as the reverse complement.
AATGACCGGTCGCGGGCCGAACGACCGCGAGATCGGGGTGACGGAATGGTCGATGTGATCGTCAGCGGCGGTGGACCGACCGGCATGATGCTGGCGGCAGAGCTGCGCCTGCACGACGTGGGCGTGCTGGTGCTCGAGCGCGACCCGCAGCCGAGTCCGGCCGTGCGGTCGCTGGGACTGCATCCGAGGAGCGTCGAGATCCTCGCCATGCGCGGACTGCTCGACCGGTTCCTGGAGCTCGGCACCGTGCATCCCGGAGCGGCCGGCCGGTTCGCGGGGATCGACACCGGTGAGCCCGTGCACCTCGACACCGACGTCGACTACATCCTCGGCATCCCGCAGCCGCTCACCGAGCGACTGCTCGCCGAGCGGGCCGGGGAACTCGGTGCCGAGCTGCGGCGCGGGGCCGAACTGGTGGGGTTCGAGCAGCTCGCCGACGGCGTGCGGGTCGATCTCGCCGACGGGTCGCGGGTGCAGGGTCGCTGGCTGGTGGGCTGCGACGGCGGGCGCAGCCGGGTGCGCCGGCTGGCCGGCATCGGGTTCCCCGGCGAGCCCGCGAGCACCGAGTGGCTGCTCGGTGAGGTGGAGCTGACCGCGTCGCCCCAGGAGGTGGCCGCCGTCTCGGCCCGCGTGCGCGCCACCCACCACGGCTTCGGCATCGGACCGGCCGGCGACGGGCTGCACCGCGCCGTGGTGCCGGCGGCGGGCGTGAGCGAGGACCGGTCGGTGGCGCCCACCCTCGAAGAGTTCCGTGCCCGCCTGCGGGAGTTCGCCGGCACCGACTTCGGCGCCCACTCCCCGCGCTCCCTCAGCCGGTTCGGTGATGCGACCCGGCTCGCCGAGCGGTACCGTCTGGGCCGCGTGCTGCTGGCGGGCGATGCCGCCCATGTGCACCCGCCGCTCGGCGGTCAGGGCCTCAACCTCGGACTGCAGGACGCCGTCAATCTCGGCTGGAAGCTCGCCGCCGCGGTCAGCGCGGAATCCGGGGCGCCCGCGCATCCGGCGGTCGAGAACGGCGGATGGCGGGATGCCCTCATCGACAGCTACGCCCACGAACGCCGCCCCGTCGCCGAGACCGTGCTGAGCATCACCCGCGCCCAGAGCGAGCTGCTCTCGCCCGAACCCGGACCGCAGGCCGTGCGCCGGCTGCTGGCCGACCTGATGCGCTTCGACGACGTGGCCCGGAGCCTCGCCGAGACCGTGAGCGGCATCGGCATCCGCTACGACCTCGGTGACGGGCCGGCGCTGCTCGGCCGACGGCTGCGCGACCTCGCCCTGCCCGAGGGCCGCCTCTACGACCGGATGCGCGCAGGCCGCGGCCTGCTCGTCACCGGGGCGGGCGTGCCGGCCGACCTGGCCGGGTGGGGCGATCGGGTCGACCACGTCGACGCTCCCGGCGCCGACCTCGCGGCTCCGGCGCTGCTGCTCCGCCCCGACGGCCACGTCGCCTGGCTCGGCGACCCCCGCCGCCTTGCCGGTCGTCGCGACCTCCGGCGCAGCCTCACCACCTGGTTCGGCCCCGCCCGCCCGCCGACCCCGACCCGCTGAGGCGGGCGACACGACGGGGGCTGGCGCACGCCAGACGGCGACCGACCGCCTGAGCGGCTCGGCGGCCGCCTGGCGTGCGCCGAGCAGCGAGGCGGAGACCGGACGCGCCGGGGCGGGCGCCGAGGCGGGCCCGCTAACGGCGGCGGCGCACCACGATCTGCCGCACCACCCGCAAGAGCCCCAGGAAGCCGAGGAACCCCACGAACGCCCCGAACAGGTCGAACAGCCGCAGGCCGCCCGTGAACACCGGCCCGCTCTCGGTGACGATCAGCACCACGGCGATCACCACGGCGGCGATCGAGATCAGGCTGCCCACCACCTCGGCGGCGATCGACCGCACGAAGCTCTGCGCCTGCTCGTCGCCGAAGGCCCGCAGCTTGATGCCCACGGTGCCCTTCTCCAGACCGGCCAGCAGCGCGTCGAGCCGGCCCGGCAGAGACCGCAGCCGCGCCGCGCCCACACTGGCCTGCGCCTGCAGGCTCGACACGGTGCGCCGAAGCGACTGCGCCCGGCGCATCAGCTTCGGCACCATCGGCAGCGCCTGCTCGAACATGTCGAACCCCGGGTCGAGCACCTTCAGGCACCCCTCCAGCGTGGCGAAGCTGCGGAACGCCGACGCCAGGTCTCCCGGCAGGGCGATGTGGTGCTGCCGGATGACGTCGAGCAGCCGGGTGAAGATCGACCCGTTGCCGCTCGGCCGGAAGCGCTCCGTGGTGATGACCACGCCGACGTCGTGCCGCAGCGCGTCGAGGTCGGCGTCATCCGGGACGTCGACGATGAGCAGCAGGGCCTCGGTGGCCGCGATGTCGTCCTCGCTCACGGCGGCGAGCATGAGCGCGGTGAGGTACTCCCGCTGGCTGCGTTCGATGATGCCCACGGCCCCGAAGTCGATCAACCCGAGGGTGCCGTTCTCGCGCAGGATGACGTTGCCGGGATGCAGGTCGGCATGGAAGACGCCGTGCACCAGGATCTGCTCGAGCACCGTCATCATCAGCCCGGTGGCCAGCGCCTGCCTGGCCTCGATGGTCATGGCCGCCAGCTCGTGGTCGGCCCGGCTCAGCGGCTGCCCGTCGACGAGCTCCATGGTGAGCACCCGAGCCCCCGACGCCGCGGGGTACACCGTCGGCACCGAGATCGTGGCGCCCTCGTCGGCTGCCGAGCCGCGCTCGAGAGTGCTGCGGATCATCTCCACGTTCGTGGCCTCGATGCGGTAGTCGAGCTCGTCGAGCAGGGTGCTCGTGAAGCCGCGCGCCACCGATTCGAGCCGCAGGTCGTGCCCCGTGTGGGTGCGGAGCTCGGCGCGGTGGGCGAGGCGCAGGATGATGTCGACATCCGCCTCGACCTGCGCTCTGGCCGCCGGCCGCTGCACCTTCACCACCACGGCGGTGCCGTCCAGCAGCACCCCCGTGTGCACCTGGGCGACGGATGCCGCGGCCAGAGGCTCGGGGTCGACCGACGCGAACACCGTTCCGAGCGGTGCGCCGAGCGCCTCCACGATCACGGGCTCGATGGCCGTCCACGGCAGGGTGGTGGCTCCCGACTGCAGCGACGCGAGGGCGCTGAGGTACGGCTCGGGAACGAGGTCGCGCCGAGTCGACAGCACCTGCCCGAGCTTCACGAAGGTGACGCCGGACTCGTTGATGGTGGCCACCAGCGCGTTCGCCCGCTGCTCGGCCGTGGTGAGCTCCCGGTGCACCTTCGAGTGGCCGTGGAAGACCCAGCCGGCGCCGTGCCGCGTGGCGATGCTCACGATCTCGAGGTAGCGCCGGGTGCGCTTGCGCTGACGGATGGAGGCGCGCACCACGTCGATCGGGTTCGGCAGCGGCCGTGTGGGGAACACGGCCTCGAGCGCCACGAGCACGCCGATGCCGAGGGCGAACACCCAGGCCACCGCGAGCAGCACCACGGCGAGGGCGACGAACGCGTCGCGCACGCTGCGGGCCCGGTCGTCGACCAGCAGGCCCGTCTGGTCGAGCAGCCAGGTGGCGAACGGCAGCCCGGTGGCGAACACGATCAGGCCCACCACGATGCTGCGCGGCCAGCCCACCGGCGTGTCGAGGATGCGTCGGCCCACGAACCCCACCAGCACCGCCGAGACGATCGCCAGCAGCACCGTCAGAATGTCGGTGACCATGCGCAACTCCCCCTGCTGCCCGGGCGAGATCCCGCGCTCAGGCTCAGAGTACCGAACCACCAGTTTCGGTGGCCGACACCGGCCCGTCGGTGCCGCCCCTGGCGGCACACTGGGCCAGCGGGGCCCGCGCGCATCAGAGCGCCTGCGGGTGGGCGGAGCCGGACTCCCCCCGACACCCGGGCGAAAGGGGATGCCGAGAGTGAGCGCCGAAGCCGAGTACCCGACACGGCAGCGCCGGCAGCGGGGCACCGACCGCGACAGCACGCCGCAGCCCGCGCTGCACGCCGTGCCCTCGGCGTTCCGCACCGGCCGGGCGCGACTGGCGCCCGTGCTGTGCGTGCTGCTCTGGCTGTTCTACCTCGTGACGGTGGTGGTGGCCCTCGCCCGCGGGGAGGCCCTGGCCGACTCCACCGAACTCGTGATGACGATCGTCTTCCTCATCTCGGTGACCCTGCTCACGTTCTCGGCCTGCATGTACCTGCTGGCCCGCTCGGCGGCGCTGCCGCGCTTCGCCTCGCACCAGCGTGCCCGCCGCATCGACCTCGACGACGTGGTCGCGCATCCCGAGCCACGGCTGGTCGCGCTGCTGCCCTCGCGCTCCGAAGACCCCGAGCTGGTGCGGCTGTCGCTCTGGTCGGTGGCGCTGCAGGAGTTCCCCGACCTGCGGGTGGTGCTGCTGCTGGACGACGACCCCGACCCGGCCGACCCGGCCGACCAGGAGTCGCTCCGACGGAGCCGGCTGCTCGCCGCGGAGATCGCGGCCGAGCTCGAGGCGCCGCGCCGCCGCGTGCTGGCGGCGGCCGAGGCGCTCCGCGGAGCGAGAACCGACGAGGGCCGGCGAGACCGGCCCGGCGCCCTGGAGGCCACCGAGATCGTGATGCGCGAGCACGCGGCGGCGGCCCAGTGGTTGCACGCCCGGGCGGCGTTCGTGCCGCGCCGCACCCACGTCGACACCTTCTTCGCCGAGCAGGTGCTCGAAGGCCTCGCCGCCGGTCTGGACGCCACGGCATCCGCCCTGCTCGAAGCCCTCGACAACGGCGAGACCCCGCTCTCGCAGGCGAGGGCCCAGCAGGTGCTGCAGCGGCTGGTGAACATCTTCACCGTCGAGCTCAGCGTGTTCGAGCGCAAGCGCTATGCCTCGCTGTCGCACGCGCCCAACAAGGCGATGAACCTCAACAGCTACCTCGGCCTGCTCGGCGGCACCTACCGGGAGCAGACCGACAGCCGGGGACTCGTGCTCGTTCCGGTCGACGAGCACCACCACCCCGACGAGGAGGCTGCCGACTCGAGGCTCCTCGTGGTGCCCGACCCCGAGTTCGTGCTCACCCTCGACGCCGACTCGATGCTGCTGCCCGAGTACTGCCTGAGGCTCGTGCACGAGCTCGACCAGCCCGAGAACGCCACCATCGCCGTGGCCCAGACGCCGTACTCGGCCTACCGCGGCGCGCCCACCCGCCTCGAGCGCCTCGCCGGCGCCACCACCGACCTGCAGCACATCGTGCACCAGGGCCTCACCGGCTTCGGGGCGACCTTCTGGGTGGGAGCGAACGCGGTCCTCCGGCGTTCGGCGCTGGAGGACATCCGGCGCGAGACGATCGAGGGCGGCGTGCGCATCGTGCGCTTCATCTCCGACCGCACGGTGATCGAGGACACCGAGTCGAGTCTGGACATCGCCATCCACGGCTGGTCGCTGCTGAACTACCCCGAGCGGCTCAGCTACAGCGCCACGCCGCCCGACTTCGGATCGCTCGTCATCCAGCGCCGGCGGTGGGCCGACGGCGGGCTGCTCATCCTGCCGAAGCTGCACGAACTCGTCACCACCCGGCGGCGGCAGGGCCGGCCGCTCCCCCTCGCCCAGACCCTGCTCCGGGCCAACTACCTCGGATCGATCACCTGGGTGACGCTCGGGCTCCTCGCCGTGCTCACCCTCAACCCGCTCGGCGGCCAGCTGGTCACCCTGCAGCTGCTGCTCATCGCCACCCCGTACTTCGTCGAGATGGCAGCCGACCTGCGCTACCTCGGCTACCGGCGGCGCGACGTGCTCGGCATCTACGGCCTTAATCTGCTGCTGCTCCCCGTGAACCTCGCCGGCAGCATCGCGTCCGTGGCCCAGGGACTCACCGGCCGCAAGGCGCGGTTCATGCGCACCCCCAAGGTGAGCACCAGAACCCCCGCGCCCGCGCTCGCCGTGCTGGCGCCGCTCGTGATCGTGCTGGGTGCGGGCTGGGTGGCCGTGCGCGCGGGTCTCGCCGCCGACTGGGGCACCACGGGCTTCGCCGCCTTCACCGCACTCGCCGCCGTCTGGGGAATCACGCGCCTGATCGGCGTGCGGGCGGCCCTGAACGACCTCTGGTTCGGCTGGCTGAACTGGATCTGGGTCGACGCGCCGGCCCCCGAACCCGCCGCCCGCACCGTCGCTCCGCGCTGGTCGGTCGTGGTCGACGACGGCCCGCTCGAGCCGATCGGGGTGCTGCGATGAGCCCGGTCCGGGCCGGGTCCCGTTCCCGCTTCGCCGGCCGACGGCTCTCGTTCGGCCGGCTGCTCGCGAGCCTCGCCGCGATGGTGCTCGTGCCGGCCGGGGTGGCCGCCGTGACCGTGCTGCCCTCGCTGCCCGCCTCGGTGGCCGGCGCATCCGTCGACGACCGCTGGTTCGCGGGCTACTACGACGTCACGCTCGAGTCGGGCGAGCAGCTCGGCCGGAGCGCCCTCGGCGAGTCGCCCGGCGGCGCCGTGCTCGCCTTCGTGGTGGCGGCCGGCGACGACGACTGCACGCCCACCTGGGGCAAGGCGTACAGCCTCGACGAGGCCGCGACGACCTTCCAGCTCGACCGGCGGGTCGAACGGATGCGCCGCGAGGGCCGCCCGCTGGCCGTCTCGTTCGGCGGGGTCATCAACACCGAGCTCGGTGCCGCCTGCTCGAGCGTCGACGCGCTCACGGGCGCCTACCGCACCGTGATGGACCGCTACGGCATCGACGTGATGGACCTCGACCTCGAGGGCGACATGCTCACCGACGACGCGGCCTCGACCCGGCGCGCCTCGGCGGTCGCCGACCTGCAGGCCGAGCGCCGGGCCGGCGGCGGAGAGCTCGACGTGTGGCTGACCCTGCCGGTGGCGCCGCAGGGCCTCACCGACGACGGACTCGCCCAGGTGGCGGGGATGCTCGACGCCGGAGTCGACCTCGCCGGGGTCAACGTCATGACGATGAACTACGGCACCGACGGAACCGCGGCCTCCATGGCGAGCCTGGGAGCCGACGCCCTGACGGCCACCGCCGCCCAGCTCACCGACCTCTGGGCGGCGCGCGATCTGGCCCTGCCCTCCGGCGGGGTCTGGGCACTGCTCGGCGCCACCCCGATGATCGGGCAGAACGACGTGAAGGGTGAGAGGTTCAGCACCGACGACGCGATCGCCTTCACCGCGTTCGCCGCGGAGCACGGCGTCGCCCGGCTGTCGATGTGGTCGCTCAACCGCGACCGCACCTGCGGCAGCAACTACCCTGCGCTCTCGACCGTGTCGACGTCGTGCAGCGGCGTGGAGCAGGCCGGGCTGAGCTTCGCGGCCCTGCTCGCCGAGGGCTATGAGGGCACGCCATCCGGTCGCCCCGCCGCCGTGATCGAGGCGGAGGAGATCGCGGATGACCCTGAGACGAGCCCGTACCCGATCTGGTCGTCGACCACGTACTACTCGGCCGGGGTGATGGTGGTGTGGAAGGGCTCGGTGTACGTCTCGAAGTGGTGGAACGAGGACGGCGCGACGCCCGACGACCCCACGCTCGACGTGGCCGGATCGGCGTGGACGTACCTCGGACCCGTGCTGCCCGGCGACAAGCCCTTCGCGCTGCCCACGGTGCCGGAGGGCACCTACCCCGAGTGGTCGGCGACGACCCTCTACGACCAGGGCGACCGGGTGATGCTCGACGGCACGGCATACGAGGCGCGCTGGTGGTCGCAGGGCAAGAACCCGGGGCGGTCGGTGCTCGACCGCGACTACTCGCCGTGGAAGCTCATCACCGATCCGTGAGAAGCGGGGCCTCGACGGTGGACTGCGGGAGGCCGACCGTCGAGTGCCGGCCGTCGACCGTGAGGCTCGCGCGCGCATCCCGGCCCGCGGGGAGCAGCCGGCCGACCGCACGCTCGTGCGCTCCCCGGATGCCCTCCGCCAGCCACGCCACGATGTGATCGGCCTCGCGGTCGTCGAGCGATCCCCCGCTGTCGTCGAGGAGCAGCACGTCGACGCCGCGCTCCCGGGCCGCGGCTGCCGCGCTGCTGAGAGGCTCGCGCGCCAGCACGCCCGCCCTCAGGCCGTCGCGCAGCTCCCCCTCCGAGCGCGCGTACTCCCGGCGTTCCTCCTCGGTGGCGGGGCGGCCGCGGCCGATGCGGGCGAGCAGGGGAAACGCCGTGCGGGCGAGTTCACCCAGCCGCACGGCGAGCTCGGCGCGCGCGGCGGCCGTCCAGCTGCGGTGCCCGGCGGAGGCCACCGCCTCCCGGTGCAGCAGGGCGATGCGGCGCTGCATCCGCTCGATCACCACCAGCAGCGCCACCGCCAATCCCACGAGCACCACGGGGCGGGCCGAGAGCTGCACGATCTGGCCGGCCGGGGCGCCCGCGAGCAGCCCGGCGACGATCAGCACGCCCACGATCACGGCGGCACCGAACGCCGCCGCCCGGATCCGCCGGCGCAGGGCCACGGCCACGAGCACGAATGCGAACGCGACGGCGAACCACAGCGAGCCGTACCGGAAGGGCAGCCCGGCCGCCGCATGCACCGCCACCCCCGCCAGGAATCCGCCGCAGCAGAGCACGAGCACCGCAGCCGTTCGTCGCGTCGAGGGCACCAGCCCTGGCGAGCGCCGCAGCACCTCCGCCGCCAGGAGCGCGGTCACGAGCACGGCGGCCTGCAGGGCCCACGACCCGGGTTCGGCCACCGACCCGAGAACGGCGCTCACGCCCTGGGTGAGCAGGTACACCGCGGCGATGGCCGCCAGGCCGCGCCTCAGGGAGACCCGCACCGCCAGCTCGTCTCCCGCGTCGACGGGCGGCTCCCGGTACTCCAGGATCACCCGCGTTCCCGCACCGGGTCGCGACCGCACCTCGGCTGCGCCCCCGGGAACGCGCGCCAACCGCGCAAGGATGCTCTGGCGCACTCCCAGCCGGTCGTCGCCGATCGCCTCGGGGTCGAACCCGGGCCCGTCGTCGGCGATCTCGACGCGGGAGTGGCCGGCCGACTGCTCGAGCAGCACCCGGCGCACCGCATCCGGAGCATGCTGCAGGCTGTTGCGGAGGGCCTGCTTCGCGGCTCCGAGCATCGCGTCGTGGGTGGCGGCGGGCACCACGTCGCCCGTCGAGTCGCCCTGCACCTCGAAGGCGGCGTCGTGCTGCCGGGCCAGCTCGGCCAGCGCCACCCGCAGCACCGGGGGGCCGTCGGCGCCGTCCGAGCTCAGCCGGGTGACCATCGCGGTGGCCGTCTCGGCCTGGGCCGCGAGGCGGTCGGGCGGGATCGGCAGCTCCGAGGCCGCCAGCGTCAGGGTGGCGAGCACCTCGTCGTGCACCAGCGCCGCCGCCTTCGTGCGGGCCGCGAGCCGGCCGCGCTCGGCAGCCTCACGGGCCGCCGCCTCTGCCGAGTCGGCCGCCGCGACATCCAGGGCCCGCCCGACCGTCAGGATGTGCCCGCCGATCACACAGATCACCGCCCCGGTGAGCAGCGCCTGCAGGTCGTTCACCACGCCGTCGAGGTCGAGCCCGCCGTAGATCAGCCGGAACCCGAGGCCCGCCGCGGCGCCGACGGCCACGGTGATCCAGGCCAGCGGGCGCCCCCCGGCCACGAGCGCCGCCGCCGCCGCGGCGCCCGACGCCGACAGCGTCCAGGGGATGCGGTCGATGCCCTCCGCCGGCACCGCGGCCGGGAAGGTGACGATGGTCAACCCGTAGGCCGCCACCGCGGCGATCGCGAACCCCCGGAGAGCCCGATCGGACAGACGACGGATGAGCACCACGGCCACCAGGGTGACGGTCACCGCCACCCAGCCCAGTGAGAGGGCCCAGAGCGGGTACGGCCCCAGTCCGCCCTGAGCCACGAACGCGAGGTGCACCACCACCACGATGGCCAGCAGGAGGGCGGAGTCGACCATCAGGATGCGGCGGGCGGATCGCTCTCCGCTGCCCAGCGCGGGCCGGTTCCGACTCGCCGCGGCGGCGCCCGAGAGCACGTCAGGCACGCCGGGGGGCCTGCAGGTAGCCGTCCTCCAGGCCTCGCTGGTAGAGCTCCACCTTCGTGGGCGCCGGCCGGCCGAGCTGGTGGTAGAGCGATCGGATACGGCGCAGGTGATCGTTCACCGTGTTCTCCGAGATGAACAGCTGCGCGGCGACGTCACGGGCACCCAGCCCGGAGGCGTAGAGCCCGAGCACCTCGCGCTCGCGGCCGGTGAGCGGTGCAGCATCGAGACGCGGATCGGTGTCGAGCGCGGAGGCCCACTCGGTGGTGGGCACGAGTTCGCCGCGGCCCGCCGTGCGGATCGCGGCGACGAGCTCGTCTTTCGGGGTCGACTTGCGCACGATGCCGAGCACCTCCGTGCGGGACGCGGCCCGCACGAGGAACGGGTCCTCGCCGGAGGTGAGCACGAGAACCTCGGCACCCCACTCACGGATGCGGCGAACGCTGTCGGCGGGATCGGTGCCGTCGCGCAGGCTCAGGTCCAGCAGCACCAGATCGGCGTCGCGCATCCGCCGCACGAGCTCCGCCGTCGACGTCGTGTGCCGCGCGAACTCCAGACCGTCGGCGGAGTCGATCAGGCTCCGTACGGCCAGGGCCACCAGCTCGTGGTCGTCGACGACCGCCACTCTCGTCGTCTTGCTCATCCGGACTCCTGCCGTGAACGCTCCACCCGATGGTCAGGATAGCGGTGCCGGCAGGCCTCGACGGCGTTCGGGGTACCCCCCGAATGCCCGGCCGAACGCGCCCTGGCACCGGGCGGAATGCGCGGGGCCCCTCACCAGTTGCACGGGGGGTGAATCTCATCGAATGGCTCTTCGACGCCCAGCTGCACATCGGAGACCAGACGATCCTGTGGCGCGAGGTGATCGGCAACGTGTTCGGTCTCGCGAGCGCCCTGGGCGGAATGCGCCGGAAGGTGTGGGCGTGGCCCGTGGGCATCGTCGGCAACGTGCTGCTGTTCACCGTCTTCCTCGGCGCCGTGTTCGGCACCCCCAACCCCGTCAACCTGCTCGGCCAGGCCGGGCGGCAGGTGATGTTCATCGTCGTGTCGATCTACGGCTGGTACCGGTGGCGGCAGGCACAGGGCGAGACCGGGGCCGCTGTACAGCCGCGCTGGGCCGGCGGGCGCACGCGCATCCTGCTCGCCGTCGCCCTCGTGGGCGGCACCGCGCTGCTCACGCCCGTGTTCACCGCGCTGGGCTCGTACGAACCGGTGTGGTCGGACGCGTGGGTGTTCGTGGGTTCGCTGCTCGCCACCTACGGCATGGCCAAGGGCTGGACGGAGTTCTGGCTCATCTGGGTGGCCGTCGACGTGGTGGGGGTGCCCCTCCTGGTGGGCGCTGGCTACTACGCCTCGGCCTTCATGTACCTGTTCTACGGGGTGTTCACGCTCATCGGGTTCTTCGTGTGGGCCCGGGCGCGCACCGACGGTAGATTCGAACGCAAGCGCATCGCGGTGTAGTTCCGGATGCGACCACGAGACTCCTGGAGACATTGATGACCGAAGCGGCGCCCATCGACCCGACCGAGACCGACGCGTGGCAGAAGCTCGACGCCATCGCCGACGAGTTCGTACCCGACCTGCGCGAGTGGTTCGCGAGCGACCCGGAACGCGCCTCGACCTACACGCTGCAGGCCGCCGACCTGACGGTCGACCTGTCGAAGAACCTCGTGACCGAGGAGATCCTCGGCCACCTGCTGCAGCTGGCCGAGGATGCCGGGGTGGCGTCGCGCTACCAGGCCATGATCGCCGGTGAGCACATCAACGTGACCGAAGACCGCGCCGTGCTGCACACCGCGCTGCGCCGCCCGGCCGCCGGAACCCCCGGCGCCACCGAGCTCGACCCGCCGGCCGGCTTCGTGGTCGACGGTGCCGACATCGACGCCGAGGTGCACGGCACGCTGGACAAGGTCTACGCCTTCGCCGACCGGGTGCGCGACGGATCGTGGACCGGGGTCACCGGCAAGCGCATCTCCACCGTGGTGAACATCGGCATCGGCGGCTCCGACCTCGGACCGGTCATGGTGTACGAGGCGCTGAAGCCGTACGTGCAGCAGGGCCTCGAAGTGCGGTTCGTTTCGAACATCGACCCGTCGGACATCTACGAGAAGACCGCAGACCTCGACGCCGAGACCACGCTGTTCATCGTGGCGTCGAAGACGTTCGGAACGCTGGAGACGCTGACCAACGCGCGCCTGGCGCGGCAGTGGCTGTGGGAGCGGCTCACCGCATCCGGAGCCATCGCCGACTCGGACGACGCGCGCACGGGCGCCGTGGCCAAGCACTTCGTGGCCGTGTCGACGGCGCTCGACAAGGTGGCGGCCTTCGGCATCGACCCCGCGAACGCGTTCGGGTTCTGGGACTGGGTGGGCGGGCGCTACTCGGTCGACTCGGCCATCGGCACCGCGGTGGCCGTGGCGATCGGGCCCGACGGGTTCCGTGAGTTCCTGGCCGGCTTCCACGCCATCGACGAGCACATGCGCACCACTCCGCTGGAGCGGAACGTGCCCGTGCTGATGGGGCTGCTGAACGTCTGGTACTCCAACTTCCTCGGCTCGCAGAGCCACGCGGTGCTGCCGTACGCGCAGTACCTTCACCGCTTCCCGGCCTACCTGCAGCAGCTCACCATGGAGTCCAACGGCAAGTCGGTGCGCTGGGACGGCTCGCCCGTCACCACCGACACCGGGGAGATCTTCTGGGGCGAGCCGGGCACGAACGGGCAGCACGCCTTCTACCAGCTGATCCACCAGGGCACGCGGCTCATCCCGGCCGACTTCATCGCCGTGGCGAACCCCGCGCATCCGCTCCGCGACGTCTCGGCCGACGACGTCGACGTGCACTCGCTGTTCCTGGCGAACTTCTTCGCACAGACCAAGGCGCTGGCCTTCGGCAAGACGGCCGAGGAGGTACGCGCCGAGGGCACGGCCGAGGACGTGGTGCCCGCCCGCGTGTTCAGCGGCAACCGGCCCACCACGTCGATCCTCGCGCCGGCGCTCACGCCGAGCGTGGTGGGACAGCTGATCGCGCTCTACGAGCACATCGTGTTCGTGGAGGGCACCATCTGGGGCATCGACTCGTTCGACCAGTGGGGCGTCGAGCTCGGCAAGCAGCTCGCGCTGCAGATCACGCCGGCGGTCGACGGCGACGAGGATGCCCTCGCCGCACAGGACTCCTCGACGAAGTCGCTCATCGCGAAGTACCTCTCCCTCCGCACGTCGTAGCCCTCAGGGCTCCCCGCCGACCCGTCGTAGACCGCCCTTTCACCCGCGTGAGAGGGCGGTTTGCGACGGGTCGGCGGCGCCTGCGGGGTCAGGGGGTGCGGGGTGGGCGCGTGCGGGCGGGGTGCAGGAGCTCGAGGGCGGCCGCTTGGCGCAGGAGCGCTGCGTCGGTGTACGCCGGGCCCGCGATCGTGAGCCCGATGGGCATGCCGATGTCGGGCAGGAGGCCCATCGGGATGGTGACCGTGGGGATGCCCAGGTGCCGGATGGCGAGGTTGCCGTTCGCCACCCACACGCCGTTCCGCCAGCCCAGGTCGGCCGACTCCGGGTTCACGTCCATGTCGGCGGGCGCCACGTCGGCCACCGCCGGGAAGAGCACGGCATCGAGTCCGAGCCCGCGCATCCACTCCTCGAGGTCGACCCGACGGGTCTCCTCGAGGCCGCGCACGCCGTCGGCCAGGGCCGGGATGTCGGTGAACGCGGCGTAGGGATGCGCCCGCACCTGGTCGGGGTAGCTCGCGATGTCGTCGTCGAAGCCGTCGTAGCGGTCGGGCAGGGCGCCGTCGGGATGCGGGAAGATGCTCGCCCCGTCGACACCCACCAGGGTGTCCAGCGCCGGGTCGGCGTTGGCGCGCAGGAAGTCGTCCCAGGCCCAGGCCGAGAGATCGACGATCTCGCGGCGAAGGTACTCGGGCGTCACCAGGCCCCGGGTGGCGATCGTCGGCGCACCCGCCCGGTCGCCCTCGTAGTTGCTGACGGCCGGGAAATCGACCTCGCGCACCGTCGCACCCGCATCCTGCAGCACCCGGCGGACCGCCTCGAACACCTCGAGCGAACTCGGCCGCGGGTGGATGCGGCGGCCCGTGGAGCCGCCGATGCCGGTGCCGGTGCCGGCCTCTGCGTCGGTGCCGAGGTACATGCGCGGGACGCCGAACGTGAGCCCGGCGAGCACCGATCGTGCCTCGTCGACCGAGGTGGGTGCGAGCGACGGGAACGAGGCCGCGGCCTCGGGAGTCGCCGCAGTCGCCGGAGACCCCGCGGTCGTCGGGCGGATGCTCGACGCCGCCGGCACGTGCACCCACGGCTGCGACCGCCAGAAGTCGCCCCGCGCATCCGGGTCGTCGTGCACCACCACGTCGATCACCTCGAGCAGATCGGCCATGCTGCGGGCGTGCGGCACCACCACGTCCATGGTGGGCACCAGCGGCCAGTTGCCGCGCACCGAGATCACCCCGCGCGAGGGCGTGTAGGCGCAGAGCGCGTTGTTCGAGGCGGGGGCGCGCCCACTGGACCAGGTCTCCTCGGCCAGGCCGAAGGCCGCGAAGCTCGCCGCGGTCGCGGTTCCCGAGCCGTTCGAGGAGCCCGAACCGAACGCCGAGGTGAGGTAGTCGCCGTTGTACGGGCTCTCGGCCCGGCCATACAGCCCGCGCTGCATGCCGCCGTTCGCCATGGGCGGCATGTTCGTCAGTCCGAGGCAGACGGCTCCGGATGCGCGCAGCCGTTCGATGGTGAACGCGTCGCGCTGAGCGACCAGCGAAGCGAAGGCGGGGCTGCCGGCCGCTGCGGTGAGGCCCTTGACGAGGTAGCTGTCCTTCGCGGTGTACGGGATGCCGTCGAGCGGGCCCGCGACCCCGCCCGCGCGGCGGCGCTCGTCGGAGGCGCGGGCCTCGTCGAGCGCGTGCGGGTTCGGCACCACGACGGCGTTCAGCCGCGGACCCCCGCGATCGTAGGCGTCGATGCGCTCGAGGTAGGCGGTGACGAGCTCGACGCTCGTGGCCCGCCCCGTCTCGAGGGCGGCCCGGAGTTCGGCGATCGAGGCCTCGACCACGTCGAACGTCATCGGGTGGGCCCAGGCGACGGCTCGGCGGCGGTGCCGACGGCGGGCTGCTGCTGCGTGATGCAGTGGATGCCCCCGCCCCGCGCGAAGATCTCCCGCGCATCGACGGTGACGACCTCGCGCCCCGGGTACACCGACGCCAGGATCTCGGCCGCCCGCGCATCCGCCACCGGGTCGTCGAAGCCGCAGGCGATCACTGCGCCGTTCAGCACGTAGTGGTTCACGTAGCTGTAGTCGACGAAGCCGTGGGCGTCGCGCAGGGTGGCCGGGGCCGGCAGATCGATGATCTCGAAGGCGCGGCCCGCCGCATCCGTCTCGCCCGCCAGCAGCGCCTTGAGCGCCGCCGTCACCTCGTGGTCGGGGTGCTCGGGCGAGGGCTGTTCGTGCAGCAGCAACCGGCCGGGCGAGGGGATGGCGGCGACGATGTCGACGTGCCCGTTGGTGCCGAAGTCGTCGTAGTCGCGGGTGAGTCCGCGGGGCAGCCACACGAAGTGGGTGGCGCCGATGGTGCGTCGCAGCTCGGCCTCGACCCGCTGCCGGTCGGCGAAGGGGTTGCGGCGCGGGTCGAGCTGCACGGTCTCGGTGAGCAGCACCGTGCCCTCGCCGTCGACGTGGATGCCGCCGCCCTCGTTCACCAGCAGCGAGTCGATCAGCTCGGCTCCGGCGAGACCCGCCACGAACCGGCCGTGCTCGGCCGAGCGCTGCCACTTCGCCCACGCGGGCGCGCCCCAGCCGTTGAAGATCCAGTCGACCGCACCGAGGGCATCCGGCCGCTCGGGGTCGAGAACGAAGGTGGGCCCGGAGTCGCGCAGCCAGAACTCGTCGACCGGCGTGACGTGCAGCTCCACCGAACCGTCGAGCAGCCGCCGGGCCCGCTCGAACTCCTCGGGGTCGACGAGCATCGACAGCGGCTCGAACGCGGCCACCGCGTTGGCCACCGCGGCCCAGGCGCCGTAGCCGGCCTCCGCCTCAGCGGGCGTGGCCCCGAGGGTCTCCCCCGCGTGCGGGAACGTCATCCAGGTGCGCTCGTGGGGTGCGCCCTCAGGGGCCATTCTCCAGTTCATGACAGTCGCCAATTCATGACAGTCTCCAGCTCATGTGGGGCCCCTCAGACCGTGGCCATGGTGTCGAGGATCATCACCAGATCCTCCAGGGTGGTGCGGGGGTTCAGGATGGCGAAGCGGGCGTTGGGCCGGCCGTGGTGCGCGCTCGGCGTCACGAAGGCCAGCTGCTGGTCGAGCAGCCGGGTCGACCACGCGCTGTAGTCGGCCTTCTCCCAGCCCACCCGCTCGAACACCACCACCGAGAGCTGCGGCTGGCGCACGAGGGTGAGCTCGGGCCGGGCGTCGATGATGTCGGCGATCTGCCGGGCCAGCACGAGCGCGTCGGTGATCGCATCGCGGTAGGCCGCCGCGCCGTAGCTCGCGAGGGAGAACCACAGCGGCAGGCCGCGCGGCCGCCGGGTGAGGTGGGCGGCGAAGTCGGAGGGGCTCCAGTCGCCGGCCTCGGTGAGCGTGTCGAGGTAGTCGGCATGCTGGGTGTGCGCCCGGCGGCCGAGCTCGGGGTCGCGGTAGAGCAGGGCGCAGGCGTCGAAGGGGGCGAACAGCCACTTGTGCGGATCGACGACCAGCGAATCGGCGCGCTCGACGCCCCGGAAACGGGGGCGTCCCTCCGGAGACAGCATCGCCGAGAGCCCGTAGGCGCCATCGACGTGGAACCACACGCCGTGCCGGCCGGCCGCCTCGCCGATGGTGTCGAGCTCGTCGACGATGCCGAAGTTGGTGGTGCCGGCGGTGGCGACCACCGCGAACACGCTGGCGCCGTGCAGCTCGAGGGCCTCCTCGACGGCGGGGCCGCGGAGCACACCGTCGGAGTCGACCGGCACGGCGACGACCTCCACGTCCATCACCCGGGCGGCCGATGCGATCGACGAGTGCGCCTCGGCGCTGCACACCACCCGCCACCGGTCGGGCGCGGCAAGGCCCGCCTCGCGGCCGTTCTCGCGCGCGGCCTCGCGGGCCGCCACGAGCGCCGAGAGGTTGCCGAGGGTGCCGCCCTGCACGAACACGCCGCCGGCGCCCGCCGGCAGCCCGAACTCGGCGGCCAGCCAGCGCAGCACCTCGTTCTCGGCGTGCACGGCGCCGGCGCCCTCGAGCCACGACCCCCCGTACAGCGCGCTCGCCGACACCACCACGTCGAACGCCGCGGCGGCCTTCGAGGGCGCGCTCGGGATGAACGAGAGGTAGCGCGGGTCGTCGGTGGTGATGCACGCGGGAGCCAGGATGTGCTCGAAGATCGACAGCGCCTTCGCGCCGCCGATGCCCCGCTCGGTGATGGTGGGGCCGGCCAGCCGGGTGAGCTCGGCGGCCGACTGCGGCTTGTCGAGCGGGGTCTCCTCGGCGAGCAGGCGCTGCCGCGAGTAGTCGAGCACGCGGTCGACGATGTCGCGGTTCTCATCGGTGACCTCGTGCATGCGCGCGGGGAATGGTTCAGTGGGCATCGGTTCCTCCGCGACCGAGCCTAGAGGCTGGTGGCCCCGGGTTCGAGTGGGCACGATGAGCCCCCGCCGATCCGCCACGAAAGCCCGCTCGCGGAGCCGCGGAGGGGGCTTTCGTGACGGGTCGGTGTGGAGTGGGATGGAAGGAGCGCGGCTGCGGACGGCAGCCCGGCGAGGAGCCCAGCATGACCGATCAGCCCGGAATCCCCGACGCGGAGTCACTGCCCCCGACGGCGAGGAGCATCGCCATCCTGGGCGCGGGCGGCGACCTCACCGAGCGGTTGCTGCTGCCCGGACTCGGCCACGTGGTCGACCAGGCGCGCGACGTCGAGCTCACGCTGATCGGGGCGGCCCGCACCCCGCAGAGCGACGAGGAGTGGCAGGGGCTCGTTCGCCGCAGCCTCGAGGCGGCCGGGGTCTCGGCCCACACCGTCGCGGACCTCGCGTCGCGCGCCCGCTTCGTGCCCACCGACGCCTCCGATCCGGCTGAGCTGAAAGCCCTGCTGGACGCCTGCCCGTCGTCCCCGGTGCTCTACATCGCGCTCCCGCCGTCGATGGGCGGTACCGTCGCCGACTCGCTGGCCGCGATCGAGCTGCCCGACGACCTCGTGGTGGCGATCGAGAAGCCGTTCGGCGACGACCTCGACGACGCCCGGGCACTGAACGAGAAGCTGGCCGCCGTCATCCCGGAGGACCGGCTCTGGCGCATCGACCACTTCCTCGGCAACGCCACCGTGCTCGGCATGCTGGGCCTGCGCTTCGGCAATCGCCTGCTGGAGGCCGGCTGGAACGCCGAGAACATCGAGAAGGTCGAGATCGTGTTCGACGAGGTGCTCGGCATCGAGGGCCGCGCCACCTTCTACGACCAGACCGGCGCGCTGCGCGACATGCTGCAGAGCCATCTGCTGATGGTGCTCGCGCTCACCGCCATGGAGCGCCCCGAGGCCATCACGGCGAGCGACGTGCACGACCGCATGGCCGAGGTGCTCGGAGCGGTGCGGCTCTGGCGGGACGACCCGCACACCGCCCGCCGCGCGCGCTACACCGAGGGCCGCGTCGACGGTCGCCTGTTCCCCTCCTACGCCGACGAGCCCGACGTCGACCCGGAACGCGGCATCGAGACCCTCGCCCTGCTCCTGCTGCAGGTGGACACGCCGCGCTGGGCTGGGGTGCCGTTCGTGCTGCGCTCGGGCAAGGCCATCGGGGATCCGCGCGCCGAGGTGGCGGTGCACTTCCGCGCCTCGACGCCACCCACCGGGCTGCGCGGCGACGGCGCCTCAGGGGGCACCGTGCTGCGCCTGTCGCTGGAGACCGGCGACGTCGACCTCGACCTGCTGGTGAACGGGGCGCGGGATGCCGCCGACCTCGAACGGGTCGTTCTCGAGGCGCGGCCGGGTGCCGCCGAGTTGGATGCGTACGGTCAAGTGCTCGCAGGACTGCTGCGGAACGACACCCTGCTGTCGGTGCGCGGTGACGTGGCGGAGCAGTGCTGGCGCATCGTGACGCCCGTGCTCACCGCCTGGGCCGAGGGTGAGACGCCGCTGGAGGAGTACGAGGCCGGCAGCGCCGGACCGGAGGGCTGGTAGCGCCGAGTGGACGGCGGCGCGCCCTAGCTGTCGTTCCGGCGCCAGGTGTAGGGCGTGGTGGTGGACACGGCCACGAACCCCGACCGCTCGAGAATCGGCCGCGAGTACTCCGTCGAGTCGCTGTGGATGAGCGACTTGCCCAGCGCGATCGCCGAGCGGGCGCGGGCGGCTGTGAGAGCGCGGTAGACGCCTCGGCCCCGCCATCCGGAGCGCGTCGACCCACCCCAGATACCCGCGAAGTCGGTACCCGGCACGGGCTCGAGACGCCCCGCGGTGATGATCTCGCCGTCGGCCTCGGCGATCCACAGTTCCATGCCGTCATCCCGGGCGAGGCGTGACAGCAGGGCCTCGGCCATCTCGTCGGAGACCGGGTCGCCGAACACCTCGTCCTGCATGGCGCTCATGGCCCGCACGTCGGGCTCGGCGGTGACCCGGCGGAGCGTGACGCCCTCGGGCAGCGGCACGTCGACGGCCAGCGCCCGGGCCTCGCCGATCATGATCGACTCGGGTTCGTCGGGCACGAAGCCGTTCGCGAGCAGGTCGTCGTGCAGGCCTGGGGCGGCGTCGTGGCCGCGGGTCTTCCACTCGACCCGCTCGATGCCCGGAGCCACACGGAAGTGCTCGAGCGCCTCGGCCACGAGCCGGCCCACCGCCTCGCGGTCGGCGCCGCCGAGATCGCGGTAGGTGATGAAGCCGCGCCCACCCGCGAAGGTCACCAGCCGCAGCGGGCCGAGGAGCGTGACGGCGACGGCGCTCGGGGTCTCCGCATCGGTGCGGAGCTGCTCGTCGTAGGCCGTCAACAGCCGGATGCGCCGGGTCTCGTCGTCACTCATGCTCCCAGTCTGCGGCATCCGCAGCGCTGCGGCCGGTACCGGCAGGAGGCGGCCGGAGGCGGCCGGGTCGGTCAGCTCGTCGCGGCCACACGGGCGAGCACCACCGGGTCGGCGCAGCCCCGCGCGAAGCCCCGGATGCGGCGGTCGATGTCGCGCTGCAGCAGGAACGCGCCGATGCGTTCGGCGATCGGTGCGAGCCAGCGCGGCCGGCAGCTGAAGTTGTAGCGCCAGATCGCGAGGGTGCTCGAGTCGTCGCCCTCGACGGCGCTGAACCGCCAGCCGCCGCCGAGTCGCTCGAAGAACCACGAGCCCTTCGTCATCTTCATGCCCACGTTCGACGGCGGGTTGTAGGAGACGTACTCGCTCACCATGCGGAGGCCGAAGCGCTGCACGGTGAAGGTGCGAACACCCTTCGCGGGCACGACGGCACCGTCGAGGAGATACTGGCGACGGATGAACGGGTCCCAGCGCAGGCGGGTGTCGCCCGTGGTCTGCGAGACGGCGAAGGCCACCTCGGGACTCACCGGAACGATGCAACGGGACTCGACGACGGGCACGGTTCCATCGTGGCACGGGTCGGGCGTCGGCGCGGGCCACGCTGGCAGGTCGGGGGCCGGCGGGGGTTGGATGGAGGCATGAGAGCGATCGTGTACAGCAAGAACGGCCCCTCCGAGGTTCTGCAGCTCGTCGACCGGGAACCCGCCGAACCCGCGGCGGGACAGGTGCGGGTTCGCGTCGCAGTCTCGGGCGTCAACCCCACCGACTGGAAGAGCCGCGCCGGAAACGGGCGGCCGCCGCGGGGTGAGCACGTTCCGAACCAGGACGGTGCGGGAATCGTCGACGCCGTCGGCCCCGGCGTCGACACCGTGACCCCGGGCGACCGCGTGTGGGTGTACCTCGCCGCCCACGAGCGGCCCACCGGCACGGCGCAGGAGTACACGGTGTTGCCTGCCTCGCGCGTGGTGAAGCTGCCCGAGGGCGTCTCGTTCGACGTGGGGGCGTCGCTCGGCGTGCCGGCCATCACGGCCCACCGGGCGCTCACGGTGCACGAGGGCGGGCCGTCACGGCTCGCGCCCGGCGCCCTGGCCGGTCGCACGGTGCTGGTGGCCGGCGGGGCCGGCGCCGTGGGGCACGCGGCCATCCAGCTCGCGACCTGGGCGGGCGCCACGGTGATCACCACGATCTCCTCCGACGCCAAGGCCGCGCTCGCCGAGGCGGCGGGGGCCGGGGTGGTCGTGAACTACCGCGACGAGGATGCGGCCGCGCGCATCCGCTCGGCTGCACCGCACGGCGTCGACCTGGTGGTCGAGGTCTCCCCCGCGCGCAACGCGGCGCTGAACGCGGGCGTGCTGGCCAATCACGGCAGCGTGGCCGTGTACGCCAACGACGGCGGCGACGAGATGACGCTGGATGTGCGGGCCCACTTCGCGCTGAACGTGCGGTACCAGTTCCTGCTGCTCTACACGGTGGGCGCCGAGGCACTCGACGCGGCGACGGCCGACATCACGGCGGCGCTGGCCGACGGGGCTCTGGGCGTCGGGGAGTCGTTCGGACTGCCGCTGGTGCGGTTTCCGCTCGAGCGCACGGCCGAGGCGCACGACGCGGTGGAGTCGGGCGTGGTGGGCAAGGTGCTGATCGACGTGGCGGCGCTGTAGCGGCAGCCGCTGCTGCCGTGGCGGCCGTGGCGGCCGTGAGCGGATCCGGCCCCGGCGGCCGCTGCTGGGCCCTACCGTCGAGGAACGGCTCACGGCAGGAGGACCCGATGGAACTGCTCTTCGTTCACGGCGCACTGGTGCGCGGCGGCGCGTGGTGGTGGGGGCCCGCTGCCCGGCTGCTGCAGGATCGCACGGGCATCCGGAGTCGGGCCCTGGCGCTGCCGTCGTGCGGCGAGGTCACTCCTCCGGCCCGGGCCGGGGCCGAGGGCGCGGCCGGGCAGGGCGGGCTCGAGGCGGATGCGGCGGCACTGCGCGAGGCGCTCGACGAGGCCGGGTCTGAGATGGGCGCGGCGGGCTCGGTGATCGTCGTCGGGCACTCCTACGGGGGCACCGTGATCGCCGAGGCCGGGCACCACGCAGCGGTGGCGGGGCTGGTGCTGGTGTCGTCGTACCTGCCCGAGGTGGGGCTGTCGCAGGCGGCGATCATGAGCGGCGAGACCGACCCGGTGGCGATCGAACCCGGCGACGACGGCACGCTGCGACTGGCGGGTCACGACGAGGCGTCGTTCGGGGCGCGGTTCCTGCAGGACGCGGATGCCGCGACCCGGCGCGCGGCCTGGTCGCGGGTGACCCCGCAGGCTGCGGCGGCGTTCATCACACCCACGAGCGCGGCCGGCTGGCAGGGCGTCGACTCCACCTACGTCGTGTGCACCGACGACCGCAGCACCTCGGTGGGGCTGCAACGACGGCATGCGGCGCGGGCGACCCGGTCGATCGACGTGCCGACGGGGCACCATCCCTTCCTCACCCGCCCCGACCTCGTGGTCGACGAGCTCGAGGCGCTGCTGCGGCGGCTCTGAGCTGCGTCTCCGGCGAGCCACGTCTGCCGGCGAGCCGCGTCTGCTGTGAGCGGAACCGGATGCGCCGCCGGCCGCCGCCCGGTTCACTGGGGACATGAGCCTTCCGCGCATCCGCCCCGAACCCAAGCCCCTCTGGCGTGAGCTCGTGGGCGAGCAGCTGCGCGAGGTGCGGCAGTCCCGCGGCGAGACGCTGCGGGGCATCGCGCGCCGGGCCAGCGTGTCGCCGCAGTACCTCTCCGAGGTCGAACGCGGCCTGAAAGAACCCTCGAGCGAGATGCTCGAGGCCATCGGCGCGGCGCTCGACACGTCGCTGCTCGACCTCACGACCGCCGTGGCCGAGCGCCTCCGCCCCGCGCCGGAGCACCCTGCAGCACCAACCTCGTCGGCCCACCTCTTCTCGCTCGCCGCCTGACCCTCGCGCACCCGCCCGGCATCCGCTGAGTCGCGTCGAACTGCTGTTCCGAGTGCTGAGTCGCGCCTCGATGTCGCACGTAGGCGCGACTCACCGCAGCCGGACCGGCTCAGCGCACCTGGCGGGCCGCGAACTGCAGGCGCGGGTGGGCGTAGAACTCCTGCGACTCCACGAGCTGCAGCTCGCGCTGGCCCGAGCGGTAGGTGGTGTCGATGAGGTCGAACACGCTCGACGCCGTGCGCTCGAGGGCGGCCGCGGCATCGCCCGTCGACCGGTAGTGCGCCGTGAACAGCGCCGCCGTGACGTCGCCCGAGCCGTTGGCCTTCAGCGGCAGGAACGGCGTGGTCACCAGCCACGCCCCGGAGTCGTCGGCCACGAGCATCTCGATGGTGTCGGGGTCGCGGTCGGGGCGCTCGACGCTCGTGACGAGCACCGTCGACGGGCCCATCGCCCGCGCCAGGTCGACCGAGGCGAGGGTCGACTCGAGGGTGTCGGGCTCGGTGCCGGTGAGGTAGCCCAGCTCGAACTGGTTCGGCGTGATGATGTCGGCCACCGGCACCACGCGGTCGCGCAGCAGCACGGGGATCTCGTCGGCCACGAAGCAGCCCGACTTGGCGTTGCCCATCACCGGGTCGCACGCGTACACCGCCGAGGGGTTCGCCTGCTTCACGCGCCGCACCGCGTCGACGATCACGTCGCCGATGCCCACGCCGCCCTGGTAGCCCGAGAGCACCACGTCGATCTCGGGGAAGATGCCGCGCTCCTCGATGCCCAGGAGCACCTCGCGCACGTCATCCGGCGAGATCAGCGGCCCACGCCACGCGCCGTACCCGGTGTGGTTGGAGAAGTTCACGGTGTAGACGGGGAGCACCTCCGCCCCGATGCGCTGGAGGGGGAAGACGGCGGCGGAGTTGCCGACGTGCCCGTAGGCCACGGCGGACTGGATCGAAAGAACCTTCACCCCACTATCTTCTCTCTCCGAGCCGGGTTTCCGTCACCGCGACCGCTAGCGTGGAGCCGTGCAGAACGCGATGCCACCGGCGGTTCCGACCATCCACGATGTCGCGGCTCGTGCCGGGGTGTCGAAATCGGTCGTCTCCCGCGCCCTCTCCGGCGCCGGCGGGGTCGCTGCCGCCACCGTCGACCGGGTGCAGGCCGCCGCCGCCGAGCTCGGGTACGTGGCCAATGCGAACGCCCGCGGCATGTCGGCTCATCGCACCCACACCCTCGGTGTGTTCGTTCGGGATGCCGCCACGCCGTTCTACGGTCACCTCCTCACGGCGTTCCAGGAGCGCGCGTCGGCCAGCGGGTATCGCGTGGTGACCGCCACCGGGGCGGGATCGTTCTCGATCGCGGAGGAGCGGCGGGCGCTGGAGACCCTGGTGTCGCTGCGGGTGGAGGGCCTGATCGTGTGCAGCGGGGCGCTTCCGGTCGGCGACATCCTGCCGTTCGCCCGGCGCATTCCGACGGTGGTGGCCGGCCGGCCCGAGGTCGACGACCAGGTGAGCAGCGTGTACTGCGACGAGTTCGGCGGCGGGGAGGGCCTCGCCGACCACGTGCTCGCGCTCGGCCACCGGCGCATCGCCGTGATGACCTTCCAGCCCGCCTCGTCGATGACGCAGGCCGCCCGCACGCAGGCGATGATCGCGAGGCTGCGCACGGCCGGTGCCGACGTGCTGCCGCTGCCGGCCGAGGAGTTCGGCGTCGAGGCCGACGGGGTCGACGCCCTGGTGCAGGCCGCCCTGGACGCCGACGGGGTCACCGCCCTGATGGCGCCGAGCGACTCCTGGGCCGTGGCCGTGCTGGAGGCCCTCCGCCGCCGGGGGCTCAGCGCCCCCGCCGACATCTCGGTGACCGGGTACGACGGGGTCACCCCGCACCTCAGCGAACTGCTCGGCCTCACCTCCTGGCGTCAGCCGCTCGGCGTGATCGGGTCGCTCTCGGTCGACGAGGTGGTCGATCAGATCGACGGCCGCAGCACCGGCACCAGCCACCGCGCCGTCGACGGCGAGCTGATTCCGGGCCGCACCCTCGGCGCCGTGTAGGGCGCCACCGTCCGTTCACCCCGCGGTCACCCGTTCTTCGGTCGGGAGTGGAACGGTGAGGAACGACATAGGGAACGTTCCCTATCCTCATCCCACCCACTCACCCGAAACGAGCCATCATGACGGACCGCGTCCCCTCGAAACACCGCCGCGACGACAGCGACCCCTACCGCTACGGCGTCTACCTGCGCCCCGACGCCCCCACCTGCCGAGCCGTCACCGTGGTGACCGATCAGCTCCGCGCCCAGTACGGCCTGCTCTCGGCGGGCGCCTTCCCCCCGCACGCCACCCTCGTGGGCAGCCAGCCCTTCGGTTTCGCCGAACGCGACGTGGTGGATGCCCTCACCCACGCCCTGGCCGGGGTGGAGCCGTTCGCGGTGCACAACGCCGGCATCCGGAGTCAGGGAATCGGCTACGTCTACGACGTCGACCACCGGCCGGACGGAACGGTCAACGACGAGCTGCACGGACTCGCCGCGGTGGTGGAGGCCACCGTCGCCCCGTTCCGCCGGCCGATGGGGTCGCCGCCCGCGAACGGCTTCGACCCGGCCACCTTCCGGGCCCACCTCTCGCTCGCCTCGCACGACCTGTACGTACGCCCCGACCTGCACGACGAGGTGGGCGAGTTCATCCGCGAACTCGCGGTGCCCGTGCCGAGCGGATTCGCGGGCCACACCGTGGTGCTGTACCGCACGGCGAGCCCCGACTGGACAGGCCGGTGGTGGCAGACGATGACCTGGGAGCACGTGCACACCTGGCGGCTCAGCGCCTCCTGACGGGAGCTATCGCCCGATCGACCGCCGGGCCGACAGCTCGCGCACGCGGGCGGTGAGCACCTCGTGCCCGCCGCCCGCGCCCGAGGCCACGTAGTCGAGGCTCTCGTGCGGGCGCGGCACCGCCACGCCGCCCACGAAACCGTCGAACCGCCCGCCGGCCCGCTCGAGGATGAGGGCTCCCGCCGCGACATCCCAGGGCTTGGTGTCGAAGCCCATCGTCGCATCCGCCCAGCCCGCCGCCACGTGGGCCAGGTTGAGGGCGCCGCTGCCCAGGCTGTGCACGTGGCGGTAGGTGCGCGTCATCAGGGCGATCAGCTGGAAGGCCTCCTCGCCGAGCAGCTCCACGTCGTGGTGGGTCGGAAAGCTCGTCAGCAGGGTGGCTCCGGCATCGGCGGCCGAGGCCGAGCGTATCGGCCGGCCGTTCAGGGTTGCGGCCGCGTCGTCGGCCGCGAAGAGGTTGCCGGCCACCGGGTCGAGCACCACACCCGCCACCACCTCGCCGTCGACCTCGGCGGCGATCGAGATGCACCAGTAGGCGAGCCCGCGCGCGAAGTTCGCCGTGCCGTCGATCGGGTCGACGATGAACCGCAGCCGGGCCTCGCCGGAGCTGCCGGTCTCCTCCCCCAGCACGGCGGCGCCGGGCCGGGCGGCGAGCAGCACCTCGCTGATGACGCGCTCGGCGGCGCGGTCGTGCTCGGTCACCACGTCGTGCGGGTCGCGCTTGAACGACACGTCCATCTCGCCGCGGAAGGCATTCAGCAGCGCCGGCACGGCGGCCCTGGCGGCGTCTGCCGCCAGCTCACGGAGCGACGCCGGCTCGAACTCGTTCTCGGTGGTCATGGTCTCTCCTGCGTGGTCGGGGCGGCCCGGGAAGGGCCGGGAGTCGATTCATCCGGCGTGGAACACACCTGGCCGTGAAGCCAGGTGTAGAAGCCGCCCGCCACCTCCAGGGGAATGGCCGGCAACCACCCGGCAACGGGTTGGTGAACGAACACCGAACCGCCTTGACCGGCTTCGGCAGCGTGTCGCAGAGTGGAGCCGCTCCCGATAGGGAACGTTCCCTACAGGCGTCGAAAGGTAGCTCATGACAGTGTCGATCCGCGAACGGCCGCGACCGGCGACCCTCGCCCCGCCCCGCATCCCGACCACCCGCTCGTGGCTCCGCTCCGACCGACGGGTCGGCGTCGCCCTGCTGCTGCCGGCCCTCGCCGTGTTCGCCGTGTTCGTGTTCTACCCGCTCGGCCGTGTGCTCTGGCTGAGCCTGCAGGGCACCGACATCTTCGGCCAGCCGGCGGGTTTCGTGGGCGCGAAGAACTTCGCGACCACCTTCACCGATCCGGAGTTCGCGGCCACGATGGCCCGCACCGCCGTGTTCTGCGTGGCCGTGGTGGCCGGGCGCATCGTGCTCGGGCTCCTCATCGTCATCCCCCTCACCACGAAGTTGCGCGGGATGCCGGTCTTCCGAGCACTCCTGACCTCTCCGATCGCCGTCTCGGTCTCGGCCGGGTCGGTGGCGTTCGCCGCGCTGCTCACCCCGGGCACCGGGCTCGTCGACTCGGTCATCACCCGGTTCGGCGGGCAGTCGATCCCGTTCCTCACCGACACCCACTGGGCGATGCCGAGCGTGATCGCCGTGACGGTGTGGGGCTCGATCGGCTTCACGGTGCTGCTGCTGCTCGGCGCCTTCGGGGCCATCGACGCCGAGGTGATCGACGCCGCGCACCTCGACGGTGCCGGAGCGGCGCGCACCCTCTGGTCGGTCTCGCTGCCGCTGGTCACGCCGACGCTGTTCTTCATCGTCGTCACGGGCACCGTCGAGGCGCTCACCACCTTCGGCCAGATCCAGATCCTCACCCAGGGCGGGCCGGCGGATGCGACCACCACTCTGGTGTACGACATCTACCGCACGGCGTTCGGTGCGGCCAGCGCGAACTTCGGGCTCGCCGCCGCTCTGGGGGTGGTGCTGTTCCTGCTGGTGCTGCTGCTCTCACTGGTGCAGTTCCGGGTGCTGGAGCGGCGGGTGCACTACTGATGCCCGCCACGACCCGGCTGCGGGCCTCGACCCGCTCGCGCATCCGGAGCACCCTGCTCTACGCCTGGCTCGTCGCCGCCGTGCTGGTGGTGTGCTTTCCGCTCTACTACGTGTTCGAGGGGGCGCTCACGCCCACCGAGTGGCTCGACCAGGGGCTCGCGGGGCTGCTGCCCGTTCACCTCACGCTCGACAACGTCATCCGGGCCGCGCAGGTGATGCCGCTCGGGCAGCAGTTCGTGAACAGCCTGGTCGTCACCGCGGCGCAGACGGCCGCGCAGGTGGGCATCGGAGTGGCCGCCGCCTACGCGCTGGTGTTCTGCCGGCTGCGCGGCACCCGGGCCGTGTTCCTGGTGCTGCTGTCGAGCCTGATGATCCCGGCCGAGACCACGCTCATCGCGAACTACCTCACCGTCTCGTCGTGGCACCTGATCGACACGCTTCCGGCGGTCTTCCTGCCCTTCCTGGCGTCGGCGCTGGCCATCTTCCTGTTCCGGCAGGCCTTCCTCGGCTTCCCGGCCGAGCTCCGCGAGGCCGCTCTGCTCGACGGCGCGGGGCACGCCCGGTTCATCCGCTCGATGCTGCTGCCGATCGTGCGGCCCACGCTGATCTCGGTCACCCTGGTGAGCGCCACCGCCGCCTGGAACGGGTACTTCTGGCCGCTGCTCGTCACGAACTCCCCCGAGAACCGCACCATCCAGGTGGGCATCGCGCAGCTCTCCAGCGCCGAGCAGGCCGACGTGGGCGTGGTGCTCGCCGGCGCCGCCCTGGTGACCCTGCCCGTGCTGCTGCTGGTGCTGCTGGCCCACCGGTTCTTCGCCCTCGGCCTCACGGCCGGGGCGCTGAAGTGACGCCCGCCACCGCCCCGCCCCGCATTCCCTCCCCCATCCTCGCCTCCGACCCACCACCCCTCACGAACAGGAACTCGCCCATGCCCTCCCGCCGATCCCTCCCCTTCGCCGTCGTCGCGGGCCTCGCCGCCCTCGCCCTCGCGGGCTGCAGCGCCGACGCGCCCGCCTCCGATCCCTCCGCCGACGCCCCGGTGACGATCTCGTTCTGGCACGAGATGACCGGACCGGCCGCCACCGAGCTCGACGCCCTGGTGGCGCAGTTCAACGCCGAGCAGAACGGCCGCATCACCGTCGACTCCTCGTTCCAGGGCACCTACGCCGACGTGCAGACGAAGTACACGGCGGCCGTGCAGTCGGGTTCCACGCCCGACCTGCTGATGATGAACGACGTCGCCACGGGGTTCATGCTCGACTCCCGGCAGACCGTGCCGGTGTCGACCTTCACCGCCGGCGACTCGTCCTTCGACGTCGACAGCCTGCCGCCCGCGGTCAGCCAGTACTATTCCGACTCCGACGGCGATCTCGCCGCCATGCCCTTCGCCGTGTCGCAGCCGGTGCTCTACCTCGACCGCGCCCTCGTCGCCGCTGCCGGGCTCGACGTCTCCCACCCGCCCACCACCCTGGCCGAGGTGGCCCGGTGGGCCGAGAAGATCCACTCCGCCAGCGGTGGTTACGGCTTCACCATGAACATGTCCGACTCCTGGATGCTCGAGCAGCTCACGGCCTCGGGCGGCGAGGACTTCTGCACCCCCGACAACGGGCGCGGCTCCGATCGCGTCGACGGCATCTCGATGACCAGCCCCACCCAGCTCTCATTCCTGAGCACACTGCAGTCGCTCTTCACCGACGGAACCGCGCTCAACCCGGGCACCGACAACAGCGCCATGGTGTCGGCGTTCGCGAGCGGCAAGGTGGGCATGATGATGACCTCCACCGGCGCCTACACCGCGGCCGACCCGTCGAAGAAGGAGTCGGTGGTCGCCGCCTTCCCCACCACCTCGACGTCGCACGACGCCGGGGCGGTGATCGGCGGAAACGCCCTCTGGGTCTCCGGGGCGGGTCACACGGATGCGCAACAGCGGGCCGCGTACGAGTTCGCGTCGTTCCTGCACTCGGCCGACACGCAGGCCGCCTGGGCGAGCGCGACCGGCTACCTCGCCTCGAACACGGATGCCGCGGCGACCGCCGTCGGAACGGCCTCCCTCGCCGACCCGAACGTGGCCGCGATGTACGCCCAGCTCACCGGCACGCCGGCCGTCCAGGCCACCGCGGGCTGCCGCACCGGGGCCTTCCCCACCGTGCGGGCCACGGTCATCTCCGCCTTCGACCGGGTGGTGGAGGGCGCCGACCCGGCCTCGGCCATGGCTGACGCGGAGAGCAAGGCCGCCGACCAGATCGCGGCCTACAACTCCGCTCTCGGCTGAGCCGAGGCGGGCGGCCGGGGCTGCCCGGCCGCCCGCGCGGGCCCGGTCAGAGACTCCGGAGCTCGCCCCGCACGATCGAGTCGCCGGAGTGACCCGGGTCGCCGTCGTCGGTCTCCGCGGAGATGTCGACGAGGGCGTACTGGGCGATGTCGATGCCCGGCGGGATGTCGAACCGCCCCTCGGTGCCGTCGAGGAAGCCGATGCTGATCAGGCCCGTGCCATCCGTTCTGATCAGCCACACCTCGCGCAGCTCGGCCGCCGGCGACCCGGAGTCGGTGGCCGGGTCGACGTCGACCACCACCTGGCGCCGGCCGTCCGCATCCTGTTGCACCACCGCGCTGCCGCGGGCGTCGGGCCACGAGGGGAACGGATCCAGCTGCGCGCCGGCCACCACGATGCCCGAGGCCTGCGTGGCCGGTTGCGTGGTGGCCTGCCACCAGATGCCGGCACCGGCTCCGGCCACCAGGCCCACCACCAGGGCCGCCGCGCCGATGGGCAGCCACAGCCGTGATCGCCGCCCCGCGCGGCGGCGGGGAGCGCGGTGGGAGGATGCCGGCACCACCGCGGGCGCCCCGTCGAGCTGCAGTTCACTCCGGATGCGCGCCCACACCGCGGCCGGCGGCGGCACCAGCTCCGGGCCCTGCGCCGCGCGGCCGAGGGCCACGACACGGGTCAGTTCGGCGAGCTCCTCCGAGCACGGCACGCAGCCGGCCAGGTGGATGCGCTCGGCCTCGCTCACGGGAGCGTCGCCGAGAGCGATCATCGCGAGCGCGTCTGAGTCAATATGTGTCATCGTTCACCTCGAGACGTGTTCGGAGCCGAACCAGGCTTCGACGGATGTGACTCTTCACCGTTCCGAGCGGAAGGCCCAGGTGCTCGGCGATCTGCACGTGCGTGAGATCAGCGTAGAAGGCGAGTCTCATCACCTGCTGAGGCACTTCCTCCAGCCGGTCGAGCTCGTCGGAGAGCAGCAGTTGATCGGCCAGCACCGAGGTGTCGTCGACAGGCTCGCGTGGCCGCTCGGCCACGTGCGACTCCTCGGCGAGGCGGGATCGGGAGCGGGCCTCGAGGGTGTCGGCGATGCAGTGCCGGGTGATGCCCACGAGCCAGGCGCTCAGCCGGGCCCGGGCGGGGTCGTACCGGTCGCGGCCGCGCCAGGCGTTCACGAACACCTTCTGCGTCACGTCCTCGGCGTCGCGCGGATCGCCGAGCGACCGGAGCGCCAGGGTGTGCACGAGTGCCGACCAGCGTTCGTAGACCTCGGCCAGAGCGCTCTCGTCGTGCGCGCGGAAGGCTTCCGCCAGCGCGTCGTCGTCTCTGGTTGCCACTGTCACATCCGGTGCCTTCGTCGCCTCGAGCATACCCACCCCGCCCTCACGGCACCGGAACCGCGGTCACGATCACGTTGCTGAGGTAGTGGCCGGTGTCGTAGTCGAACTCGCCACCGCAGGTGATCAGCACCAGACGATCCTCTCCCTCGCGGGTGAACACGCTCGCCCAGTCGACGCCCGACTTGTCGGCCATCTGCACCTGCTGCACGGTGTACTGCGCCTCGCGTCCGTCTGCGGCCTGGACGGTCACCACCGTGCCCGCGGTCGCGTCGGGAAGACGGGCGAACTGGCCGAGCCCGTACTCCAGGGAGTCGACGTGGGAGGCGATCACGGTCGTCCCCTCCTCGCTCCACGGCGAGGGGCCCCACTTGTACCAGGAGGCGATGTCGGGGTCGTCGGGCAGCGCGAGCGCTCCGGCGTCGTCGACGCCCTCCGGGGCCACCGAGACGTCGATGCCGAGGTCGCCCACCTGAACGCGCACGGGCGGAACCGTGGGCGTGGGGGTGCCGAGACTCGCATCGGCGCGGGGAACGTCGGGCACGGGAACCGCGGGCGGCGTGGCGCCGGCCGCGGCATCCGGAGTCGGCGTGGGCGTCGCGGTCGCGGCCGGGCTGGACACGGGCGGAACCGGCGACGACTCGGCTCCGCCGGCGGCGCAGCCCGAGAGAAGCACGACGCAGGCTATGACGGATGCCGCGGCCGGGGCGAGTGCCCCGGCCGCGGTGCTCCCGGCGTGCCGACCGATCAGCGCGAGGCCTTCGCCAGGGCGCGACGGCGGGTGACGGCGCCGGCAGCGGCGGCGATCAGCGCGAGGACGGCCGCCCCGATCCACAGGCCGGTGGCGTCACCGGGCTGGTTGGTGGCCACCAGGCCCGCGGAACCGGCCGGAACGCCGCCCGGGGTGGAGTGCAGGCCGTCGATGGTCTGCGTGGCCAGGGCGAGGTTGCCCGCC
Source organism: Herbiconiux liangxiaofengii (assembly GCF_041927335.1). Taxonomy (NCBI): domain Bacteria; kingdom Bacillati; phylum Actinomycetota; class Actinomycetes; order Micrococcales; family Microbacteriaceae; genus Herbiconiux; species Herbiconiux liangxiaofengii. The sequence goes on along the minus strand of NZ_JBHFHD010000010.1, from coordinate 227,445 downwards.
TCGAGGCTGCCCCAGGCGTAGACGATCGTGTTCGTGCCCTCGGCCACGTTCACGTCGGCCGGGCCGATCACGGGGGTGGTGGTGCCCGTTGCGGCGACGGCCGCCGACACGGTGCCGGCCGGAAGGGTCAGCACCGACTCGGCCGGGTTCGACAGGTTCGTGATCACGGGCGCTCCACCGGCGAGCACGTCGACCGCCGGGGCGGCAGCCACGTGGCGCACCGTGAGGCGGCCCTCGCCGGCCGCGAGGGTGGCGGTGTCGTTGGTGAACAGCGTGGCCGTGGGGTCGCCCGCCGCGTTCAGGTGGGCCACGGCGGTGTAGTTGCCGCCGGCGGCCAGAGGCAGGTCGATCGGGCCGATCAGCGGTGCGCTGGCGTCGGCCGCATCCGAGGCCGTGATGGCCACCGAGTACGTGCCGGCCGGGAGCGGCAGCGGGCCGGCGAGGGTGCCGGGGGTGAAGTCGTCGAGCGTGAGCGCGTTGTTGACGTAGACGTCGACGGTGACACCGGGAACCGCGTGCAGCACCGACAGCGACGCGTCGCCGTCGGCTGCGGCGGCGGGCAGTGCTGTGCCGACGGTCACGAGGGCGCCGGCTGCGATGCCGGCGATGAGGGTCTTGCGCATGAGTACCTCCTGATGATGCTCCGGGGAGCAGCGGGAAATTGACTTACACCCCCCACTTCTCCCCGAACCGCCCGTTTGGATGCACACTCATGAACTTTTTTCGCGCCGACCTGTTCACGTCGGTGTGGGACACTCTGCTCATGGCTAAAGACGTGACCGACGAAGACACCATCCAGCAGGTCGTGGAGCGCCTGCAGGAGAAGTTCCCGAACACCCCGAAATCCGAGATCGAGCAGGCCGCCCGGGCCGAGCTCGACGAGCTCGCCGGACGCCCGGTGCGGGACTACCTCGCCATCCTGGTGGAGCGCGCCGCGAAGAAGCGGCTCAAGAAGTCGGGTGCCGAGAAGGCCTAGCCCTGCCGTCGGTGTCGAGATGGTCCGACCACGAACGCGTCGGCTCGAACCCGAGCAGCCGCCTGGCCTTCGCGATCGAGATGCCGGAGGCGTCTACCCGGTCGAGCTCCCGCAACGGGATGCTGGTGCCGTAGTACCGCTTCAGGATCTCGGCGAAGTCGTGGCCGCCGGCGTTGTCGGGCGAGGCGATGTAGAACACCTCGTGGCCCTCGAGCTCCGACTCGGCCGAGAGCACGATGGCGTCGGCGAGGTCGTCCACGTCGATGTAGCTCCAGAGGTTCGCGGTGAGCACCGAGGGGTCGCGCACCTGGGGGCCGAGGTTCAGTTCGTAGTTGTCCTCGTTGTGCACGGTGCTCGGTCGCAGCGAGATGGCGCGGATGTCGGATCTCCGCACCGCCGCATCCATCAGCTGCTCGCCGAACAGCTTCGACAGCGCATACGGATCCTGCGGCAGCAGCGGGTGCTCCTCGTCGACCGGCGCGTAGTGCGGTAGGAACGGCCGCTCGGGGAAGAAGTTGCCCACGATGCTCTCGCTGGAGACGTTCACGAAGCGCTTCACCCCGAAGCGCACGGCGGCCTCGATCATGTTGAAGGTCGACATGAGGTTGGTCTGCATCACCACGTGGGCGGGGTTGCCGGTGGGCTGCGGGATGGCGGCGATGTGCACCACCACGTCGGCACCGGCCGTCACGGCGAACGCGGAGCCGGCATCGGTGAGGTCGGCCATCTGGTAACGGCCGGGCACCACCACTCCGGCGTCGAACACGGGCCGCAGGAGGTCGACGCCGAGCACGTCGTGCCCCGCGTCGACGAGGGCCTGGGTGGCGGCCCGGCCGACCTTGCCGCGTGATCCGGTGACGACGATCTTCATGGGTTCTCCTTGCATCGGGGGTTGTCGCCGACGCGGGACGTCGGCGGACCCTCCGAACCCTCCCACGCCGCCGCGGCAACGCCAACGCCCTGGCGCGAAACGGGACGCGCCCGACTGGGGGCCCGGGCGGTAGCGTTTCCGGGGTGAGCATCGACGACAGCACTCCCGACTGGTGGAAGGGCGCGGTGGTCTATCAGATCTACCCGCGCAGCTTCCAGGACTCGAACGGCGACGGGATCGGCGACCTGCGCGGCATCCGGCAGCGGCTGGATCACCTGGAGACCCTCGGGGTCGACGTGATCTGGCTGTCGCCGGTGTACCGGTCGCCGCACGCCGACAACGGCTACGACATCAGCGACTACCAGGACATCGATCCGGCCATGGGCACCCTCGACGACTTCGACGAGCTGCTCGCCGACGTGCACCGGCGGGGCATGAAGCTCGTGATGGATCTGGTGGTGAACCACACCTCCGACGAGCATCCGTGGTTCGTCGAATCGCGCTCGAGCGTGTCGAACCCCAAGCGCGACTGGTACTGGTGGCGGCCCGCCCGCGAGGGCCACGAACCCGGAACCCCCGGCGCCGAGCCCACCAACTGGGAGTCGTTCTTCTCGGGGCCCACCTGGGAGTACGACGCCGCCACGGGCGAGTACTACCTGCACCTGTTCGACCGCAAGCAGCCCGACCTGAACTGGGAGAACCCCGAGGTGCGCGAGGCCGTCCACTCCATGATGCGGTGGTGGCTCGACCGCGGCGTCGACGGCTTCCGGATGGACGTGATCAACCTCATCTCCAAGAACCTCGCCCTGCCCGACGGCGAGGTGGCGCCCGGGGCACGGCACGGCGACGGCACCCCGCACTACACCGGCGGCCCGCGGCTGCACGAGTTCCTGCAGGCGATGCACCGCGAGGTGTTCGACGGGCGGCCGGGGCTCATCACGGTGGGCGAGACCCCGGGAGTCACCATCGAGGAGGCCGTGCTCTTCACCGACCCGGCGCGGCGCGAGGTCGACATGGTGTTCCAGTTCGAGCACGTGGGGCTCGATCACGGCCCGCTCGGCAAGTTCGGTGCGCGCCGCCTCGAACCGGGCGAGCTCGCGGCGAACCTCACCCGCTGGCAGCAGGCCCTCGCCGACGTGGGCTGGAACAGCCTCTATCTCGCCAACCACGACCAGGCCCGATCGGTGTCGCGCTTCGGCGACGACGGGGAGCACTGGCGGGCCTCGGCCACGGCGCTCGCCACCATGCTGCACCTGCAGCGCGGCACGCCCTACGTGTACCAGGGCGAGGAGATCGGCATGACCAATGCGCCGTTCGCGAGCATCGACGACCACCGCGACGTGGAGTCGCTGAACTGGTACGCCGAGGCGACGGAGTCCGGCGTGAGTGCCGAGCAGGCCCTTCGCGGCCTGGCCTCGATGAGCCGCGACAACGCCCGCACTCCGGTGCAGTGGGACGCCACGCCCTCGGCCGGCTTCACCACCGGCACGCCCTGGATCGCGGTCAACCCCCGCAACGACCGCATCTCGGTGGCGGCTCAGGATGGCGACGAGCACTCCGTGCTCGCGCACTACCGCGCGCTCATCCGTCTGCGTCACGAGCTGCCCGTCATCGCCCGTGGCGACTTCGAGCGGCTCGACGTGGGCGACGACGCGATCTTCGCGTTCGAACGATCGCTCGGCGACGAGCACCTGCTGGTGCTGGCGAACCTGTCGTCCACGCCGCGCAGCCCGCGGTTCGGCGACGCGCGGGCAGCGGACTGGGAGGGCACTCCCCTGCTGCTCGGCAACCTCAGGCAGGCGGCGTCGGCGGCCGACGATCTCGCCCCGTGGGAGGCGAACGTCTTCCACCGGTAGACGCGACGGACACGGAAGGGCGGGCCATCCGATCGGATGACCCGCCCTTCGTCGCCTGACCCCGCGCTACGGTGCCTGTCGGCGGCGCCGCGCGATCAGGAACGTCGCCGCTCCGGCACCCAGCACGAGCAGCGCGATCCCCGCGATCAGCGCGGCCTGGCTGCCGGTGATCGCGAGCCCGTCGCCCGAGGAGCCACCGGCCTGGTCGGAGCCCGGCTGACCCGGTCCGGGTTCACCCGTGCCCGGCCCGCCACCCGTGCCGGGGCCTCCACCCGTACCGGGGCCGCCGCCCGTACCGGGGCCGCCCGTCCCCGGATCAACCACGGTCACCCCGAACACCGACGCCAGCAGCGTCACCGCGGTGACGGCGTCGCCGCTCAGCAACTCGTGCTCGGCGTCGGCCGTGACGGCCTCCGACCGGTCGCCCGTGACATCGGTGCCCGCCACCATCGCGTCCTGCGCCAGGTCTCGGATGACCGAGACCAGCTCGTCGGCGGCAGCGAGGGTCGGCGCGTCGACCCCGGCGAGGCTCTCGGCCGTGGCGTCCGTCGCCGTTGAAGCGTCGCCCTGGGCGGCTCCCGTGAGCGCCGCCGCGGCCTCCGCCCCGCGCTGGGCGGCCGATGCCCGCGCCTCGTCGGAGTCGATCACGGCTCCCGCCGCATCCCACACCGGAGCCGCCACGAAGGCGTCAACCGCGGTGCGCGCCGAACCCTCGGGCAGCGCCGCCGACAGCGCCTCCAGCCGCGCCTTCGGGGCATCCGTGCGCTCGCCCCAACCGTAGGCGAACGCGGGCTGGTACGCCTCGTCACCGACGTTGATCGGCACCTGGGCGGCGTCGGCCGGCCAGGTCAGGGGCAGCCGGCCGGTGAACGGGATGTCGCCGAACAGCGTGTCGGCCACTCCGGCGCCCTCGCTGCCGGGGAGGAACGAGGCCACGAGACCCGAGATCTCCGGCAGCTGGTCGGTGACGATCTGCGACCGGCCCGACACCACCAGCACCACGCACTCCATCGCTCCGCACACGGTGTCGATGGTGGCGCGGTCGGCGTCGGTGAGCGAGAGGCTGTGCCCGTTGTTGCCGACGTCGCCCTGACCCTCCGCGTACGGGGTCTCCCCCACCACCACCACGCCGACGTCGCTGCCCGTCATGGGAGCCGAGGCGTCTTTCGAGTAGGTGATCGTCGCATCCGGAGCCACCTGCTTCATGCCGTTCAGGATGCTGGTTCCCGTCGTGGCGGTGGGGCCGGAGCCGCCCTGCCAGGAGATCGTCCAGCCGCCCATCTGGTTGCCCAGGTCGTCGGCGTTCGATCCGGCCACGTACACCGAGGCGTCCTTCGCCAGCGGCAGCACGCCGTCGTTCTTCAGCAGCACCTGCGACTCGGCGGCGGCCTGGCGCGCATCCGCCCGGTGGGCCTGGCCGCCGAAGCGGTCGGCCGCGCTGCGATCGGCGAAGGGCTGCTCGAACAGGCCGAGCTCGAACTTCTGCGTCAGGATGCGCTCCACCGCGTCGTCGACCCGGCTCTGCGGGATCGTGCCGCCCGTGGTCACCGCGGTCTCGACCGCCGTGATGAAGGCGTCGAAGTTGTACGGCGCCATCGCCATGTCGAGTCCCGAGTTCACCGAGCGAACCACCTTCTCGGCGTAGGTACCGCCCGGCAGCTTGTCGATGCCCTCCCAGTCGCTGATCAGGAAGCCGTCGAAACCGAGCTCGCCCTTCAGCAGGTCGGTGTTCAGTGCCGTGTTCTCGTGCATCCGCACGTCACCGGTTCCGGCGATGTCGACTCCCGAGTAGGAGGGCATGATGCTGCCCACCCCGGCCTCGATGGCGGGCAGGTACGGGTCGACGTGCGTGCGGCGGAAGTCCTCGAGCGACGGCGACACCGTGAGCCCCTGGTCGATCGGATACCCGTTGCCGGCCTTCGTGGGGTCATAGCCCGTGCCGCCGTCGCCCACCCAGTGCTTCGCCGTGGCGAGCACCTCGTCGGTGGCCGACTTGTCGCCGGCGCCGTCACCCTGCAGGCCCACGATGCTCGGAGCGGAGAACGATTCGACCAGGGCCGGGTCCTCGCCGAACGACTCGTAGGTGCGGCCCCACCGCTCATCGCGGCTGACGCACAGACACGGCGCGAAGGCCCAGTTCACGCCGGTGGTCTTGGTCTCCACCGCCGTGTCCTCGGCGAGCTGCTGCACGAGGGCCGGATCGCGGGTGGCGCCGAGCCCGATGTTGTGCGGGAAGATCGTGGCGTCGATCACGTTGCTGTGGCCGTGCACGGCGTCGGCGCCGTAGAGCAGCGGGATCTGGAGCGAGGTCGACAGCGCCTGCTCCTGGAATCCGTCGATCATGTCGGCCCAGGCCTCTGGGGTGTTCTCGGCCGGGGTCGAGCCACCTCCCGAGAGGATCGAGCCGAGCCCCAGATCGGCGATCTGGCCGGGTGAGGTGAGACCGAGCCGCTCGGCCTGGGCCATCTGGCCCACCTTCTCGGCCAGGCTCATCCGGCTCATCAGATCGTCGACCCTGGCGGCGGTGGGCAGCGACGGGTCGAGGTAGGGCAGACCATGGGCGTTCACCACCACGCGAGGGTCGGCGGCCGGCAGCTGGGCGCCCTGCGCGTCGAGCACCACGGGGATGCTCCGGGCCTGGTCACCGGCCGACGCCGCAGCCAGGGCGGTGACGTCGAAGGTCTGCGTCGAACCCGACACGGTGCCCGCCGCGAAGGTGAGGGTGCCGCCGAACGACGCCACATGGGTGCCGATCTCAGCGGTCCCGGTACCCGGCGCGTAGGTCACCTGCACCGCATCGGTGAGCGGGTCGCCGTTCGAGGTGGTGAGGGTCACCCCCACCGGCGCGGTCTCGCCCGGGTTCAGCAGGTACACGTCCTTCGAGGTGGTGACCGTGAGGTTCGCCGCCTGCTCGGGGGTGCCGTAGAGCTGCACGTCGTCGACGGCCCAGTTCGTGCGCGTGGGCTTGCCGGGCGCGAACGTGATGGCGAAGCCCCAGGCGCTCGTCAGGTCGAGGGAGCCGTTCTGGGTCTCGGCGCTGCCGGGCTGGTAGCCGCCGATCGAGAAGGCGCTGAACGGCAGCTCCACCAGCTTCCAGCGACTCGTCGAGCTGCCCCAGTTGTCTTTGAAGGTGGCCGCCCAGAGCTCGGAGTGCTCGCCGTCGGGGCCACCGTCTTTGAGCTCGACCTTGATGTCGTCGCCCGCCGTGGGCGAGGCGGGGTTCGAGGCCTGGGAGGCGTACCACCAGAACCGCAGGCCCTGGTAGCTGCTCCAGTCCTGTGACGACGCGAGGTTGTCGCTGAATCCCGCGTAGCCGCCCGAGGGGATGAGGTAGCTGCCCGAGAGCACGCGGTTGTCCGGTACGTCGCCCCGCTGCTGCGCAGTCACCTCCATGCTCGCGAGACCCTCGTCGGAGCCCCAGGTGAAGAAGCCCACCGGGTTCGTCGACGTGCCGATCGGCATCTCGCCCTGGAAGTCCTCGAGGGTGGTGGCCCGTTCGAAGGTGGAGAAGTCGTCGAACGACCAGGTGCCGGCGCCGAGTCCGGTGAGGGTGACGGCGAATCCGGTGGAGGCCGACGGGAGGAAGCGGGCCGGGCTCGAGTGGTCGTTCTTCAGGCGCAGGTCGGTGAAGAGCACGCGCACCTCGCGCCAGCCGGTGCTGTCGTCGACGAGGCTCTGGTCGAACAGCTGGCCGCCCGACTTGACCTCGTAGCCGAGCGTCTTGCCGCTGCCGGTGCCGAGGAACCAGAAGCTGAAGCCGTCGGAGGCCGACCAGTCCTGGGCGGCCGTGTCGTTGGTGAAGCCGAACCAGTCGGCTGCCGAGGGCGTTCCGCCCACGGTCGCCACGAGCACGTGGTTGTCGACCGCCGCGCCCGGGATGCCGTCGTCGACGGCCGTCGTGAGCACCGGTTTCACGGAGTCGGCGCTGGCCCAGGTGGAGTAGTCGGAGGGCACTCCGGCCTCGAAGTCCTGCAGCACCGTGCGGGCGCCGTCGTTCGGGAGCTCGCCGGTCGGGCGGACGGTGACGACGGCGGTGCTGCGCGGGCCGATGACGATGCCGTCCGAGGGCTCGGAGAGGCTCAGCATGAAGGTGCGCTCGGGGGTGAGCGCTCCCTGCGAGACGGTGGGCACGGTGACGGCCGCCGAGGTCTGGCCCGCCGGAACGGTGATCACCTGGTCGACGGCGGTGTAGTCGGTTCCCGCGGTGGCGGAACCGTCGGTGCTGGTGACCCGCACCGACTGGTCGGCATCCGAGGGGCTGTTCAGCGTCACGTTCAGCTCGGCGTCGCCTCCGGCGCCGACGGAGACGGCCTGCGCCTCGAACCCGGCGGTGGGCACGGCCACCGAGCCGTGCACGGCGAGGGTGTAGACCGAGTAGCCGTAGTAGTGCAGAACGGGCGCCTCCCACGTGGCGGCCGCGCGCTCGAGCATCGCCAGCCGCACGTAGCGGGCGTCGACCGGGGCGTCGAACACCACCTGCTCGGTGCCGCCGACTCCCGCGGTCTCGCTCGCGGCGGTGCTCCAGCTGGCGGGGTCGTCGGGGTTCGAGGTGGCGACCTGCACGTCGTAGGCCACGGCGTAGGCGGCCTCCCAGGTGATCTCCACGTCGGTGACGGTGGCCGTGGAGCCGAGGTCGGTGGTGAGCGACGCCGTGAAGGTGGTGTCGGAGTCGGGACCGTTGCCGCTCGCCCACCGCGTGGCCGCATTGCCGTCGGTGGCGTTCGAGGCGGGGAAGCTGCCGTCCTGGTCGTTCTGCGAGGCCGAGGCGGTGGTGGTGCCCGCGCGCGCGAGGTCGGGGGCGGCCGCGTTCGCCGTCTGGCCGGCCACGAGGCCCGCTCCCAGCAGGGCGACGGAGAGCCCGGCCGCGAGAAGCCCTCGCAGAGGTCGGCGTCGGGATGTTCGGGCGGCGAGCCTCTGGCCGGGTGCGGGCACTGTCACTCCTTCATGACGAACCGTTCTGATTCGAACGGAACGTCAAGTACAGCCCGCGAATTTGTCCGGCGGAAGGACGAAAGCGCGGTCGTCGCCGGGCGGATGTCGCCGGAGGCCCACGCCGCGGAGAGCGCCCGATCGATGATGCCCACGAGCTCCGACCGCTCGCCGAGCACCGCGGCCCGCACGTCGACCCGCGAGGCGCCCGCATCCGGCCCGGCCGTCCCTCCCCCGTCGGCGGCCTCACCCCCCGGCAGGTACCGCTCGAACGCCTCCCGTACTCCGTCGACCAGGGCGGCCGAGCCCCCGAAGGTGCCGCCGAGGATGACCGTCTCCGCATCGATGAAGGCGCACAGCTGCGCGATGGCGCGCCCCACCCGCAGCCCCGCCAGACGGTGGTCGGGAAGACTCTCGGCCACCACGGTCTCGAGGCAGCCGCGCCGGCCGCAGCGGCAGAGCGCTCCCCCGGGCACCACCTGGATGTGCCCCATCTCGCCGCCGGTCCCCCGAGCACCCGACAGCAGCATCCCGTCGACCACGAGGCCGGCCCCGATGCCGTGACCGAGTTTCACGTAGAGGAGGTTGTCGAGCGTGCCGTCGGCACGGGCCGGATGGGCGCGGTGCCCGTGCACCCGTTCGCCCCAGGCCCCGAAGTTCGCGTCGTTGTCGGCCACGAGGGGGCCGGAGATGCCGGGGGGCCGCGCCCGAGCGGCCTCGGCGTGCTGCCAGCCGGCCAGAGCGGCCGGGGCCCGCACCGTTCCGGTGGCCTTCATCACCGGGAACGGCAGCGACACCCCGAACGCCTTCACCTCGGCGGCCACCGCCCCCGCCTCGCGGAGCGACTCGGCCGTCATCGCGTGCACGCGGCGGAACGTCGGCGCCGACCCCTCGTCGACCGGGAACGGGATGCGGCGCTCGGCCAGCACGCCCCCGTGCAGGTCGCAGGTGGCCACGGTGAGATGCCGGTGCCCGATGTCGGCGGCCACCACGACACCGCGCTGGGGCGCCAGCTCGAGCACCGAGGTGGGGCGGCCCCGGCGCGCGCGGAGCGCTCCGGGGGCATCGGTCGGTAGCGGGTCGACGCGCCGTTCCACCACGATCCCCTGGGCGATCAGCTCGGCGACGCCCTGCGCCACCACGCTCCGCGACAGCCCGGTGTGCTCGGCGATGGCCTTCCGCGTGGTGCGGCCCGCGCGCCGGATGAACTCCAGATGGTCGCCGTGCCCCGGCCCACCCGCTGCTGCTGTCACCGCGCATCCCCCTCGATGGCCGACCTCGTGCACCCGGCGTCGCCTCTGACGTCGGGGGCATCGCCGCCCCCGAACAGGGCACGCGACATCTCTCATTGAAACACACCCAGCGGCCCCGCAGACTGGCGGGATGAGCTCCGTATCCGGCGACGACGCCGTGTCCTCCTCCGTGCGCCCCCACGACGCCCTGGCGGCCGTGTTCGACGGCGATTCGCTCCTCGACGACGAGCAGCGCGGGTGGGCGATCCGGGCGCGCGCCTTCGCGCGTGACCGCATCCTGCCCACCGTCGACGACGACTTCGAGAACCATCGGTTCCGTGCCGAACTCGTGACCGAGCTGGGCGAGCAAGGATTTCTCGGCATGCATCTCTCCGGTCACGGCTGCGCCGGTGCCGACGCGGTGTCGTACGGCGCCGTCTGTCTCGAGCTCGAAGCGGCCGACAGCGGATGGCGCACCCTGGTCTCGGTGCAGGGATCGCTGGCCATGACGGCGATCGACCGGTTCGGCTCCGAGGAGCAGAAGAGTGCATGGCTGCCCCCGATGGCCCGGGGTGCGGTGCTCGGCTGTTTCGCGCTCACCGAGCCCGAGGGCGGCAGCGACCCGGCCGCGATGACCACCCGGGCCGTCAGGTCGGGCGGCGACTGGGTGATCGACGGGGTGAAGCGCTGGATCGGGCTCGCCAGCGTGGCCGGCGTGGCCGTGGTGTGGGCGCAGACCGATGAGGGCGTGCGCGGCTTCCTGGTGCCGACCGATACACCCGGCTTCCGCGCGACGCCCATCGCCGGGAAGCTCGCGATGCGCACCTCGGTCCAGTGCGACGTGGTGCTCGACGGCGTGCGGGTTCCCGAGGCGGCGCGGCTGCCGGACGCCCGCGGACTCGGTGCGCCGTTCACCTGCCTGAACGAGGCGCGGTTCGGCATCGTCTGGGGTGTGATGGGGGCGGCCCGCAGCTGTCTGGTGGCGGCGCTCGGGCGGTCACTCGACCGCGAGGTGTTCGGCGGCCCGATCGGGCGGTTCCAGCTCACCCAGGGCAAGCTCGCCGACATGCTGCTGGAGTACGAGAAAGGTCTGCTGCTCGCCCTGCATCTCGGCCGGCTCAAGGCGGCGGGCACCCTCACGCCGGCGCAGATCAGCGTGGGCAAGCTCAACAACGTGCGGGAGGCCATCGCCGTCGCGAGCCTCGCGCGCTCGGTGCTGGGTGGCGACGGCATCACCTCGGCCTTCCCGGTGATGCGCCACCTCGCCAACCTCGAGGCGGTGCGCACCTACGAGGGCACCGACGAGATCCACGCCCTCGTGATCGGCCGGGCGCTCACGGGCCTCGCGGCCTTCGGCTGAGCCGCGGCCGCGGCCGCGCCCGCAGCCGCCGCCCCGGGCCTGCGTGGCCTCGGCCGACGCTCAGCCCCGCGCGTTGACGGCGGCCACCGCGGAGTCGTAGCGCCCCTCCACCTCGGCGAAGCGCAGGAACCGCACCGTGTCGACGAGGATCTCGGTGGCGTCGGGCTGCGCCTGGATGAGCGCCATCACCTCGTCGGCGAAGGCGTCGAGCGGCATGAAGTGCTCGTTCACGGAGTTGCCCGCCATCAGCTCGGTCTGCACCGCGGGCGGCACGAGTTCGAGCACCCGCACCGAGGTGCCGGCGAGCTGCAGTCGGATCGACTCCGAGTACTGGTGCACGAAGGCCTTCGTGCCGTTGTAGGTGGGCGTCGCGGCCAGCGGGGTGTGGGCGAGGCCCGACGAGACCGTCATGAGCGTCGCATCCGGTCGCGACTGCAGGTGCTCGATGAAGGCCGACACCAGCCGCAGCGGCCCGAGGATGTTGGTGTCGACGATGCGCTCGGCGGTGGTCAGGAAGCCGGGGTCGGTCACCTGCTCGGCCTCCATCACGCCGGCCATCGCGATCACCACGTTCAGCTCGGGGTGGCGGGCGAGCACCTCGTCGCGGGCGGCGAGAACGGATGCGGCGTCGGTGGTGTCGATGGTCACCGCGTCGAAGCCGTGCTCGGCCACGAGGCGGTCGAGCAGGTCGGTGCGGCGGCCGCCGATCACGACGGTGTTGCCGGCGGCCTGGAACCGCTCGGCGAGGGCGAGTCCGATGCCCGAGGTGGCGCCGGGGATGAAGATGGTGTTTCCGGTGAGGTTCATGGCTCCAGTGTCGGCCGCACCGGGCGCCGGTGGCAGAGCGCCGTCATCCGGGGACCGCCGATCCCTGTCTGACGGCGGCCGGATGGCGGAGGATGGCAGCATGGACCGTTCCGAGCTCGCCGCCTTCCTCCGCTCCCGTCGCGAGGGTCTGCAGCCCTCCGACGTCGGGCTGCCGGCGGGCGCCCGCCGGCGGGTGGGCGGCCTCCGCCGCGACGAGGTGGCCGCGCTCACCGGCATGTCGACCGACTACTACACCCGCCTCGAGCAGTCTCGCGGCCCCCAGCCCTCTGAGCAGATGCTGTCGGCGCTCGCCCGCGCGTTGCGGCTCTCGAGCGACGAGCGCGACTACCTCTACCGCCTCGCCGGCCACAACGCGCCCGCGCGCAGCCCGCTCGACTCCCACGTGGCGCCCGCGCTGATGCGCGTGCTCGACCGGCTCGACGCGACACCGGCGCTCATCCTGTCGAGTCTCGGCGAGACACTGGCCCAGAACCGGCTCGGCGCAGCGCTGCTCGGTGAGCACTCCGGCTACCGGGGCATGCGGCGAAGCAGCGTCTACCGCTGGTTCACCGACCCGCACGAGCGCTCGATCTACCCCGTCGCCGACCAGGCGAGGCAGAGCCGGGCGCAGGTGGCGAGCCTCCGCGCCGCGTACGGTGCGGCCGGGGCGCAGTCGCGGGCCGGCATCCTGCTGCGGGAGCTCGAACGCGTGAGCCCCGAGTTCACGGAGGTGTGGGAGCTGCACGACGTGGCCACCCGGTTCAGCGACCACAAGACCCTGCTGCACCCCGAGGTGGGCGCGATCGAGCTCGACTGCCAGGCGCTGTTCACCGAGGACCAGAGCCAGACGCTGCTCGTGCTGACCCCCGAACCGCACTCCGAGTCGGCCCGCAAGATCGAGCTGCTCGCCGTGCTCGGCCAGCAGACCTTCAGCGCGGAGGAACTGCCCGGCTGAGCCGGCCGTCGCGGCGTGCGGCGGGTTGCACACGTGGTACGGAGGTTTGCTCGGTAGCGTCGATCTCGACATTTCCCGAACTCTCTGTGAGGTGGAACATGTACGACTTCGGAACCTGGGTGCTGATCATCGTGGTGGCGGCCGTGGTGGTCTCGATCGTGGTCTTCTCCGTGATCGTGGGGGCCAAGCGGCGGCGGATGGCGCACGAGTTGCGGGAGCGCAGTCTGGGTGACGCGGCCCGGTCGGCCGACGGCCGGGTCGAGGGCGCGATCGACGAGGGCACGCACGATGCGGTGCCCGACAACGCGCTCGGCGACCGCAGCGACATCCTGCACCGCTCGCGACGCGGGTTCTGACGGCTCGCCGCGCGGGCGGCGGATAGTGGATGGCGGGTGACCCCAGCAGAGCCACCCGCCTCGGGGCGTGACAGCCCTAACCTGAGGGCGTCCACGTTCGTGCCCGCTCCGAAGGGATCGCTGTGTCGCCGAAGCCGGTGCCGTCCAGCCCTGCCGACTCCCCCTCGCCGAAGTCCGCCACCGCACGCTCCTCGGCCGGTGCCGCCGCGTCGGCCTGGGCGCCGATGGCGATCACCGCCTTCCGGGTGCTCTGGTTCGCCCAGCTCGGCAGCAACATCGGCTCCTGGATGCAGACCGTCGGCGCCCAGTGGTACCTCGTCGAGGCCGCCGCCGGAGCCACCGTGATCGCCCTGGTGCAGACGGCGAGTCTCGCACCCGCGATGCTGTTCTCGCTGCCGGCCGGGGTGCTGGCCGACTCGCTCGACCGGCGCAAGCTCCTCATCTGGGGTTCGGCCGCGAGCGCGCTGATCGCCGTGGCACTCACCGCCGTCGCCGCCCTCGGCTCGCTCACGCCCCTCACGATCCTCGCCTTCACCTTCCTGCTCGGCATCACGTCGACGTTGACGTCTCCGGCCTGGCAGGCCATCCAGCCCGAGCTGGTGCCTCGCGAGCTCATCGGAGCGTCGTCGGCCCTCGGCGGGGTGACGGTGAACGGGGCCCGCGCCGTCGGGCCGGCACTGGCCGGGGTGCTGCTGTCGTTCGCCGGGGCGCCCGTGGTGTTCGGCATCAACGCGCTCAGCTTCGTGGGCGCGGTCGCCGCACTGTGGTGGTGGAAGCGTCCGCCGCAGGCCGGGCTCGACGATCGCGAGCCGTTCGGGCCCGCACTCCGAGCCGGGGTGCGCTATGTGGCGTCGGCACGGCTCGTGCGCCGCATCCTGCTGCGGTCGGCACTGTTCGCCCTGCCCGCGAGTGCTCTCTGGGCCCTGCTGCCCGTCACCGCCACCCGCCTCGGTCTCGACTCGAGCGGCTACGGCCTGCTGCTCGGGGCGATCGGCGCCGGAGCGGTGCTCGGCATCGTCGTGCTGCCCGTGGCCCGCAAGCGTGTCTCCGACAACGTGGTGCTGGCGGCGAGTGCGGTGCTGTTCGCGGTGGGCACGCTCGCGGCGGCATTCCTCCCCTTCGCCCTCACCCTCGTGCTCCTCGTGCTCGCGGGGGTGGCCTGGATCGGCACCCTCACGGTGCTCAACGCCGCCCTGCAGCTCACCCTGCCGCAGTGGGTGCGCTCGCGCGGCGCCTCGATCTACATCCTGGTGTTCATGGGCACGATGGCGATCGGCTCGTTCGGCTGGGGCGTCGTGGCGCAGCTGGTGCACACCCCCGCGGCGCTCGCGGCAGCCGCCGTGCTGCTCGGGGTGGTGGCCGTGAGTGTGAAACCGTTGCCTCTCCTGGCCGGCACGGGCACCGTCGACCGGTCGATCTCGTCGACGTGGGCCACGCCCACCCTCGTGTTCGAGCCCGATCCCACGGATGGCCCGGTGCTCGTGCAGATCACCTACACCGTGCCGCCGGCATCCCTCGCCCGGTTCCGTGAGGCCATGCGGCAGGTGGAGGGATCGCGCCGGCGCACGGGAGGCTCGCGGTGGGGCCTGTACCGCAGCGGCGAGCGGCAGCACGAGGTGCTCGAGTCGTTCTTCGTACCCTCGTGGGGCGAGTTCCGGCGCCAGGAGACCCAGCGGCTCACCGGCCGTGACCGCGAGATCCGGGCGGCGGCCCTGGCCCACACCGACGGCGCGCCGGTGGAGCGGCACTACTTCTCCTGCGACCACCTCTCGTCCGACCCCGGCACCCCGGGCCCCGACGCGTCGCGCCCCGGCGCGCGCTGACCCGCGGGCGGGTCCGCCCTAGGCCTGATGGAGGGTGGGAGGTGCGCGCCATTCGCTCATTCATCACACGGCGTCGGCTTGTTCGTCCTTCTCAAGTGCCCGGCGCACGGTGGAGGCTCCGACGCCGTGAGCGGCACCGATTGCCTCCCACGTTGCCCGAGAGGGGTCAGAGCGCAATTGGAGTTCGTCGGCGAGACGTACTTCGATCAGCGGCACGTCGCCGTGCATGCATTCCAGAAGGGCGACCTTTCGTACCTCTACCGACCGCTACTCGACGACGACACCCGGTACAACATCGCTCGCCCACTTAGCCATCACTCCGCGATCGCTGGCTGCACGCGTTGCACGAAGGTCTTCGCTTCCGTGAGGTCATCCGGGCGAATACGACCCAGCACCCGCTCAGTCGTCGAAGACGTTCCAGCAGAGGGCGCTCCTCCGGCGCTGGTCGTCGAGCACGAGGTCGCGCACCTCGGCCGGGATGATCGCCCGCTGCCACGCCCGCTCGGCGGCGCGCGCGGCGTCGGCCCGGTCGGCCGCCACGGATGCCCCCACCGCCCTGATGGCGTAGGCCGCGGCCCCCAGGTCGTGCGCCGCCACGTGCGCCACCGCCACCGCCTGCCCTGCCGCCAGCGCGGCGAACCGGGCGGCATCCGGCAACCCACGCCCGGCGGCGTTGGCCTGGAAGGCCGCCCGGTGCGCCGTGGCCATGGGCACCTCACCGCGCGCCCAGGCGCGGGCGATGGCTAGGGCATCCCGAGGCCGGGGGTCGACGGCACCGGTGGCCGTGCCGGCCGGTGCACCGGCTGCCGTGGCGCCCGCCTCCCGCTCGAACAGGGGCAGCACGTGCTCCGCGCAGGCGATCGACCAGGCCATCAGCGCGCGGTGGTCGTCGTCGCTCAGCGTGCCGCCCCGGCGCAGGGTGACGAGCCGGGGGTCACGCTCTTTCGGCAGGATCGGCACGCCCTATTCGTACCACCGCATCCGGGCCCGGTCGAGGCCGCTGGCGTCGATGCGCTACGTTAATGAGAACCGTTCTCATCAAGAGGCGCAGACCGAACCGAGGACGTCATGACCACCACCGCGCCGCTGGGCCCCGCGGTCGCCGGCATCCGGCGGGCGCGCCGTCGTGGGGCCGCCGTGGTGCTGGTTCTCGTCGTCGTGCTCGCCGCGACCGCCGTGACCGCCGTCGCCATCGGGCCGGTGCCGATCGACCCGGGCACCGTCGGCTCGGTGCTCGCTCACCGCCTCCTGCTCGCCCCCGCCGGCGACTGGAGCGACTCGGTCGAGCAGATCGTCTGGGCCACCCGCGCGCCCCGGGTGGCCATGGCCGTGGTCGCGGGCGCCGTGCTGGCGGCGGCGGGGGCGATGCTGCAAGCGCTGGTGCGCAACCCGCTCGCCGACCCGTACCTGCTCGGCATCAACTCGGGCGCCTCCACGGGGGTGGCCGTCGTCGTGCTCGCGGTGGGTGGCGGGGGCGCCCTGCTGTTCTCGGGCGCGGCCCTCGCAGGAGCGATCGGCGCCGTGCTGCTGGTGCTGCTGCTGGCCGGCGCCTCGAGCCGGCGCGGACCGTTCCGTCTCGTGCTCGCCGGCCTCGCGGTGGGCTACGCCCTCAATGCGGTCACGAGCTTCCTCGTCTTCTCCAGCGACTCCCCCGAGGCGGCCCGGTCGGTACTGTTCTGGCTCCTCGGCTCCCTCGCCGCGGTGCAGCCCGCCTCGCTCGCCGCAGCAGCCCTCGCGGGTGCCGTCGGGCTCACGGCGCTCATCCTGATCGCCCCGCTGACGGATGCGCTCGCCTCCGGCGACGACTCCGCACGCTCAGCGGGCATCGATCCCGAGCGCACCAGGCTCGCCCTCATGGTGGGCGTCTCGGCGATGGTGGGCGTCACCGTGGCAGCAGTGGGCGGAGTGGGATTCATCGGGCTCGTGGTTCCCCACCTCGCGCGACGGCTCGTGGGCGGCCGGCACCGGCTCGTGCTGCCCGTGTCCGCCCTGCTCGGCGCGATGCTCCTGGTGGCCGCCGACACCGTGGCCCGCACCGCCCTCGCTCCGCAGGAGATCCCGGTGGGCGTGATCACCGGCATCCTCGGAGCGCCGTTCCTGCTCCTGCTGCTGCGCGCCTCCGGCCGCACCGACTAGACCCGAACCCCCACCCGACCCGAAAGGCCGACACACCCATGACCCCACCCCGCCCTGCCCGCCTCGCGATCTCCGTCGCCCTCACGCTCGCGGCCGCCACGGCCCTCGCCGCCTGTTCGGCCGCACCGGCCGGCGCACCCGGCCAGGCGGGCGACCCGCCCGCATCCGGAGCGGCCGTCTCGGTGACGAACTGCGGCACCGAGGTGTCGCTGGATCACCCCGCGCAGCGCATCGTGCTCGTGAACACCGACGCCCTCGCGAACCTCGAGGCCCTCGACGCGGTCGACCGGGTGGTGGCGCTCACCTCGCTGCCCGAGCCGGGCCTCTACGACGACTCCACCTACAGCACCCTCGACGGCCTCGGCCTGCTGTCCACCGAGAAGAACTCGACGGGCGGGTCGATCGTGTCCGAGGAGAGCATCCTCGGGGCCGAGCCCGATCTGGTCATCGCCCCCGAGAACGCCGTCGACCGGTCGGCCCTGGCCGCAGCCGGCATCGCGGTCTACTCACCGAGCGCCTACTGCACCTCGCCCGGCCCCGAGCTGAGCGGGCGCGCCACCTTCGACCGGGTGTGGAGCGAGGTGCGCACCCTCGGTGCCCTCCTCGGCGAGAGCGGGCGAGCCGACGATGCGATCGCCGCGGCCTCCGCCGGCCTCGATTCGAGCGCGCCCGACGCCGGAACCGCCGCCGCGCTCTACGTCTCCTCCGGCGGCTCGGTGCTCTCGCCCTACGGGGGCCCGAGCATGGTGACGCCCGTGTTCGAGGCGGCCGGTCTCCGCAACGTCTACGCCGACTCCGAACAGCGGGTGTTCGACGCCAACGTCGAAGACATCGTCTCGCGCGACCCCGCCACCATCGTGCTGCTCTACTCCAGCGGCGACCCGCAGGCCACGATCGACTCCTTCCTGAGCGCCCCAGGCGTCGACGCGCTCTCCGCGGTGCGGTCGGGCCGCGTGCTGGCGCTGCCGTTCGCCTTCACCGACCCGCCGAGCATGCTCTCGGTGCGCGGCCCGGCCGAGCTCGCCGAGCGACTGGCCGCACTGGCGTGATCGAGGCCTCGCGGCTCACCGTGCGCACCGGCGGGCGGGTGCTGCTCGACGACGTCTCCTTCACCGCTCCGTCGGGCTGGGTGACGGGCATCGTGGGGCCCAACGGCAGCGGCAAGACCACGCTGCTCCGGGCCCTGGTGCGCGCGATCCGGCCCACGGATGGGCGGGTGAGCATCGACGGTCACGATCTGCAGCGCCGGTCGCGCCGGTGGATCGCCCGCCGCGTGGCCGAGGTGGGGCAGCGCACCGACCCCGACCCGGCGCTCCGCGTGGTCGACGAGGTGGGTCTCGGCGGACTCGCGGCGCACGGCGTGCTCCGCTCGGGGGCCGCAACGTTCGACGAGGAGGTGGCGGCAGCGATCGACGCCGTCGGCCTCACGCCGCGCGCGGGCGACCGGGTCGCCACCCTCTCGGGCGGCGAGCTGCAGCGGGTGGCGATCGCCCGGGCCATCGCGCAGGGCGCCGGACATGTGCTGCTCGACGAGCCCACGAACCACCTCGACCTGCGCGCCCGGCTGGAGGTGGTGCGGCTGCTTCGCCGCGTCGCCCCCACGGTCGTGGTGGTGCTGCACGACCTCGACCTCGCCTCGGAGGTGTGCGACCACGTGGTGATGCTCGACCGCGGTCGCGTCGCCGGGTGGGGCACCCCGCGGGCGCTCCTCACCCCCTGGCTGATCGACCGCGTCTACGACGTGAGCACCCGCGTCTCCGCCTCCGCCGACGGGCAGACGCACTTCTCGTTCGCGCTGCCGGCACCAGTGACCCAGCCCGCCCCAGCGACCCAGCCCGCCCCACCGCCCCGAAAGGCCGCACCATGACCGACCACCCCAGCACCGCGCTCGTCGACCCGAACCCCTCGCCGGAGACCCTCACCCCGACGATCGTCGCCGGCGCTCGAGCCCTCGCCGACCGATGGGATGCGCAGCAGACCGGCTACATCCGGCATCGCGCCGCGCGTTTCGACACCATCGCGCGCGTCGTCGCAGGGGTCTGCGCCGGCGTCGCCGAGCCGCGCATCCTCGACCTGGCCGGCGGCACCGGCTCCCTCGCCCTGAGAGTGCTGCGGGAGATCCCGCACGCCCGCGCCGTGGTGGCCGACAAAGACCCGGTGCTGCTGGCCATCGCCGCCGACCTGTCCGACCCACGCCTGGCGACCGCCGCCGTCGATCTCGCCCACCGCGACTGGGCCGCGCATCCGCTGATCGCCGACGGCCCGTTCGACGCCGTGGTGTCCTCGACCGCCCTGCACTGGTTGCAGCCCGGCGTGCTCGCCGACGTGTACCGCCGGCTGCCCGCGCTGCTGCGCCCGGGCGGGATCGTGCTGAACGGCGACCACCTCGCCTACAGCTCCCACCACGAGAGCGTGCTCGCCCGCATCGCCCGCGACGACGACGCCACCGTGCAGCGCGAGACCTTCGCCGGCGGCGCCGACACCTGGGACCAGTGGTGGCAGGCGGTGGCCGAGACCCCGCGATACGCGTCGGCACTCGAGCGCCGGAGGGCGGTGTGGGGCCCAGAACTGCACGTGGCGCCGCCCCTGGTCACCCTGGGCTACCACCTCGAATGCCTGCGCAGCGCGGGGTTCGCCGAGACCGGCACCGTCTGGCAGTACCTCGACGACCACGTGCTCTACGGGGTGACCGCCACGGACTGAGAGACGCTACCGCGGCTCGACCGTCGCGCCGTCCGCGGCGACCCGCTCCCGTACCGCCCGGGTGTCCAGCGGCCGGGAATAGTGGAACCCCTGCACCACGTCGCAGCCGAGCTCGCCGAGCAGCGCCTGCTGCTCGGCGGTCTCCACCCCCTCCGCCACCACGCCGATGCCCATCGCCGCGGCGAGCCGGATGCAGCTCTCCACGATGGCCGTGTCATCCGCCGAATCCGCGAGCCCGCTCACGAAGCTGCGGTCGATCTTGAGCTCGTCGATCGGAAAGTCCTTGAGGTACGCGAATCCCGCGTGCCCGGTGCCGAAGTCGTCGATCGAGAGCCGCACTCCGAGCTCGTGCAACCGGGCCAGATTGGTGGCCGCGGCCACGGGGTCGGTGATGAGCCCGGTCTCGGTGATCTCGAGGGTGAGCAGCGACGGTTCCAATCCGCTCGCGGCCAGCAGCTCGGCGATGGAGCCCGCGAACTGGGCGTCGCCGAACTGGCGGGCCGAGATGTTCACCGCCATGCGCACCGGGCGGCTGCCAGGGGCGTCGTTGAGCTCCGCGCACAGCAGGATGGCGGTGCGGCAGGCCCAGCTGCCGAGCTGGCTGATCAGACCCGACTTCTCGGCCACGCCGATGAAGCCCGCCGGGGAGATCTCGCCGCGCTCGGGGTGGCTCCATCGGATGAGCGCTTCGAAGCCGTGCAGCCCACCGGTCGCGAGGTCGAGCTGGGGTTGGTACTCGAGCCGCAGTTCGTCACCGGCCAGCGCCGATCGGATCTCGCCGAGCAGCCGCAGCTCGTCGATCGCCCGGTCGTCCTCGGCCGTACCGGCGATGTACGGCTTCCACCGATTGCGGCCGGCGGCCTTGGCCTCGTGCATCGCCGTGGCGGCGTTGCGCAGCAGGCTCTCGGCATCGGTGCCCGGAAAGCCGGCCCGGGGATCGCCGGACCACACCTCGACGGCACCCAGGCTCGCCGTCACCACCACCTCCAGATCGGCCACCACCATCGGCCGCGCCACCGCCCGCACGATCTCGTCGGCGAAGCCCTCGATGCCGGCCTCGCCGCCGCGGGCCACGGCGAACTCGTCGTCGCCCACCCGCGCGATCGACACCTGCTCACCCAGCTGCTCCCGCAGGCGTTGCGCCACCGTTCGCAGAACCTCGTCGCCGGCGTCGCCGCCGAGACTCTCGTTCACCACCCGGAAGTGGTCGAGACCGAGCATCCCGAGCCACACCTCGCCCACGGCCGGGCGGGCCTCCAAGATGCCGCGCACCTCGCTCAGCAGGCCGGCCCGGTTGAGCAGGCCGGTGAGAGAGTCTTCGGCTGCCGCCTGCTCGAGGGTCAGTTCGGCGTCGAGGCGTCGCGCATCGGAGAGCTCCGCGCGGTGCACGGCGCCGATCAGCGCCGCCTCCTCGATCGAGCGCTCTCGCCTGGGGCCGATCGCATATGCGGTGATCGGCGGCGTGCTCTCGATCCGCGACGCGGCCAGCCAGGCGGCGAGAGGCACGCGCTGGTGATCGAAGACCGTCAGGGCCACATCCCGCACCCGGCCGGCCAGCCCCAGCAGCGGGGCCACCCGGGTGGCGAACAGGATGCGGTCGCCCACCGGGATGAGCCGGAGCAACGATGTGCCCACCAGCTCCTCGCGGCGGCGGCCCGTCCAGGCGAGGAACGCGTCGTTCACCTGCAGGATGACGTCGCCCTCGCCGGTGACGACCGAGCCCACCGGGGCGCCCCGGAACAGCGCGGCGTAGTCGAAGGCGTCGTCGCTCACGCCGCGCCGAGGTAGTCGAGGATGGCCAGCGCGGTCTCCTCCGGTGCACTCACCTGCGGAACATGGCCGGTGGCCCGGAGCACGACGACCCGGCTGTGCGCGAGATGCTCGTGCAGGTACTCGCCCACGGAGGCGGGTGCGAGGGCGTCGTCGGAGCACTGCAGGATGAGGCTCGGAACCGTCACGCCCGACAGCTGTGCGCGCACGTCCGAGAGGAAGGTCACGCGCGCGAAGGTGCGCATGACGCCGGGGTCGACCCGGCAGAACGAGCGCTCGAGCTCGTCCACGAGCACCGGGTGCTCGGTGTTCGCCATCACCACCGGGGCCATCGCCGCCGCCCACGCCAGGTGGTTGTCGTCGAGCGAGTCGAGCAGATCGGAGACGTCGTCGGCCGAGAGCCCGCCCACGTAGTCGTCGGCAGCGTCGTCGATGTACGAGGGCGAGGGCGCCACGAGCACGAGGCGACTGAACAGCTCGGGGCGGTCGATCGAGGCCAGCAGGGCCATGGCCGAACCGACGCTGTGCGCGATCACCGTCACGTCGTGGAGCGCGAGGGCGTCGCAGATCTCCACCAGGTCTCGGGCATAGCGCTCGAGGCCGCTGTAGTCGACCGGGTCGTAGGAATCGAGCGTGGAGCCGCCCGAACCCACGTGATCGAACAGCACGAGCCGGTAGTCGTCGACGAAGAACGGCAGGATGCGGCTGAACATGTCCTGATCGCAGCCGAATCCGTGCGCGAACAACAGCACGGGCCCGTCCTCCGGGCCCTGCATCGTCACGTTGTTACGGGTCGTGACCGTTTCGGCGGCTGAGGGAACAGCGCCCTCGTCTGGCACATTTCCCAGCATCTCATACAAAATCATCAATCTCGGAGTAGGTTCCCCCTCGTGATGCCCATCCGACTCAATCAGCGGTGCACCAGTTGCCCCGACGGCGAGTTGCTGGTGCTCGACCAGTTCGTGTACTGCTCCCGGTGCGACCCGGCGCCCGGTGACCGCGTTCCGGAGCCGGTCGAGCCGCTGTCATAGCCGGCGCTGGAAGAAGTCGGCGCTGAGCGGCCCGAATCCCGAGCTGGTCTCGTCGAGGCCGTTCCACGGCGTGTCGGCCCAGTCGTGCGCTCCGCCGTCGACGGCGTGCCACTGCACCTCGACCCCCGCCGAGCGGAGGGTGTCGCGCAACGCCTCCCCCTGGCTGAAGGGCACCACCTCGTCGCGGGTGCCGTGCACGATCATCGTGGGCGGTGCGGCCGAGGTCACGTGGCACACCGGGCTGATCTCCGCGAGCCGCTCGGGGGTGGGGAGCCCGCCCAGCAGCCGTCCTACCTCGTCGTCGGCGCGCACCGGCAGCGGCCGCAGGTCGGCGGGGCAGGCGGCCAGAGCCGCGGCCCGGATGCCCTGGGCCGGGTCGACCGCGATCAGCGCCGCGAGATGGGCGCCCGCCGAGAACCCCTGGATGCCGATGCGCTCGGGATCGCCGCCGAACCGGGTCACGTTCTTCCGCACCCAGGCGACGGCGTCCCGCACGTCGTCGAGCTGCGCCGGCCAGGTCGCGATGCCGCTCAGCCGGTAGGTGGGCGACACCGTCACGAACCCACGGGCGGCGAGCAACGGGTTCAGCCACGGGTGCAGCGCGGCACCCCGGTCGCCCTCGTGCCAACCGCCGCCGTGCAGGTAGATCACCACGGGCCGCAGAGTCGCCGCCGGTTCGGGGGCGAGCACGTCGAGCAGCAGCTGCCCCTCGGGCCGGGAGGCGTAGGGAAGGCCGCCGAAGAACGACAGCGGCGCGAAATCGGGGGTCATCGCATCTCCCTGAGGTCGAGGAGGATCTTGGGTCGGCTGCGGCGGCGTTCGGCGAGTGCCGCGAACGCCTCCTGGGCGTCGTGCCAGGGCAGCACGCGATCGATCAGCTGCCCGGCCGGGAAGCCGGGGGTGGCGATGAGCTCGGCCATCCGCCCGTAGTGGTCGAGGCCGTGGAAGATGCCGTGCAGGGTGATGCCCTTCATGGTGATCAGGGCCGGCAGGAACCCGGGTGCGGAGCCGTTCACCACGCCCACCAGGGCTGCCCGCCCGCCGGGGCGGAGCATCCGGCCCAGCAGCGCGACGGAGTCGGCCTGGCCGGAGGCCTCGATCACCACCGTGTAGTCGTTCTCGCCCACCTCCTCGGGCCGCAGGGTGCGGCGGGCACCGAGCTCGGCCGCGAGCGCCAGCCCGGTGGGGTTCACCCCGATCACGTCCACCGACGGACTCACCCGCAGCGCGACGGCGAGCGCGAGCAGGCCCAGGGCACCGGTTCCGATCACGGCCACGCGGTCGTCGAACCGGGTGCCGCAGGTGAGCACCGCGTTCATGGCCGTCACGCCGGGTTCGATCAGCGTCGCGTCGCGCAGTGAGGCTCCCTCCGGCAGCCGGGTGAGCGCGGTCGCGGGCATCGAGATGTACCGGGCGGCGGCCCCGTCATGGCCGAGCAGCCCCACCTCCTGGTGGTTCAGGCAGGCCGAGCGGTCGCCGGCCTGGCACGGCCCGCAGGCGCCGCAGGTGATGAGGGTCTGCCCCACCACGGCGTCACCCGGCCGCAGGGAGACCACTCCGGGTGCCACGGCGACGACGGTTCCGGTCCACTCGTGGCCGAACACCAGCGGGTACTCCGACAGCCCCTGCTCGATGAAGAAGCTGGTGCTCTGCAGCAGATCGACGTCGGTGCCGCAGATGCCGAGGTAGGCCACCTCGACGAGCACCTCGCCGGGCAGTTCCGGGGGAACGGGTGCCGTTCCGGCCATGACCTCACCGGGGGAGATTCTCAAGACGGGCATGTCGCCCACGGGCCAGTTCACCGGATCGGCATCCCTTCACTGCGACGGACGATGTCGCGAGGCTACCCCATCCTGTCGGGAGGAACCGACGCGCCGCTGCCCCGTCGGGCGGCACGGGTGCGCCGCCGCGGGCGCGCGAGGAGGTTCAGCAGCCGCAGCAGCCTCAGTGTGCCGCGCCGGCCGACGGCTCCGCCGCTGACCGTGGGGAACATGCGGAAGGTGAGCTGGGCCACCACCTCGCCCGCCACCGCGTCGACCGGCATCCCCTCGGGCGCACCGATCGCCTTCAGCCCCTGCGACTTCACGAGCCGGAACAGCATCCGCCCGGCCCGCGACCGCTGCATGTCGCGCACCGCCGTGTCGAGTCCGTACTGGCCGGGCCGGGGAGCGCGTCCGGGTGCGACCGGGTGCCCGAGCAGCTGTGCGAAGTCGGCCTCCGGGAAGCCGGCCGTGCGGGAGGGGTGCCGGTACACCTCCGGGTCGTCGCCCGCGCCCGCGACGGCTCCCTCGAGCTCCACCTCGCCCCGCCACCGGATGTCGCGCGAGGACCGCCCCACCCGCACCTCGAAGCGCCCCGCCTCGACCACCCAGCCGTGCGCCGCGGGGCTCCAGAAGCTGAACGCCCGCCGATCGAGACGCACGTGCACCTCACGGCTCTCCCCGGGTCGCAGCTGCACCTTGGCGAAGCCGCGCAGCTCCTGCTCGGGCCGGAACACCGAGGCCTCGGCGTCGTGCACGTACACCTGCACCACCTCCGATCCCTCCCGCTTTCCCGTGTTCGTCAGCACCACGCGCACGACCGCCCCCGCCGACTCGCCCGCACCCGTGGTCTCGACCCGCGCATCCGACCACTCGAACCGCGTGTACGACAACCCGTGCCCGAACGGGAACGCCACCCGCTCCCCGGCGCTGTCGAAGTACCGGTACCCCACGTACAGGCTCTCGCGGTAGCCACAGGTCTCGGGCCCGTTCGGCAGCGCGGCGACCGGATGCTCGTCCCAGCGCTCGGGGAAGGTCTCCGCCAGTCTCCCCCCGGGCTCCGCCGCCCCGAGCAGCACGTCGGCGAGGGCGCTGCCCCCGGCCTGGCCGCCGAGGTAACCCTCCAGCACGGCGCGCACCCGGTGCCGCCAGGGTAGCTCCACCGGCGACCCGTTCTGCAGCACCACCACCGTGTTCGGATTCGCCCGCACCACCTCGTCGATCACCCGCTCGTGCGACTCCGGCAGCCGCAGGTGGGTCCGGTCGACGCCCTCGGTCTCGAACGACTCGGGGAGCCCGACCACCACCACCGCGACATCCGCCCCGCCCGCCGCGGCCCTGGCTTCCGCCAGCTGGGCGTCCGACGACGAGTCGTGGTGCCGGTCGTACCCGGGCGCGTAGTCGACCGCCGCCACGCCCTGGGCCACGGCGAGAGCCTCGAGGAGGGTGTCGACCCGCGTGGGCACGACGTGAGAGCTGCCCGCACCCTGGAAGCGTGGGTCCTCGGCGAACGCGCCGATCACCGCCAGTCGCAGGCCGGCCGCCAGCGGCAGCACCCCGTCGTTCTGCAGCAGCACGGTTCCGGCCGCAGCCGCCCGCCGCGCCAGGTCGTGGTGCGCGTCGAGATCGGCTGCCGGGGCCGCCTCGGCCACCGCGACGTGCTGCGAGACGAGCCGCAGGATGCGCCCCACCGAGGCGTCGAGGTCGGCCGGCTGCAGCACCCCCGACCGCAGCGCCCCGAGCACGTACGCGTCGTCGCGCCGCCCGAGTCCCGGCATGCTGAGGTCGGTGCCCGCGGGGATCGAGAGAGTCCGGTCCCACGAGGCGCCCCAGTCGGAGACGACCGCGCCGGCGAAACCCCACTCCTCGCGCAGGATGCCGGTCACCAGCGGCCCGTTCTCGGTGCAGTGCGTGCCGTTCAGCCGGTTGTAGGCGGCCATCACCGTCGCCGGCTGCTCGTCGATCACGATGCGCTCGAAACAGGCGAGGTAGAGCTCCCGCAGGGCGCGCTCGTCGACCACGGCGTCGATGCCGTACCGGCGCTGCTCGGTGTTGTTGGCCGCGAAGTGCTTCAGCGAGGCTCCGACGCCCGTGCTCTGCACGCCGCGCACCCAGGCCGACCCGAGGCGGGAGGTGAGGCACGGGTCTTCGGAGAAGTACTCGAAGTCGCGGCCCCCCGTTGGCGTGCGCTTGAGGTTCACGCCGGGGCCGAGCAGCACCCCGATGCCGTGCGACGCCGCCTCCCGGCCGAGCGCCACCCCCACCTCCTCCACCAGCGTGGGGTCCCAACTGGCGCCGAGGCTCGCGGCGGTGGGAAAGCAGGTGGCGGGGTGCGAGTCGAACATCGACATGCCCGATCCCTCACGCGGTCGGCGCACTCCGTGCGGGCCGTCACCCAGGCGCAGCGCCGGGATGCCGAGCCGCTCGACGGCCGTGGTCGACCACGCGTCGGCCCCCGCGGTCAGAGCCACCTTCTCGGCGTCGGAGAGCTGCGCGATGAGCCGGGTCGTCGCATCCGTCATCTGCCTCATCGTAGAGCCCTGTCGCGCCGGCGCACCCCTCTGCCAGACTGAATCCGCCGGGTGCGCCGGGCGGGCCGGATGCCCGCCGGCCCCCGGGTCGCCCTGCCCACCCCTGAACGAAGGACGCCGTGCACTCCGAGACCCCGCCCCAGAGAACCGCCGCGCTGCCTACGGTGTCGATCGTCATCCCCGCCTACAACGAGGAGGCCGGCATCCGGCGCTGCCTGGTGGCCGCGATCGAGCAGACCGTGCCGGCGCTGGAGATCATCGTCGTCGACAACCGCTCCACCGACGGCACCCGTGCCGCGGTCGAGTCGATGCAGACGGCCTTCCCCGACGCGGGCATCCGACTCATCCAGCAGAACGAGGAGCAGGGCATCACCCCCACCCGCAACGCCGGCTTCGACGCCGCCACCGGCACCGTGATCGGCCGGATCGACGCCGACAGCGCCCTGTCGCCGAACTGGGTCGAGCAGGTGCAGCGTGCGTTCGCCACGGGTGAGTTCGTGGCGGCGAGCGGGCCGGTCGAGTACTACGACATGCCCATGCGCGCGTTCGGGCACCACGCCGACGACACGGTGCGGAAGCTCCAGGTGAAGCTCGCGGGCGACTACGTCTTCCTCTTCGGCACCAACATGGCCATCACGAAGGCGGCCTGGCTCGCCGTGCGCGGCGACGTGTGCGCCGACCGCGAAGACCTGATGCACGAAGACCTCGACCTCGCGGTGCATCTCGCCCTGAAGGGCCTGAAAGTGGGCTACGTCTCGGCCATGGTCGTGGGCATGTCGGCCCGCCGGCTCGACTCCTCGCCGCGCGACTACCTGTACTACGTGGAGCGCTTCAAACGCACCTACGACGCCCACGGCATCCGCGACATCCGGCTGCTGGCGCCGATGGCCGTCTTCCTTGGAATCTACCCGGCACTGCACGTCGAGCGCCGCCTGCGCGAGCGACGCACGGCGCAGACCTGGGGCGGCGTGCCGCGCGGCCCGGCCGTCGAGAAGGGCTGACACCCGTCCTCCGCCTCACCAGCGCTCGCGGAGGCGCTCTTGATCCACCACGGCGTCCCGGTCGGCGAGCCGGCGGAGCCCGGCCAGGGGCTGGGCCATGCGGTTGTTGTGACGGATGCGTGGCTCCACCCGGTCGAGGAACGCCCAGTACCCGGCGGTGAACGGGCACGCGTTCTCGCCGAGCCGCACCTTAGGGTCGAAGACGCATCCGGAGCAGTAGTCGGACATCTTCGCGATGTACGCCCCGCCCGACGCGTAGGGCTTGGTGGCCACGATGCCGCCGTCGGCGTGCTGCGACATGCCGATCACGTTCGCGGGCATCACCCAGGGGGTGCCGTCGACGAACATGTCGACGAACCAGTCGTTCAGGGCAACCGGGTCGTAGCCGTGCTGCAGCGCCCAGTTGCCGAGCACCATCAATCGCTGGATGTGGTGCGCCCAGCCGTGCCGGCGCATCCCGTCGATGGTCTCGCGCAGGCAATTGGACTCGATCGCGGCGGGGTCGAGCTCACGGAAGGCGGCCGGCAGCGGGGTGTGGGCGCCCAGGGCGTTGTTCCCCGTGCGGTAGCCCTCGCCGAGATGCCAGTACAGGTGCCACACGTAGTCGCGCCAGCCCATGATCTGCCGCACGAACCCCTCGACGCTCGCCAGCGGCGCCCGGCCCGCGTGGTACTCGGCCTCGACGGTCTCGATCGCGTGCAGCGGGTCGATCAGGCCCAGGTTCATCGGCGCGCTCAGCAGCGAGTGCGCCATGGTCCAGTCGCCGCCGAGCATGGCGTCCTCGAAGGGGCCGAAGTCGTTCAGGCGCGACTCCACGAAGTCGGCCAGCGCCGCCTCGGCTTCCGCGGCGGTCGCGGCGAAACGGCGCGGGCCGTCCTCGCCCACGAGCGTCACGGCGCCCTCACGCTGCCAGCGGTCGAGGTCGGCGCGCACCTCGTCGTCGATGGCGTCCTCCACCGGCCACCACGGGGCGGGCAGGCCCAGGCTCGCCGCGCCCTTGGGCGGCGGGTTGCGGTTGTCGTGATCGAGGTTCCACTGGCCGCCCTCGGGCTGGTCACCCCGCATCAGGATGCCGGTGCGCCGGCGCACCGAGCGGTAGAAGTCCTCCAGCAGCAGCCGCTTCCCCACCCGCGAACCGGCCCACTGCCCGAACTCCTCCTCCGAGGTGACGAATCCGCGGCTCGGCAGCACGGCGATGCCGTGGCGGCGCACGAACTTCCGGGCCGCCCACGAGGTGGGGTCGATCACCTCGAGATCGTCGCGACCCCCGACGACGTCGGAGTAGCTCTCCACCCGGTGGTACTCCACCCGGTCGCCGAGCTCGGCCGCCCGATGCCGCATCGCCGAGAGCAGGAGGTGCGCCTTGGCACGGTGCATCGGCCGGCGGCCGAACACCGACCGCGCCTCCACGATCATCATCGGCCCACCGTCGTCGAAGAGGGGGCCGAGCTGGCCGGCGAACACCCAGCGGGTGCGATCGTGCTGCGTCACCCTCTCAGCGTGCCACGGTGCGCGCCCGTCAGGTCGAACCCGGTCGAACCCGGCCGAGCCCGCCGGCTACGACGTCGGCGCCTCGTCGCGCGGGGCGAACAGGCGCGGGTAGAGCAGCGCGGGGACGGCACCGCCCACGAGCGGGAACACGATGAACACCCACAGCTGCCCGAGCCAGTCCCCGCCGCCGAACACGGCGGTGGCGAGCGAACGGGCGGGGTTGATCGAGGCGTTGTCGATCGGCAGCGCCACGAGCAGCATCGAGGTGAGCGTGAGCCCCACCACGAGCGGAGCCAGCGGTGTGCCCTTGGTGGGATGCGTGGTCGCGAGCACCACGAACACCAGCACGGCCGTGGCCACCAGTTCCACGACGGCCACCGGCAGCAGGCCGTACTGGCCGGGCGACAGCGTGTCGAAGCCGTTGGAGGCGAACCCCGCGGCCACGGCCTTCTGCTGCACGCCGCCCTGCGCACCGGCGGTCAGCCCGAACACGAGCGCCGCACCGGCCACCGCGCCCGCCACCTGGGCCAGGAGGTACACGGGCACCAAAGCCCACGGCAGGCGCCGGGCGATGGCGGTGCCCACCGTCACGGCCGGGTTGAAGTGACCGCCCGAGATGGGCCCGAACGCGAAGCCCCCCGCGGTCACCGCGAGCCCCAGGGCGAGCGCCACGCCGAGCAGCCCCGTGCCGGGTTGGTCGGCCGCGCCGTTCGAGTCGGGCGAGGTGAGCAGGGCGGCCCCCACGAGGCCGAACACGAGCAGGAAGGTGCCCGCGAACTCGGCGGCGAAGCGCGCGAACGGGCGCGATTGCGCCGGGAACGGCCGCTGCTGGGGATTCGTCATGCGGCCACGGTAGACAGCGGCCGCCCCGGCGCGCTCGCACCCGCGTCGCAAGACGATACGACGATGCGAGCACCTCTCGACGATCGTCGAAAAGGATCAGGACACCGGTCCGCACCGCCGCACCCTCGCAACCTCTAGCGTCGTGACGAACCGGGCCCACCCTCGAGAGGAGACCAATCGTGCCGCAGAACCTCGCGACGGGAGCCGCCGGCCGCCTCGACATCGCCGTGGTGGGCGGCTCGATCGGCGGGTTGTTCGCGGCCTCGCTGCTCACCAGGGCCGGACATCGGGTCACCGTGTTCGAACGATCGGTGCACGGTCTGGCGCGTCGTGGGGCCGGGCTGGTGGCGCAGCAGGAGCTCTTCGACCTGCTCGAGCTGGTGGGGCGGCGCGACGCCGGCCGAGTGGGCGTGGTGGCGCACGAGCGCATCACCCTCGACCGCTCGGGAGCCGTCGTCATCCGCGACCCGTCGCCGCAGACCCAGCTGTCGTGGGACCACCTCTACGAGGTGTTCCGCTCGCTCGTGCCGGCCGAGCGCTACCGCCTCGCGCATCCGGTGCTCTCGGTGCGGAGTTCGGAGCAGCACGCGGTCGTCGAGCTCGCCGACGGCACGCGGGAGGCGTTCGACCTGGTGATCGGCGCCGACGGCCTGAACTCCGTCACCCGCACCGCTGTGGTGCCCGAGCACACGGCGAACTCCTACGCGGGTTACGTCACGTGGCGCGGCCTCGTGCCCGAGGCCGACCTTCCCCGGGCCGCCGCCGCTCCCCTGCTCGAGCGCTTCGCCTTCTTCACCGGACCGCGCGCCCACATGCTCGGCTACCTGGTACCCGGCCCTGCCGGCGAGGTGACCCCGGGACTCCGCCGCTACAACTGGGTCTGGTACCGACCGGTGACCCTGGATGCCCTGGCCGCGCTGATGATCGACTCCGGCCGCCCGGCCACCGATGTGTCGCTCGCTCCTGGCCAGCTGCCCGCGGCACTCCGCGAGGGCCTGGTCGACGCGGCGGCGCTCGAACTGCCGCCCCCGTTCGCGCTGGCCGTGGCGGCGGAGCCGCGCCCGTTCCTCCAGGCCATCTTCGACTACGTGCCACCCCGGATGGCGAGCGGCCGCGTGGCGCTGCTGGGCGACGCCGCCGTGATGGTGCGCCCCCACACCGCGATGGGAGCCGCCAAGGCCGCCGCCGACGCCATGTCGCTGGCCGCCCTGATCGACGCCCTCCCCCTCGCCCAGGCTCTCGATCGCTACCAGCGCGAACGGCTCGCGGCCGGCCGGGCCATCTCCGAGTACGGCCGTCGGCTCGCGGCGTCGTTGCCGTTCGCCACCTGACCGGCCGATCTCGCCTCCCCCACCAGCCCCACCGAAAGGACCGATGTCATGCACGCCCCCGAGAATCTCTCCGCCGGAGCCCGGCGCACCCTCGACCAGATCGAGTACCACCCCGTCACCCACAACCTGGGCTGGCACGACCTGGTCGAGATGCTCACCGAGGTCGCCGAGGTCGAGCAGCACGCCGACGGCGCGAAGATCACCGTGCATCTCGGCAACCGCAAGCTCGAGCTCACGAGGCCCGAGGGTGTGCCGGTGTCGGAGGCCGCCCTGCTCGAGGTGCGCCGCCTGTTCAAAGACGCCGGCTTCATGTGATCGACGTGCCTGGTCGGCAACGACCAGCCTCACGGAACGAACCCGCAACCCGAATCGAAGGAGACCTGAGATGACCCTGCCCGACGACCCCGATCAGACCGGTATCGAGTTCGCGGGGGTGCCCGCCGAACCCGACCCCGACGGCGCGATCCTCGACGAGCCGATCCCCGAGACGTCCAGCGAAGCCGACGACGAGGGCGCGGTCGACGAGGAGTACACGGGCGTCGATGCCGACGACCGCTCGGCATCGCAGCCGAACTGGAAGGACTTCACCTCCGAGGTGCTGGAGCCCGACGAGGGCCAGCCGTTCGGCGACAAGACCCCCGACGACCTCCGCGACTGAACGGACTCCGCAGCGCGCGCCCGGCGGCTGGGGATCAGTCGTCGCGCACGACGTCGAGCGCGTGCTGCAGGTCTGCCGGGTAGTGGCTCTCGAACGACACGTACTCCCGGGTCTCCGGGTGCACGAAGCCGAGCCGCATGGCGTGCAGCCACTGCCGGGTGAGGCCGAGCCGCGCCGACAGCTGCGGGTCGGCGCCGTACATCGCATCGCCGACGCACGGATGCCGCTGCGCCGCCATGTGCACCCGGATCTGGTGCGTGCGGCCGGTCTCGAGGTGGATCTCCAGCAGCGTCGCCGCCCGGAACGCCTCGAGCGTGTCGTAGTGGGTCACCGAGTTCTTGCCGTCGGCCGTCACCGCGAACTTCCAGTCCGAGCGCGGATGACGGCCGATCGGCGCGTCGATGGTGCCGCGGAACGGGTCGGGGTGGCCCTGCACGAGGGCGTGGTAGATCTTGTCGACCTCGCGGTCGTGGAACAGGCGCTTCAGCCAGGTGTAGGCGGCCTCGGTCTTCGCCACCACCATCAGGCCGCTCGTGCCCGCATCCAGTCGGTGCACGATGCCGGCGCGTTCTGCCGCCCCGCTGGTGGCGATACGGTAGCCGGCTCCCGCGAGGGCGCCGAGCACCGTCGGGCCGTCCCAGCCCACGGAGGGATGCGCGGCGACGCCGACCGGCTTGTCGACCACGATGATGCTGTCGTCGTCGTAGACCACGTCGAGCTCGGGCACCAGCACCGGGATGATGCGGGGCTCCTCTTTCGGCGCCCACTCCACCGAGAGCCAGGTGTCCCGGCGCAACCGATCGCTCTTGCCCACGGTGCGACCGTCGACGCTCACGCCGCCGGCCTCCACCACCTCGGCGGCGAAGGTGCGCGAGAATCCGAGCAGCTTCGCGATCCCCGCATCCACCCGCGTGCCGTCGAGCCCGTCGGGCACGGGCAGGGTGCGTGACTCCACCGTCAGACCTGCTCGCGGTCGTCGCGCGGCGACACGGAGGTGTCGCCGACGGGCTCGGCCTTCGGCCCGCGGGTGCCGTCCAGGCCCACTCCGCGCAGGGTGAGGATGAGGAAGAGCACCATCGCCGAGGTGATGCACACGTCGGCCACGTTGAAGATGGCCGGTAGCAGCGGGATGGTGAGGAAGTCGATCACGTGCCCCACGCCGAAGCCGGGCTCACGGAACAACCGGTCGATCAGGTTGCCGATGGTGCCGCCGAGCAGCAGACCGAACACCCACGCCCAGCCGAGCGAGCGGATGCGCCGGGCGAACCAGATGATCACCACGGTCACAGCGGCCGCCAGGATCGAGAAGATCCAGGTGTATGCGTTGCCGATCGAGAAGGCGGCGCCGGAGTTCTTGACGAAATGGAACTGGATGAGGTCGCCCACGACGGGAACGACCTCACCCAGCCGGAGATTCGACACGACGAGGAACTTCGAGAACTGATCGATGGCGATCGCCGCTATCGCGACGACCGCCAGAACGACCAGAACCCCGGGGCGAGCCTTCTGGGGCTCGCTATCCGCCAAAGCCGCTGAAGCTCGAGGTCGGGCTCTTCTCGTTGTCGACGCCCGACGACGTCAGGTCTTTCAGCTGCTCTTCGATGTACGACTTCAGACCGGCGCGGTAGTCCTTCTCGAAGGTGCGCAGCTCGTCGATGCGGTGCTCGATGCCGGCCTTCTCCTGGTTGAGACGGGCCAGCTCGTTGCGCTGCTTGGTCTCGGCCTCGGCGACGATGCGCGCGGCGGTGGCGTGACCCTCGGCGATGAGCGCATCGCGCTTCTCGGCACCCTCCTTGACGTGCTCGTCGTGCAGACGACGAGCCAGCTGCAGCAGGTTGGTGGTGGAGACCGACTCGTCGTCGACCTCGGCTGCGGGAGCCGGGGCCGCGGGAGCAGCGGCGACCGGGGCCGGAACCTCGGCGACCGGGGCGGGAGCCTCCTCCACGACGGCCGGAGCCGGCGTGGCGGCAGCGGCGGGCGCGGAGCCGCCGGCCTCGAGCTGAGCCTTCAGCTCCTCGTTCTCCTGCGTCAGACGGCGGAGCTCGACCACGACCTCGTCGAGGAAGTCATCGACCTCGTCCTGGTCGTAGCCCTCGCGGAACTTGGTCTGAGAAAATCGCTTGTTAACAACATCTTCCGGAGTTAACGCCATGGTTTTCCACCTTTTATTGCTTTGACAGACAGTGATAACGCGTTGCTAACCGTAGCAACATTCCCGCCGAACGTCCCGTGAACGGGGTGAACGGGCGGGCCCGTTCGTTTCAGGATACATGCGCCCTCGATCGAGGGACATGCCGAGCCATCAGGCGGTGCGCAGGAACCCTGCCACCGAGAGCCCGATGATGACGATGAGCATCACGATGCTCCAGCCGAAGTCCAGTGCCACAGGGCCCACCCGAAGAGGCGGGATGATGCGGCGGAAGAACCGGATGGGCGGATCGGTGACCGTGTAGGCCGCCTCCGCCAGCACCAGCAGCGCACCGGCCGGCCGCCAGTCACGGCGGACGGTGCGCACGAGGTCGAGGACGAACCGCCCCCACATCAGGAAGAAATACAGCAGCAGCGCGAAATAGACGACGGTCGCGATGATGACGACGAGTGAACCCACTCAGTAATTATGACTGGACGAAGAAGGAGGACTCTGCACGAGCCTCTCCTCCGGCGTCACCGGAGACCGACACGTGCGACGGCGAGAGGAGGAAGACCTTGCTCGTCACGCGCTCGATCTTGCCGTAGAGGCCCTGCGAGAGGCCGCCGGCGAAGTCGATCAGACGGCGCGCATCGGCATCCGTCATCTGCGAGAGGTTCATGATGACCGGAATGCCCTCGCGGAAGTTCTCGGCGATGACCTGGGCATCCTTGTACTGCTTGGGGTGCACGGTGAGGATTTCGTTCATTTCAGCAGGAGCCACATTCTTCGTGTGAGAGGTGTGCGAGGTCTTGCGGAGCGGCGTCACGGGGGCGCGGTTGCCCGAGTGCGAGGCCGACGACGCCGGAGCCGACTGAGCGGCCTGCGGGGCGTGCGGGTGCGGAACCGGCGCCACCGGCGCCTGGCGCTGCGGCTGCTCGGTCGCGGGAGCGTCGTACTCGAGCTCTTCGTCGGCGAGCCCCAGGTAAACCATGGTCTTGCGGAGCGGGTTGGCCATCGGAACCTCCGGTTGTCAGTGCGTGTTCTTCCTACCCCTGAGATTAATCGCGGGGCGGCCGAATTCCGGTGATTGCGGTCCCGATCCGCAGGTGTGTCGCGCCCTCGGCGATCGCGTCGGCGAAGTCGTGCGACATGCCGGCCGACATCGAGGTGGCGGTCGGCACGACCGTGCGCACCTCGTCGCCGAGTGCCCGCAGCCGCGCGAACGCCGCCCGGGGTTCGCCCTCAAGCGGGGCCACTCCCATCACGCCGAGCAGCCGCAGCCCGTCGCGGGCGGCGACCTCCTCCGTCAGGGCGAGAAGCTCCTCGGGCCGCACTCCCCCGCGCTCCGGGTCGTCGGTGAGGTTCACCTGCAAGAACACGTCGAGCGGATGCTCGCCCTCCGCGAGCCGGTCCACCAGCGCCGAGCGGTCGACGGAGTGCACGACCGAGGCGTACTCGCGGGCCTGACGTGCCTTCTTCGACTGCAACTGCCCCACGAAGTGCCAGCGGGCGTCGAGGTCAGCCAGCTCCACGGCCTTCTCGCGGGCCTCCTGGTGGCGGTTCTCGCCAAAGTCTCCGAGGCCCAGTGCGGAGAGATCGCGGATGAGCTGGGCGGGGTGGAACTTGGTCACCACGATGAGCGTGAGCTCGTCGCGGGAACGGCCGGCGGAGCGGGCCGCATCCGTCATCTCGGATTCGACCCGCTCGACACGCTCGGCGAGGGAGGGTTCGCTCACTTCAGGAAGTCGGGCACATCCAGGTCGGCGTCGTCGTCTTCCGAGGCCGGGTCGAGCGCCACGGCGCCGGTGAGCCCGAGATCGGCGGACGAGTTCGACCACGACGGCTGAGGGGCGGCGGGCGCCTCTTCGGCCGGCTCGGCACGCTGGTCGCGACGGAGGGTCGCGGTGGCCACCGCCGGGCGGGCGAAGGTGTCGGCTTCCGGCGCCTCGGCCACGAACGATCCGCGGCGGCTCTCGGCCGGCGGGGTGTTCGCGTTGGGCTCCCCGCCGTCGAAGCCGGCGGCGATCACCGTCACGCGCACCTCGTCGCCGAGGGTGTCGTCGATCACGGCACCGAAGATGATGTTGGCCTCGGGGTGCACCGCATCCTGAACCAGCTTGGCGGCGTCGTTGATCTCGAAGATACCGAGGTTCGACCCGCCCTGGATCGACAGCAGCACGCCGTGCGCACCGTCGATGGAAGCTTCGAGCAGCGGGCTCGCGACCGCCAGCTCGGCGGCCTTGATGGCGCGGTCGGCCCCCCGCGAGGAGCCGATGCCCATGAGGGCCGAGCCCGCGCCCTGCATGACCGACTTGACGTCGGCGAAGTCGAGGTTGATGAGACCGGGGGTGGTGATGAGGTCGGTGATGCCCTGCACACCGGCGAGCAGCACCTGGTCGGCGGTGGAGAAGGCCTCGAGCATGCTGATGCCTCGGTCGCTGATCTCCAGCAGCCGGTCGTTCGGCACGACGATGAGGGTGTCGACCTCGTTCTTCAGCGTGGCGACGCCGTCTTCGGCCTGGGCGGCACGGCGCTTGCCCTCGAAGCCGAAGGGCTTCGTGACCACACCGATGGTGAGCGCGCCGATCGACTTGGCGATGCGAGCCACCACGGGGGCTCCACCGGTTCCGGTTCCGCCACCCTCACCGGCGGTGACGAACACCATGTCGGCGCCCGCC
Source organism: Herbiconiux liangxiaofengii (assembly GCF_041927335.1). Lineage (NCBI taxonomy): Bacteria > Bacillati > Actinomycetota > Actinomycetes > Micrococcales > Microbacteriaceae > Herbiconiux > Herbiconiux liangxiaofengii. Next base: position 190,216 of record NZ_JBHFHD010000010.1, on the reverse strand, counting down.
AGGGCCTCCTCGATCTCCTCCGCGTGGTCCTCGGCGGCGCGGCGGCCCACCTCGGGGTCGGCTCCGGCGCCGAGCCCGCGGGTGATCTCCCGGCCCACGTCGAGCTTCACGTCGGCGTCGCTCATCAGGAGCGCCTGCGCATCCGTGTTGATGGCGATGAACTCGACTCCTCGGAGCCCGAGCTCGATCATGCGGTTCACGGCGTTCACGCCGCCACCGCCGATGCCGACGACCTTGATCACGGCGAGGTAGTTCTGGTTTGAAGTCACGTCCGGCCTCCGCTGGAACCTTAAAGTTCAACTTGAAAGTTAAAGTTATTCCGAGTATGTATTTCCTACACCGAAGCTACGCGACGATGGGGAGCGCCCGTGTCCGACGCGCCGCGTGTCAACGGATGACGGGGCTCTGCGGGCTCGACACGTCGTACTCCACGGGCAGCGACGGATCCTGTGTGGCGATCAACCGCTGCAGGATCTGAGCCTTCAGCTCGGACTGCTCCGCATCGCCCCAGACCACCCGCTGGCCGGCGCCCGTGAACACGAGCGTGACGCTGTCGGGGGTGGTTCCACTGATGCGGTCGACCTGCGACAGCAGGGCGTCGGGCAGCGACATGAGCACCGCCGCGGCGGCCTGGAATCCCGGGCTGCCCACCTCGGTGCCGGTCAGGTCGAGCACGGGGAAGCCGGGGATGCGGTCGGGAGAGGTCTGCACCACCACGCCGGCGGCGTCGATCAGCTGGAACTGGGTCGGGGTCTGCAGCAGAGCCACCGGGCGCCGTTCGATCAGGCGCACGGCGAGCGTGTCGGGCGGCCTGGCCTCGACGGAGTACGACTCCACGAGCGGGAACCCGGCGAGATCGCGCTGGATGGCGCCGTAGTCCACCAGCGCCAGCGGCTTGCCGAGCTGGTCGTCCAGCGCCGCCGCGACGGTGGCCTGGTCGAGCCGGGAGGTGCCCTCGACGGCGATCTGCCGCACCGCCAGCAGGGGCGAGTAGGCCGTGAGCAGCACCACGAGCACGAGGCCCGCCAGCGAGCCGCCCACCACCATCCAGGCGATGCGCCGTCGACGCGATCGCTGGGTGAAGCGCCGCGCCTCCGCCCGCTCGTAGCGCCGCCTGGCCGCGGTGGCCTTGCGCAGCTGACGCTTCGCGTCTCCCGCACCGCTTCGCCGACGGTCTCCGGATGCGCCGTCCGGCTTGTCGTCCGCGGCCTTCTCCGGGCGGGGCGCGATGAGCGGGGTGGTGAACTCGATCGGCTGGGTCAGCTCGGCGTCGGCCGGGGTGCGGCCGGCGGACTTCGCCGCGGCGGGCTCGGCGGCGCGCTTCGCCGCAGAGGGCTCGGCGGCGCGCTTCGCCGCAGGGCGCTCGGCGGCAGGCTTCGCTGCGGGGCGCGCGGCCGGCTTCCGCGGCTGCGATCGCGGTGCGGCAGGGCGGCCGGGCCGCTCCCCCGGCGGCTCGGCGGCCGGCGGAGGTGGCGGCGTGATGCCCGGGGGTCGCTTCACTCTCCTGGAACGCCCGCGCCGACGCCCGTGACCGCGGCCGTGCCGATCGCTTCGTCGCCGCTTCCGGCCGAACGCCGCTCGAGCGCGTCGAGCAGCTGCGGCACCAGCAGGTTCACGTCGCCGCAGCCCAGGGTCACCACGAAATCGCCCGGCTCCGCCACCTCGGCCAGATGATCGGCGGCCCGCTGCCAGTCGTCCACGTACGCCACCTTGGCGGCGTCGTCGAAGCGCCCGGAGACCAGTTCGCCCGTGACACCGGGAATGGGGTCCTCCCGCGCGCCGCACACCTCGAGCACGATGGTGTAGTCGGCCGTGCGCTCGAGGGTCTCGGCGAACTCGCCCGCCATCAGCTGGGTGCGGCTGTAGAGGTGCGGCTGGTGCACCGCGATGATGCGGCCCTCGCCCACCACGGTGCGGGCCGCCGTGAGCGCGGCGTCGACCTCGGTGGGGTGATGGGCGTAGTCGTCGTAGACGCTCACCCCGTTCACGGTGCCGTGCAGTTCGAAGCGGCGGCCGGTGCCGCCGAACGCGCCCACCGCGGCGATCGCCGCATCCGTCGCGAAGCCCAGACCCACCAGCACCGCCACGGCGCCGGTGGCGTTCACGGCGTTGTGGCGGCCCGGCACGCGCAGTACGGCCGGGTACGAGACGCCGTCGTGGTCGATGACGAAACGCACCGGCCCGTCGGTCTGCACCGAGTGCAGCCGGAAGTCGGCGTCGGCGGCCTCGCCGAAGGTGAGCACCCGCGGGTGCGCGAGCCGGCTCGACACCCGCAGCGCGCCGGCATCGTCGCTGGAGATCACCACGAGCTCCGACGCGGCGTCGGCGAACCGCACGAACGCGTCTTCGACGGCCTCGACCGATCCGTAGTGGTCGAGGTGATCGGGGTCGACGTTCGTGATCAGTGCCACCGCGGTGTCGTAGAGCAGGAACGAGCCGTCGGACTCGTCGGCCTCCACCACGAAGAGCTCGCCGTCGCCGAAGGCCGAGCTCGTGCCGAGCTCGGAGATGACGCCGCCGTTGACGAAGCTCGGCTCGGCATCGAGGTCGAGCAGCCCCGTCACGATCATTCCGGTGGAGGTGGTCTTGCCGTGGGCTCCGGCCACCGAGACCAGGCGCTTGCGGGTGGTGAGCCAGGCCAGTGCCTGCGAGCGGTGCAGGATGGTGAGCCCGCGCTGCTGCGCCAGTACGTACTCGGGGTTCTCGGGCCAGAGGGCGCTCGTCACCACGAGGGTGTCGGCGGTTCCCACGTTCGCGGCGTCATGGCCCACGGCCACCGGGATGCCGAGGTCGCGCAGCTTGGCGGCGGTCTTCGAGTCGGTGCGGTCGGATCCGGTGACCGTGAGGCCGGCGGCCTTCAGCAGGCGGGCGATGCCGCTCATGCCGGCGCCGCCGATGCCGACGAAGTGCACGGCGCCGAGGTTCTCGGGAATGGGGATCGACAGATCGGGCTTGATCACCGATTCACGCCCTTTCTGTTCGCGGGAGAGCGGGGGTACGCGGCCTCCGGGGTCATGGGTGCCGCAGACAACGTTACGCTCACCCTCACCCGGTGCCGTTCAGCGCACGCTCGACCAGGGCGGCGAGCCGGCCCGCCGCATCCGGGATGCCGACCGAGCGGGAGGCCGCCGCCATCGCGTCGATCCGGGCACGGTCGGCGAACAGCGGCAGCACCTCGCTGTCGACCCAGGCGGGGGTGAACCCGGCGTCGGCCACCAGGGTCGCGCCGCCGGCGTTCACGAGATCGAGGGCGTTGAAGCGCTGCTCGCCGTTGCCCACCGGGTAGGGCACGAGAACCGAGGGGACGCCCACGACGGCCAGCTCCGACACGGTCGAGCCGCCGGCCCGTGACACGGCGAGGTCGGCTGTCGCAAGCGCGAGATCCATCCGGTCGCAGTAGTTCAGGAACACGTAGCCCGGCAGGCCGGGGTCGGCCACCTCGGCACGGTCTCCGGCGATGTGCAGCACGTTCCAGCCGGCGTCGACGAGCCGGGCGGCCGACTCCACGACGGTGGCGTTGATGCGCCGGGCACCGAGCGACCCGCCGGTGACCAGGAGGGTCGGCCGTTCCGGGTCGAGACCGAACAGGTGCGCCGCCTCGACGGCGGCCTCGGCGCGCACCGCGGGGTCGGCCAGCGCGGTCACCTCCCGGCGCAGGGGCATGCCCACCAGGGTCGCGTTGGGCAGCCGCGTGGTGGCGAAGCTCACGCCCACGAACGGGCTGAAGCGCGCCCCCAGCACGTTCGCGAGCCCCGGCTTGGCGTTGCCCTCGTGGATCACGAAAGGCACGCGGGTGCGCCGGGCGCCGAGGTAGCCGGGCGCGGAGGCATACCCGCCGAACCCCACCACCACGTCGACCGAGCGGGCCCGGATGAGGGTGGCCACCTGGCCGATCGTTCGGCCGAACGCGGCCGGAAACCGCACGGCCGCGCCGTTCGGCCGGCGGGGGAAGGGCAGCTTGGGAATGGTGAGCAGCTCGTAGCCTCGCTCGGGCACCAACCGGGCCTCGAGCCCCTCCGCCGTGCCGAGCACGAGCACCTCGGCGCCGGGTTCCCGTCGGCGCAGCTCGTCGGCCGTGGCCAGCAGCGGATTCACGTGGCCGGCGGTGCCACCGCCGGCGAGGAGGTAGGTGGTCACTTCACGCCCCCGGGCTGGGCGTTCTCCCGGGCGATGGCGAGCACGATGCCGATGGCGGCGAGAGTGGTGAGCAGTGCGGAGCCGCCCGAGGAGATCAGTGGCAGCGGCACGCCGAGCACCGGCAGCACACCGAGCACCACGGCGATGTTCACGAAGGCCTGCCCGATCAGCCACACCATCACCGCGCCGGTCGCGACCTTCGAGAACATGTCGTTCGACGAGCGGATGATGCGCACGAAGGCCACGGCGAGGGCGATGAACAGCAGCAGCACCACCACGGCGCCGATGAGGCCGAGCTCCTCGCCGATGATGGCGAAGATGTAGTCGTTGTCGGCCGCGGGCAGCCACGACCACTTGGCGCGGGAGTTGCCGAGGCCCACGCCGAACACGCCGCCGCCGGCCAGGGCCCACTCGCCGTGCTGGGCCTGCCAGTCGGTGCCCTCGTAGTCGGCGTTGGTGCCGCTGAAGAACGACATGATGCGGGTGGTGCGGCTCTCACTGGAGAAGGCCACCACCACGGCCAGCAACGAGCCCACGACCACCGGCACGATGAACATGCGCAGTTTGATGCCGGCGTAGAAGAGCGCGCCGAACACCAGGCCGGCCATGATCATCACGGTGCCGAGGTCGCCGCCGAGCAGCACGAGCAGGATGGCGCCGCCCGCCACCGGGAGGATGGGGATCACGATGTGGGCGAGGGAGCCCAGCAGCGGCTCCTTCTTCGCCAGGATGGCACCCACCCAGATGACCAGCGCGAGCTTCACCAGCTCCGAGGGCTGGAAGTTGACGCTGCCGATGCCGATCCAGTTGAGGTTGCCGCCCACCTCGATGCCGAGCGGCGTGAACACCAGCAACTGCACGCCCACCGCCACGAAGATGGCCAGCCACGCCCACTTCTTGAAGAACCAGATGGGCAGCCGGGAGATGACGAGCATCAGCGGGATGCCGATCAGCGCGAACATGCCCTGCTTCCAGAACACGCCGAAGAATCCCTGCCGCCCCACGTAGGAGTCGATCGAGCTCGACGAGAGCACCATCACCAGTCCCAGCAGCACCAGGAAGAGCGTGGTGCCGAGCAGCAGGAAGTAGTTGCTCGACTCGGCCGCGAACACCTGGCCGAGCGAGATGCGAGCCGAACGCGGACCGTCGGAGGTCAGGCCGGCCGGGCGGGAGCGGTCAAATCCGCGTGGGAGGCTCCGGGAGGGGCTCGTCACCGTCACTACCTCCCACGTACTTCTGCACAGCCTCCGCGAATCGGGTGCCGCGGTCGGCATAGTCTGCGAACTGATCCATCGATGCCGCAGCCGGGGCCAGCAGCACGACGTCTCCGGGCAGAGCCGCACGGGCCGCCAGGGCGACCGCCGCGGTCATCACGTCCTCAGTCTCTTCGTGATCGACCTCGAACAGCGGAAGGTCCGGCGCGTGTCGCCGGATGGATCCGACCACCTCGGCGCGGTCGACGCCGATCACCACCACGGCGCGCACCCGGCTGCTGCCGCCGCCGAGCGAGGCGGCGACGAGCGGGTCGATGTCGACCCCCTTGAGGAGGCCGCCGACCACCCACACGATCGACGGGTAGGCCTTGATCGACGCCTCGGCCGCGTGCGGGTTGGTGGCCTTGGAGTCGTCGACCCAGGTCACGCCCCCCGCGGTCACGACGTGCTCGATGCGGTGCCGGTCGAGCGAGAAGGTGGCCAGGGCGGCACGCACCGCCTCGACCGAGATGCCGTAGCTCCTGGCCAGGGCGGCCGCGGCCAGCACGTCGGCCACGGTGTGGGGGGCGCCGAGCCCGCGCCGGGCCAGCTCCTCGACCGTCGCGATCTCCAGCGCGGAGTCGCGCCGCTCCTCGAGGAACGCGCGATCACAGAGGATGCCGTCGACCACGCCGAAGTCACTCGGGCCCGGCACGCCGAGCCCGAAGCCGATGGCGCGGGCGCCCTCGATCACCTCGGCCTCCTCCACCATGGTCATGGTGAGCGCGTCGGCCTTGTTGTAGACGCAGGCGACCTGCGTGTTCGTGTACACCCGGGCCTTGGCGGCGGCGTAGGCCTCGAAGGAGCCGTGCCAGTCGAGGTGGTCGTCGGCCACGTTCAGCACCACCGCCGCGTACGGCGACATGCTGGAGGTGGAGTGCAGCTGATAGCTCGACAGCTCCACCACCAGAACGTCGAACCCCTCGGGGTCGCGGATGGCGTCCAGCACCGGGATGCCGATGTTGCCGCACGGCGCCACCCGGTGGCCGGCGGCGAGCAGCATCGAGGCGGTGAGCTGAACCGTGGTGGTCTTGCCGTTGGTGCCGGTCACCGCGATCCAGTCGGCCGGCCGGCCGGTCTCGGCGTTCACCACCTTGTCGCGAAGGCGCCAGGCCAGCTCCACGTCGCCCCACACCGGCACGCCCTGCGACTCGGCCCACGCGATCAGCGCGTCGTCGGGGTGATAGCCGGGAGACGCCACGACCAGCTCGGGCGCGTGCGCGACCAGCGCATCCGGAACCGTGCCCGACGGAGCGAGCTCGAGCCGGGCCCCGATCACCGGAATCAGATCGGCGTACTCCTGCGCGGCCTTCGCGGCCACCACCAGAACGGATGCGCCGAGCTCGGTGAGGGTGTCGGCCACCGAGAAGCCGGTCACGCCGAGACCGAGCACCGCCACACGCAGGCCCGTCCAGTCGGAGTGCCAGCTGGTCAGCGCCGTCAGGTCGCGGGAGGGGGAACCGTCGCGCGCGCCGGAGGGAGCGGAGGCGGCATCCGTCATCGCGAGAGCCATTCGAGGTAGAAGGAGCCCACCGCGCCGGCCACGAAGAGCCCTGCGATGATCCAGAACCGCACCACGATGGTCACCTCGGCCCAGCCCTTCATCTCGAAGTGGTGGTGCAGCGGGCTCGCGCGCCAGATGCGCTTGCCCTTGGTGAGCTTGAAGTAGGTGAGCTGCACGGCCACCTGCCCGGCCACGATCACGAAGATGCCGCCGATCAGCACGAGCAGCAGCTCGGTGCGCGACAGGATGGCGAGGGCCGCCAGGGCCCCGCCGAGGGCCAGCGAGCCGGTGTCGCCGAGGAAGATCTTCGCGGGGTTGGTGTTCCACCACAGGAAGCCGATCAGGGCGCCCACGATGGTGGCGGCCACCACGGCGAGGTCGAGCGGGTCGCGCACGTCGTAGCACTTGTCGAGCACGTCGAGATCGAGCGTGGCGTTGGCGCAGGACTGGTTGAACTGCCAGAAGCCGATGATGATGAACGAGCCGATGGCCAGGATGCTGGAGCCGGGTGCCAGGCCGTCCAGGCCGTCGGTGAGGTTCACGCCGTTGGAGGTCGCGATCACCATCACGCAGATCCAGATCACGAAGGCGATGGTGCCGAGCACGATGCCCCACGACAGGAAGTCGAACGGCAGGTCGCGGATGAACGAGATCTGGGTCGACGCGGGCGTCTCGCCCTGCGTGTTCGGGAACTGGATCGCCACCAGGGCGAACACCACGCCCACGATGATCTGGCCGATGATCTTGGCCCACGGGCTGAGGCCGAGGCTGCGCTCCTTGTGCACCTTCAGGAAGTCGTCGATGAAGCCCACGATGCCGAGACCGGTCATCAGAAACAGCACCAGCAGGCCCGACATGGTCGGCATCTCCCGGGTCAGCAGCGCCGAGACGAAGTAGCCGAAGAGCACCGCGAGGATGATGACGATGCCGCCCATGGTGGGCGTTCCGCGCTTGACGTGGTGCGCGTCAGGGGTGTCCATGTTGATGAACTGGCCCCAGGCGAAGCGCTTGAAGAGCCGGATGAACACCGGGGTCAGAAAGAGTGAGAACGCCAGCGACAGCGAGGCCGAGCCGAGCAGGGTGATCATGAGGTCGCCTCCGCGATCCGGTCGCCGAGGAAGCGCAGGCCCGCCGAGTTCGACGACTTCACCAGGATGAGGTCGTCGGCGCGCAGGTCGGCGCTGACCCGGTCGAACGCCTCGTCGGCCGACTCGACGAAGACGGCCTCGCCGCCCCACGAGCCCTCGTGCTCCGCGGCGAGGTGGATGGCGCGCGCGCCCTCGCCCACCACGTAGAGCTTCTCGATGTTCAGGCGCACCACCATGCGGCCGATGCGGTCGTGCTCCTCGACGGAGTACGGGCCGAGTTCGCTCATCTCGCCCAGCACGGCCACGGTGCGCTGCCCGGGAGCGGCGATCTGCGCGAGCGTCTTGAGGGCGGCGGCCATGGAGTCGGGGCTGGCGTTGTAGGCGTCGTTGATCACGGTGGCGCCGTTCGTGCCGCCCAGAACCTCCATGCGCCAGCGCTCGGCCCGGGTCACCGTCTCCAGGGCGCCCACGATGTCGTCGATTCCGACGCCCAGCACGTGCGCGGCCGAGGCCGCGGCGAGGGCGTTCATCACGTGGTGCTCCCCGAGCACGGCGAACCGCACGGTGCGCGACGCCCCGTCGGGCAGGTGCAGCACGAACGAGGTGCCGGAGGCCGTGGCGTCGATGTCGGTGGCACGCACGGCGGACTCCTCGCCGAGGCCGAACCAGAGCACGCGGGCCCTGGTCTTCTCCGCCATTCCGGTCACGCGCGGGTCGTCACGGTTCAGCACCGCGACATCCGTCTCGTCGAGGTCGATCACCATCTCGGTCTTCGTGGCCAGGGTGGTCTCGATGCCGCCGAACTCGCCGGCGTGGGCGAGCCCCACGGTGAGCACGACGCCCACGTCGGGCTTCGCCATCCGGATGAGGCGGGTGATCTCGCCCTTGCCGCTCGCGCCCATCTCGGCCACCAGGAACCGGGTGCCGGCCGTGAGCTTGAGCATGGTGAGCGGGGCGCCGACCTCGTTGTTGAAGGAGTCGCGCGGAGCCACCGTCTCGCCCACGCGCTCGAGGATGGCCCGCAGCAGGTTCTTGGTGGTGGTCTTGCCGTTCGAGCCGGTGATGCCCACGACCTTCAGGTCGCCCGCGGAGCGCACCCGCGACACGACGTCGGTGGCGAAGTGCCCGAGGGCGAGCACCGAGTCGGCCACCACGATCTGCGGCACCGCGACCTCGAAGGCGTGCTCCACCACCACGAGCGCAGCACCGGCCGCGACGGCCGGCTCCACGAAGCGGTGCCCGTCGTCGAACTCGCCGCGCTTGGCCACGAACACGTCGCCGTCGCCGATCAGGCGCGAGTCGGTGTCGACCGTGCCGTTCACGACGGTCGACGGGGTGTAGCCGGCGTCGGCGGCCGCGTCGGTGATCACCAGGTCGCCCTGGAGGGCGGTGGCGATCTCGGAGAGTGTCAGGTCGAGCATGGGTATCAGAGCCATCCGTGTTCGTGCAGAGCGTTGCGCGCGTCGTCGCGGGCGGAATAGGGGATCCGCTCCCCCGCGACCTCGTGGTAGTCCTCGTGGCCGGGGCCGGCGTAGAGGATGACGTCGCCGTCGTCGGCGAGCGAGAGAGCCGTGCGGAAGGCGGCCCGGGGATCGGGCACCTCGTGGATCTCGCGCTCGGGCACCGCGGCCCGGGCACCGGCGATCAGGGCCGCCCGGATCGACGCGGGGTCTTCGTAGCGCGGGTGGAAGTCGGTCACCACCACCACGTCGGAGAGGCGGGCGGCGATGGCCCCCATCTCCTCGCGCTTGGAGGGGTCGCGGTCGCCGTCGGCGCCGAACAGCATGATCACCCGGCCGTTCGACACCCGGCGGATCGACTCCAGCGTGGAGGTGAAGGCATCCGGGCTGTGTCCGTAATCGATGTACACGATCGGCCCGTGCTCGCCCGAGACCTTCTCGGCCCGGCCGGGGATGTACACGTCGATGCCGGCCACGAAGCCGTCGTCGTCGATCTCGTCGCCCTGCTCGTCGTGCGCGATGTTGAGGGCGTGGGCGATGGCGCCGAGGTCGAAGCCCGACTCCACCAGCATCACGATCGCGAGGGCCGCGTTGGCAGCCATGTACGACCCGAGCAGCGGCACCGAGGTGCTGAGCTCACGGTGGTCGGGGCCGCGCAGGGTGAACGAGGTGCGCTCCGGGCGCTCGTCGTCGATCGTCAGGGTCCACTCCGCGTCGGCGGCGGGGTCGGTGGCGATGGTGGTGATCGGGATGCGGGACTCCTGCGCGAGCCGGCCTCCCCAGTCGCCGTCCACCATCACGACGCCCCGGCGCGCGCGGTCGGGCTGGAACAGCTCCCGCTTGGCCGAGTAGTAGATCTCCATCGTGTCGTAGTCGTCGAGGTGGTCGTGGGTGAGGTTGGTGAACCCCACCACGTCGAACACGATGCCGTCGATGCGGTGCTGGGTGATGGCCTGCGCCGACACCTCGAGCACCACCGAGCGCACGTCGGCCTCGCGCATCCTGGCCAGCATGGCGTGGATCTCGGTGGCCTCGGGCGTGGTGAGCTTCGAGACGATCACCTCGTCGCCGATGCGGCGCTCGGCCGTGGTGCTGATGCCGGCCACGACACCGAGCTGGCGGAGGATCGCCTCGAGCAGGTAGGCCACGCTGGTCTTGCCGTTGGTGCCGGTGACGCCGAACATCGTCGGCGGCTCCTCGCGGGTGCGGTAGATCCACGCGGCGAGCTCGCCTAGCGCGAGGCGCGGGTCGGGCGTGACGATCACGGGCAGGCCGGCGTCGACGGCGATCTCGGCGCCCTCGGCGTCGGTGAGCAGCGCGACGGCGCCCGCCTCCTTGGCCGCGGCCGCGAAGCGCGCACCGTGGTGGCGCTTTCCCGGAAGACCCACGTAGAGATCGCCCGGAACGACGTCGTGCGACGAGAGCGTGATGCCCGACACGACGTCGGCGACCGGAAGGCCGCGCTGTTCGAGACCGAACTCCTCCACCAGGTGCGGCAGCGACCTCTCGATCGGATGCTCGGGTCGAAGGGCCGAAGAACCCCGATCAGCCACTGGTCTCCTCGGTGTTCACTAGTTCGGTGCTCAATACGTCGTCGGCAGGTCTGGAGCGGGGATGGTGGAGGGGAGCACTCGCTTCTCCTTCAGCACCTGCGACATGATCTTCTGGAAGACCGGCGCCGCAGCCAGGGCCGACTCAATGGTAACGGGCTTCGCGATGGTGACCGAAACGACGTACTGCGGATCCTCCGCCGGAGCGAGGCCGGCCACCGAGGTGATGTAGCTGTCGCCGTACGCGCCTGAGCCGTCGCTCATCTGCGCGGTGCCGGTCTTCGCGGCCACCCGGTAGCCCGGGATCTCCAGCGACGACGCGGCGTATCCGCCGGTGACGACCGTCTCGAGCATGTTGACGACGTCGGTCGACACGGTGCTCGGCACCACCTGCTCGCCGGTCGCATCCGGAACCTCGGTCATGCTGCCGTCTTCGGCGCGGCAGCCCTCGACGAGTTGCACCGGCAGGCGCACGCCGCCGTTGCCGAGCGTCTGGTAGAGGCTCGCGATCTGGATGGCCGTGTTCGACACGCCCTGGCCGAACGTGGTGGTGAGGTTGGTCTGGTCGTCCCAGTCCTGCCACGGCGCCAGGATGCCGCCCGACTCGGCCGGGAAGCCGACCTCGCTGGGCTTGGTCATGTGGAACTTCTCCATGTACGCGTAGCGCTGCTCGCTGGAGAGCAGTTCGCCGAGCATCGCGGTACCCGTGTTGGAGGACTCCTGCATCACGCCCGCGAAGGTGAGACGCAGCGGGTCGGTGTGGAATTCGCTGTCGCGGGTCGAGGCGCCGTTGGCGTCGGTGTAGATGAACGGGGCCTCCACCTGGGTGCCCACGTCGGCCAGTCCCGCGTCGAGCACCGAGGCGGCGGTGAGCGCCTTGAAGGTCGAGCCAGGCTCGAACGGCGACTGGAACGCGACGGATCCGCGCTGGTCGGCGGGTGTGGCGTCGATGTTGTTCGGGTCGACGCTGGGGTAGTCGGCCACGGCGAGCAGCTTGCCGGTCTTGACCTCCTGCACCACCACGGTGCCCCAGGCCGCTCCGGTCTCCTGGATGCGCGCCAGCAGTGCCTGCTGCGAGAACCACTGCAGGTCGCTGTCCAGGGTGAGCACCGCCGTACCGCCCTGTTCGGCCTGCACCACCGTCTTCGTGGAGCCCGGGATGGCGACGCCGTCGGCGCCGCGCTCGTAGGTCTCGACACCGTCGGTGCCGGTGAGGCACTGGTTCTGCATCTGCTCGACGCCCGAGAGGCCCACCTGGTTCGCCTCGTCGCCGTCGGTGGTCTCGGCGTCGGAGCCGTCGGAGGTGTCCTCGCCCATGAAGCCCACGATGCTGCCGCCCACCGCGCCGTTCGGGTAGGTGCGCTTGGGATGCGAGGCGTAGTAGAGCCACGGGATGTCGAGATCGCGGATGGCGCGGAAGGCGTCGACGTCGATGTCACGCACCACGTAGGCGTGGTTCGACGACGGGTCGGCCGTGAGCGTGCCGTACACCTGATCGGCGGTCTGGCCGATGATGGCGGCGATCTCCCCCGCGGCCTGGTTGGCCGTCACCTCTTCGGTGGTGCCGTCGTCTTTGGTGCGCTCGAAGTCGGTCACCGACTTGGGCGAGGCCGTCACGTCGTAGCGCAGCACCGTCGTGGCCAGCACGGTGCCGTCGTCGTCGACGATGTCACCTCGAAGGCCGTAGCTGGAGGACTCGGCCGAGAGCTTGTCGAACGCCTCGGCGTTCAGGGTGTCGGCCTGCACGATCTGGATGCTCACCAGTCGAACCACGAACACGGCCACGACGGCCAGAACGGCGGCCACGGCCAGCGCGGCGCGCCGACGGGTGCTTCGGTCGACGGCGGAGATCACGGCCGCGCCGTCAGCGGGTGGTCGGGGAGGGAAGCGCACCTGACCACGGTACGTCGGCCGGGGCGTCGGTCACGGGAGCCGCACCCGCCGTGTCGCCGGTGGCCGCCGCAGCAGGGGCCTCGGGGGCGGGCGACTGCGGGGCCGCCGCGGCGGGCGCGGCGAGCAGTGAGTTGGGAATGAGCAGCTGGCCACCGGAGACGGTGGGGTTCGACGCCGAGGCGGGAGCCGGCGAGCCGAGCACGGCGCCGTCGGAGAGGCGCAGGTACACCGGGGTGCTGTTGGCCACCATGCCGAGCGCCTCGGCGCTGGCGGCCAGGTGCTGCGGCGAGGAGAGCGAGTCGTACTGCTCGCTCAGCACCTGGTTGGTGCGGTCGAGCTCCTTCTGCGACTGCTGCAGCGACGAGATCTCGTAGGCCCCGTCGGAGAGCCCGATCGACAGCAGCAGCTGGGTGACCACGATGGCGAGCACACCCGTCACCACCACGGCGGCGTAGGCGATCTTGGGCCGGGCCCGGCGCTGCGTGCGCGAGGGCACGATCTCGATCCGTGGGGAGATCCGCGGCAGGTCGAAGCCCGGCTCGTCGAGCTCGGGCTCGCGCTCGGCGAGAGCGGTCTGGCCCATGGTGGGGCGGGGGCGGGACATGTAGGCGCCGGCCAGGTTCGTCATGCGGACCTCCTGATTCGTTCTGCTGCTCGGAGGCGGACGGGGATGGATCGGGGGTTGCGGGCCCGCTCGTCGTCGTCGGCGAGTTCGGCGCCGCGCACGAGCAGCTTCAGCTCGGGCCGGTGCTCGGGAAGCTCGACCGGCAGCCCCGCGGGAGCGGTCGAGACCGACCGCTTCGCCAACTCGCGCTTGACGATGCGGTCTTCGAGCGACTGGAAGGCGAGCACCACGATGCGGCCGCCCACCACCAGAGCGTCGATGGCCTTGGGCAGCGCGCGCTCGAGCACGGACAGCTCGGCGTTCACCTCGATGCGCAGAGCCTGGAAGACCCGCTTGGCCGGGTGGCCGGAGTTGGAGAACTTGGCGGGCGTGGCCGCCTGGATGATGTCGACCAGCTGACCGGAGCGGAGGATGGGCGACTCGTCGCGGGCCCGCACGATGAAGCGGGCGTAGCGGTCGGCGAGCTTCTCCTCGCCGTAGTCGCGGAAGATGCGGCGGAGGTCGGCCTCGGAGTAGGTGGCGACGATCTCGGCGGCGGTGAAGTCGGCCGTGTCGTCCATGCGCATGTCCAGCGGCGCATCCTTCGAGTACGAGAAGCCCCGCTCCACCTCGTCGAGCTGCATCGACGAGACACCCAGGTCGAAGAGCACGCCGTCGACCTCGGCGATGCCGAGCCCGTCGAGGGCCTCGTCGATCTCGTCGTAGACGCAGTGCACGAGGTCGATGCGCTCGGCGAAACGCTCTAGCCGCTCCCCCGCGAGCCGGAGGGCGTTGGGGTCGCGATCGAGCCCCACGAGGTGCAGCTCGGGAAAGGCCTGGAGGAAGGCCTCGGAGTGACCGCCGAGCCCGAGGGTGCAGTCGACCAGCACGGCACCCGGAGCGCCGAGCGCGGGGCCGAGCAACTCGATCGAGCGTTCGAGGAGAACCGAGGTGTGGATGTCGGAGAAGTCCATGAGCATCCGGCCACTGCTTCGTCGTCCCTGATCCCCATCCATTCCGACCTGGCACCGGGGAAGTGTGTCAGGGCGTTCGACCTGGCGCCGGGGAAGTGCGTCAGGGCTGTGAACGGCTGGGAGTCAGGGACGACGACTCAGAAGAGGCCAGGGATCACCTCCTCGTCGGTCTCGGAGAAGGCGGCCTCCTGGGCCGCGAGGTAGGTGCTCCACGACTCGGAGTCCCAGATCTCGGCCCGCGAGCCGACGCCGATCACCACGAGGTCGCGGTCCAGGCCCGCGTAGTGGCGCAGCGGCGCGGGGATGGTGACGCGGTTCTGCTTGTCAGGCGTCTCGGCACTCGCTCCGGAGAGGAACACGCGCTGGTAGTCCCGCGCCTGCTTGCTGGTGACGGGGGCCTGACGGATCTTCTCGTGCACGGTCTCGAACTCACGGGTCGAGAACACGTAGATGCAGTTCTCCTGGCCCCGGGTCATGACCATGCCGCCGGACAGCTCGTCGCGGAACTTGGCGGGAAGGATGACGCGCCCTTTTTCGTCGAGCTTGGGTTCGTAGGTGCCAAGAAACATCTACCTCCCCGTTCTCTCCGGCCAGATTGTTGTGGGCTTGACCTCCACTTTACTCCACTACGCACCACATACCTACGACATTCGCCCTTTTGACCCCACTTTGTGCGGATTCTGGCCCGGAATGTCAGGGAAGTACCGGGTGGAGGGAAATGGAGCGTTCTGGCCCGCTACGACGGGATTTCGGGCACAAAAAAAGACCGGCCCGAAGGCCGGTCTCTCTGGTGGGGAGGAAAGTGGGGGGCTGGCGCCTACTCGCCGCGATCGTCGTCGCGCCGCTCCCAGCGGTCGTTGAGTCGATCCATGAACCCCGACTTCGAGGTGGCGGTGGCTCCTCGGCCGGCCGCGGGCGTGCCGCCCAGCGGGGCCTTGGGGGCCGGACCGCGATTGCTGCGGCGAAGGGCCAGCAGCACGCCGCCGAACATGGCCACGAAACCGGCCAGACCGATCAGCGGCTGGTGCAGGATGACACCGGTGATCACCACGCCGAGGCCCAGGATGCCCACCAGGATGCCCAGCACGAGGGCACCGTAGTTGAGTCGCCCCCGGCCACCGCTGACCGCCGACACGAAATCGGCGTCGTTGTGGTAGAGACTGCGCTCCATCTCATCGAGGAGTCGTTGTTCTTGCTCCGAAAGCGGCATGCTCTTCAACCTCAGGCTCGGGACCGACGCGTGGTAACGCTGATTCTAGTGTGCGTGGTCTGGCTAGGCTAGGCGAGTGATGGAAAGCCCGCGCCTAGTCAATCTCGTCGATGCTCGAATCGTGGAGTTCCTCGCATCGCGTGACACCATTCTCAGCCGGGTGGCCCCGGAACTGGCCCCCTTCTCGCGGTTCTCGCGGGATCTTCTCAGCGGCGGCAAACGCTTCCGGGCACTGTTCTGTTACTGGGGCTGGCGGTCGGTATCGCCCGCCGCGTCCGCATCGGCGACCCCGTCGGAGAAGGAGCTCGACGCGCTGGTCGACCTGTGCGCCGGGCTCGAGCTCTTCCACGCCGCGGCCCTCGTGCACGACGACATCATCGACAACTCCGACACGCGGCGCGGCATGCCCTCGGCGCACCGCCGGTTCGAGTCTCTGCACACCGAGGGCGGCTGGCAGGGCAGCGGTCGCACGTTCGGCGAGGGCAGCGCCGTGCTCCTCGGCGACCTGCTCCTGGCGTGGAGCGACGAGCTCATCGCACGGGCCGTGCTCGGCGCCCCGTCGCTCGAGACGCACCTCGCCGCCCGCGAAGCCGTCGACACCATGCGCACGGAGGTCACGCTCGGTCAGTACCTCGATCTGCTCGAGGAGCGCGCCTGGGCCACCACCGATCCCGAGACCTCGCTCGACCGCGCCGAACGCGTGATCGTGTACAAGTCGGCGAAGTACAGCGTCGAGGCCCCCCTCGTCATCGGCGCATCGCTCCGCGGCGCGGCGCCGGAGCAGGTCGACGCCCTGCGGCGCTTCGGGCTGCCGCTCGGCATCGCGTTCCAGCTTCGCGACGACGTGCTGGGCGTGTTCGGCGACGCCGAGCTCACCGGCAAGCCCTCCGGCGACGACCTCCGCGAGGGCAAGCGCACCGTTCTGGTGTCGCTCACCCGGTCCCGGCTCGACCCGTCGGCGCGCCGGCTCTTCGACGAGCTGGTCGGCGACCCCGACCTCGACGCGGGCCAGATCCGGATGCTGCAGCAGACCATGGTCGAGACGGGCGCGGTCACCGAGGTGGAGATGATGATCTCGGGCCGCCTGCGCGCAGCTCTCGGCGAACTCGAGCGCGCTCCGCTCGGCGACACGGCCCGCGCCGAGCTCACGAGCCTCGCCAAGAGGCTCGTCAACCGCGCGGCCTGAATCCCCGGCGACGCAGCGCCGCGTTCGGGGCCTAGAAGCCCAGCGCCTGCGCCACCCGGCGCACCTCGGCCTTCCGGCCGGCCCGCAGCGCCGCGATGGGCGTGGTGTCGAGCAGGTCGTTGGGCTGCAGCAGCCACTCCATGATCTCGTCGTCGCCGAACCGGTTGTCGGCCAGCACGATGATCGTGCCGCGCAGCTCGGTGAGCGGCTCCCCGTCTTTCACGAAGTCGGCGGGCACCGAGAGCACCCCGTCGCGCCGCACCGCGATGAGGTGGCGGTCTTCGATGAGCCGGCGCACCCTGCTGGGGGTGAGCCCGGTGAGGTCGGCGAGGTCGGGAACGGACAGCCACTGGGTGGCGGGCAGATCAGTCACGAGTACAGATTGCCACGCGAGCGGGGCGGGGCCGCAATCGGGTCTCATCACGGTTGCATAAATTTGCGCATCCGGATGCCCGCTCGCCCGGTGTCTATGCGGCCAACAGGATGACCCTCTCTCTAGACTCGGATGCGTGACCAGCGCCCCGCCCGACCCCATGATCGGACGCCTCATCGACGGCCGGTACTCGGTGCGGTCGCGGATCGCGCGCGGCGGCATGGCCACCGTGTACCTCGCCACCGATCTGCGGCTCGAGCGTCAGGTGGCCATCAAGATCATGCACGGGCACCTCGCCGACGACGCGGTGTTCAAGGAGCGCTTCGTGCAGGAGGCCCGCTCGGCGGCCCGGCTCGCGCATCCGAACGTGGTGAACGTGTTCGACCAGGGCCAGGACAGCGACATGGCCTACCTCGTCATGGAGTACCTGCCCGGGGTCACGCTCCGCGATCTGCTGAAGGACTACGGCAAGCTCACCACCGAGCAGACCGTCGATGTCATGGATGCGGTGCTCGGCGGCCTGGCCGCGGCCCACAAGGCCGGCATCGTGCACCGCGACCTCAAGCCCGAGAACGTGCTGCTGGCCGATGACGGCCGCATCAAGATCAGCGATTTCGGCCTCGCCCGTGCCGTGAGCGCCAACACGGCCACCGGTCAGGCGCTGCTGGGCACCATCGCCTACCTCTCCCCCGAGCTGCTCACCCGGGGCACCGCCGACGCCCGCAGCGACATCTACGCGGCCGGCATCATGATGTACGAGATGCTCGTCGGAGCCCAGCCCTACGTGGGCGAACGGCCGATGGCCATCGCGTTCCAGCACGCGAACGACCCGATGCCGGTGCCGAGCGTCGCGAACCCCGGGGTTCCCGAACAGCTCGACGACCTGGTGCTCTGGGCCACGGCCAAGAGCCCGGACGAGCGGCCGAACGACGCCCGCGAGATGCTCGAGCAGCTGCGCGAGGCCGAGCGGGCGATCGTGGGCACCCGGCCCTCCGGCAACGCCACCGGCCGCACGGTCGTGCTGCCCGAGACCTTCGACGCCGACCTCGACCACGCGCAGACGCAGGTGCTCGAGTCGCGCCGTCGCACCGGTCAGATGGCGGCGGTCGCTCCCCCGGCCGGGGCCACCACCGCGTTCGCCGCGCCATCGGCCGCCGCGCTCGCTGCTCCGTCGGAGAACCGCGGAGGACCTGGGGCCGGGTCGCCCACGCGCGACCGCCTGGCCGTCAAGAGCGCCCGGCGCCGTCGTCGCGGGTTCTGGGTGTTCGCCCTGGTGCTGCTGCTGGCCGCCGGTCTCGGCAGCGGGGCGTGGTACTTCGCCGCAGGCCCCGGCGCCATGATCACGGTGCCCGATGTCAGCACCCAGGCCCCGGATGCGGCGGTCGCCACCCTGCAGGGCCTCGGCCTCCAGCCCACCCAGCAGCAGGCCACCAGCCCCACGGTGCCGGTCGGCTCGGTGGTGGGCACCGATCCCGGCCCGGGCTCCAGGGTGCAGAACGGCGGACCGGTGACCGTGCTCGTGTCGAGCGGCCCCGCCATGCTCCCCGTTCCCACTCTCACCGGCATCGACGAGGGTTCGGCGAAGACCACCCTCGAACAGGCGGGCTTCACCAGCGCGCCCTCGCAGACTCGGTTCTCCTCCGACGCGGCGGCGGGCGTGGTGCTCGCGGCCCTCGGCGCCGACGGCAACCAGCTGGGCGCGGAGTACGGCGAGCAGCAGCCCATCACCCTGGTGGTGTCGCTCGGCCCGGTTCCCGGAGTGATCGGCCTCACGCTCGAAGACGCCCAGGCGAAGCTCGCCGCCGTCGGGCTCGTCGGGGTGGAGGGCTCGTCCGACTTCAACGAGGACGTCCCGGAGGGTCAGGTGTACAACGCCATCCTCCCGGAGGGCGCCATCACCCAGGGCACGTCCATCACGCTCGACATCTCCCGCGGGCCGGCTCCGGTACCCGTGCCCGACGTGGTCGGCCAGACCTGGGACAAGGCGAAGCAGACCCTCACCGACGCGGGCTTCTCACTCGATTACAACTTCGGGGCCGACCTCGCGCCCGGCCTGGTGCGTGTCACGGGCACCAACCCGGCGCCCGGCACCATGGTTCCCAAGGGCTCAACCCTCACGGTCACCTTCGTCTGACGCGCGCGCTCCCACCCGGGGCGAAACAACAGCGACCCGTCGCAATCCGCCCCAGCTGGGTGCTTTTCAGGGCGGATTGCGACGGGTCGCGGGGAACGAGACGCTAGGAGCGGGCGATCTTGAGCTCTTCGGCCACCAGGAACGCGAGCTCGAGCGACTGCATGTGGTTCAGGCGCGGGTCGCAGAGCGACTCGTACCGAGTCGACAGCGTCGCCTCGTCGATGTGCTCCGAGCCGCCGAGGCACTCGGTGACGTCGTCGCCCGTGAGCTCCACGTGGATGCCGCCCGGGTGCGTTCCCGCGGCCCGGTGCGCCTCGAAGAAGCCCTTGACCTCGTCGACCACGTCGTCGAAACGACGGGTCTTGTAGCCGTTCGGGGTGGTGAGCCCGTTGCCGTGCATCGGGTCGGTGACCCAGAGCGGAAGTGCGTCGCTGGCCTTGATGGCTTCCAGCAGCGGCGGCAGCGCATCCCGGATCTTGCCCGCACCCATGCGCGTGATGAACGTCAGACGCCCGGGCTCGCGCTCGGGGTCGAGCTTGTCGATGAGGCGCAGCATGTCGTCGGCCGTGGTGGTGGGGCCGAGCTTCACACCGATGGGGTTGCGCACCCGGGAGAGGAAGTCGACGTGCGCGCCGTCGAGCTCGCGCGTGCGCTCCCCGATCCAGATGAAGTGGCTCGAGGTGTTGTACGGCGTGCCGGTGCGCGAGTCGATGCGCGTCATGGGGCGCTCGTAGTCGAACAGCAGGCCCTCGTGGCTCACGTAGAACTCGGTGCGCTTGAGCGCCTCGAAGTCGGCGCCGCACGCCACCATGAACTTCACGGCACGATCGATCTCGCCGGCCAGCTGCTCGTAACGCACGTTGGCCGGATTCGAGGTGAAGCCCTTGTTCCAGTGATGCACCTGGCGCAGGTCGGCGAAACCGCCCTGCGTGAACGCACGGATGAGGTTCAGCGTCGAAGCGGCCATGTGGTAGCCGTCGAGCAGGCGCTTCGGGTTCGCGGTGCGCGACTCGGGCGTGAAGTCGTAGCCGTTCACGATGTCGCCGCGGTACGCGGGCAGCGTGACGTCGCCCCGGGTCTCGGTGTCGCTCGAGCGGGGCTTGGCGAACTGACCCGCCATCCGGCCCATCTTGATGACCGGCATCGAGGCGCCGTAGGTGAGCACCACGGCCATCTGCAGGATGGTCTTCACGCGGTCGCGGATCTGGTCGGCCGTGGCACCCGCGAAGGTCTCGGCGCAGTCGCCGCCCTGCAGGAGGAACGCCTCGCCGCGGGCCGCGGTGGCCAGCCGGGAGCGGAGGTTGTCGACCTCGCCGGCGAACACGAGCGGCGGCAGGGTCGCGATCTCGCGCGACACGGCCTCCACGGCGCCCTGATCGGGCCACTCCGGCTGCTGCTTCACCGGCAGGGTGCGCCAATAGTCCAGACCCGCGATCACCGATTCATCCGCTTCGACGATTTGCTCTGTTGGATCTACCACTGGGATTCCCGTATCTATTTGGCGGCTGCGCGAGGTCTCGCGCGATTCTCCTTGACCGAAGTCGCATAGACGTCCGCGTATTCCTGGCCTCCCAGGCGATGCAGCTCGTACATGATCTCGTCGGTCACGGAGCGGAGGATGAACCGGTCTGATTCCAGTCCCTCGAACCTACTGAAATCTAGTGGCTCGCCGATCACGATGCCAATCCGGCGGATCTTGGGGAGCTTGGTGCCGATGGGCATCACCTTCTCCGTGTCGATCATCGCCACCGGGATGATGGGCACGTGCGCCTCGAGCACCATCCGCGCCACGCCGGTGCGACCGCGGTACAGCTTGGCGTCGGGGCTGCGGGTGCCCTCGGGGTAGATGCCGAGCAGGTCGCCCCGCGCGAGCACCCGGAGCCCGGTGTTCAGCGACGCCTCCGAGGCCTTGCCGCCGGCCCGGTCGATGGGCAGCTGTCCCGACGCGATGAAGAACAGGCGCACCAGGAAGCCCTTGATTCCCTTGCCCGTGAAGTACTCGCTCTTGGCCAGGAACGACACCTGCCGGTCGACCACCACGGGCAGGAACACCGAGTCGCTGAACGAGAGGTGGTTCGAGGCGAGGATGGCGCCGCCGGTGGCCGGGATGTTCTCGAGCCCGATCACCCAGGGCCTGAAGAAGGTCTTCAGCACCGGGGCGATCAGGAGGTACTTGGCCAGGAAGTAGAACATCAGATCGACTCCGCGTACTGACGGGCGAGGTCGGCCGCGCCCACGACGCCCGCGTCGTTGACCAGCTCGGCGATCGCGAATGAGGGCTCAGGATGGTACCCGCGCGCCGGCAGCGTCTCCAGGAACGACTGCCGGATGGGGTCCAGCAGCAGAGCCCCGGCCTGGGCGACCCCGCCGCCGATCACGAACAGCTGCGGGTCGAGCACGGCGCCGAGGCTCGAGCAGGCCTGCCCGATCCAGGTTCCGAGCGTTCGGAGCGCCGACAGGGCTCCCGGGTCGCCGATGGTGACGAGCTCGCTGACGTCGTGCCCGGTGAGCACGCCCTTGCGCTGGCGAACGGATGCGAGCACCTGCCCGATCCCGCCGGCGTCGGCCAGCTCGTTGGCCAGCCTGAGCAGCGCGCGGCCCGAGCCGTACTGCTCGATGCAGCCGTGGGCGCCGCAGCCGCACGGCAGCCCGTTCGGGACGACGCGCATGTGCCCGAGCTCCGCACCGGCGCCGAAGCCGCCTCGGAACAGGCGGTCGCCGCTCACGATCGCGCCGCCCACCCCGGTGCCGATGGTGAGCATCACCATGTCGCTCACCAGTCGGCCGGCGCCGAAGCGGAACTCGGCCCACCCGGCGGCGTTCGCGTCGTTCTCGACGATGATGTGCATCCCGAGCCGCTCCTGCAGCTTCTCTCGGAAGGGCTCGTTGCGCCAGTTGATGTTGGGGGCGTAGTACACCACCGACTGCGAGGAGTCGATGAAGCCCGCGGCGGCCACGCCCACGGCGGCGATCTGCTCGCCCTCGGCGAGGTGCTGCACCATCTCCACCACTGTGTCTTCGATCACCTGGGGCTCGGCGGCGATGGTGGGCCGCCGGTCCTGCCGCACGATGGTGCCGAACTCGTCGACCACGGCGCCGGCGATCTTGGTGCCGCCGATGTCGATGCCGATCGCGCGCATGGTGGTCCTTTCGACGGAGCGCTGCGCCCGGAGAAGCCCCAGGCGCACCAAGTAGAGTGTAGGGGAGTTGAACCTGACCGGTACCGAAGGAGCTGCCGTGGACCAGTATGTGAACCCTCCCGTCGTCGTAGCCGACCCCGAGGCGAACGTGACCGATCTGCTCGTCGAGCGTGTCCGGCTCGCGCCGGACCAGCCGCTGTTCGCCGTGCCCGACGACGGCCTCTGGCGCGACATCAGCGCCGCCGAGTTCCTGGCTCAGGTCACGGCCGTGGCCAAGGGCCTGATCGCCGCGGGCATCGAACCCGGCGACAAGATCGGCCTGATGTGCCACACCCGCTACGAGTGGACGTTGATCGACTTCGCCACCTGGTTCGCCGGTGCGGTGCTGGTGCCGATCTACGAGACCTCCTCCCCCGCGCAGGTGCAGTGGAACCTGAGCGACTCGGGCGCGACCGCCATCATCCTCGAGACCGCCGACCACTTCGCCCGCTTCGACGAGGTGCACGCCGATGTGCCGCTCGTCACCCGCGTGTGGCAGGTCGACCTCGGCGACCTCGACAAGCTCGCCCAGTCAGGGGGCGCGGTCTCCGACGAGGAGGTCGAGCGCCGTCGCAACCTGGCCAAGGGCTCCGACCTGGCGACCCTCATCTACACCTCGGGAACGATGGGGCGGCCCAAGGGCTGCATCCTCACCCACTCCAACTTCGTCGAGCTGAGCCGCAACGCCGCGGTCTCCATGGCCGACGTGCTGGCACCCGGGTCGTCGACGCTGCTGTTCGTCACCACCGCGCACGTCTACGCGCGCTTCATCTCGGTGCTCTCGGTGTACGCCGGGGTGAAGGTGGGGCACGAGTCGAACACGAAGAACCTGCTCCCGGCGCTCGGTTCGTTCAAGCCCACCTTCCTGCTCGCGGTGCCGCGCGTGTTCGAGAAGGTGTACAACTCCTCCGAGCAGAAGGCCGAGGCGGGCGGCAAGGGCAAGATCTTCCGCGCCGCGGCCGCCGTGGCGGTGCTGCACTCCGAAGCGCTCGACGCCGGCAGCGTGCCGCTCGGCCTCAAGCTCCGTTTCGCCGTGCTCGACCGCCTGGTGCTGTCCAAGCTCCGCGCCGCGCTCGGCGGCCGGGTGAAGTACGCGGTGTCGGGCTCGGCCCCGCTCGGCCACCACCTCGGCCACTTCTACCGGAGCCTGGGAGTCAAGATCCTCGAGGGGTACGGCCTCACCGAGACCACCGCGCCGGCCACGGTGAACGTGCCGGAGCAGTTCAAGATCGGCACCGTCGGGCCCGCCCTCCCGGGCGTCGGCGTGAAGATCGCCGACGACGGCGAGATCCTGATCAAGGGCGTCAACGTGTTCGCCGGCTACTGGAACAACCCCGAGGCCACCGCCGAGGTGATGGACGGCGAGTGGTTCAAGTCGGGCGACATCGGCACCCTCGACGACGACGGCTTCCTCACCATCACGGGCCGCAAGAAGGAGATCATCGTCACCGCCGGCGGCAAGAACGTCGCCCCCGCGGTGCTCGAAGACCCCATCCGCGCCAATCCGGTCGTGGGCCAGGTGGTGGTGGTGGGCGACCAGCGCCCCTTCATCTCCGCCCTGGTCACCCTCGACTCCGAGATGCTGCCGGCCTGGCTCGGCAACAACGGTCAGGATGCGACGCTCAGCCTGCAGGCGGCCGCCCAGAACCCGGCGGTGCTGGCCGAGATCCAGCGCGCGGTCGACGAGGCGAACACGCTCGTCTCGCGGGCGGAGTCGATCCGCAAGTTCGTGGTGCTCACCGACGAGTTCACCGAGGAGAGCGGACACCTCACCCCGAAGATGTCGATCAAGCGCAACGTCATCCTGAAGGACTACGCCTCGGCCATCGACGGCATCTACTCCAACGCCCCCGCCACCGAAGGAGTATCCCTCTCCCACTGACCCGTCTCGCCGAGTTGCGCCAAATTGCCCCTATCGCGTGCGATTAGGGGCAATTTGGCGCAACTCGGCGAGACGTCAGAACCAGGAGGACTCGCGCACCTGGCGCATGGCCTCGCGGCGGGAGGGCTTGTCTAAGCGATCGAGGTAGAGCAGGCCGTCGAGGTGGTCGGTCTCGTGCTGGAGCGCCTGGGCTAGCACGCCGGTGCCCTCGATCTCGACCTCGTTGCCGTCGAGGTCGATGCCCCGCACCTTCGCGAACGGGTACCGCGCGGTCTTGAACCACAGGTCGGGCACCGACAGGCAGCCCTCGTCGACGAGCTCGGGCTCGCCGGAGGTCTCGACGAGCACCGGGTTCAGCACGTACCCCACCTGCCCGTCGACGTTGTAGCTGAACGCCCGCAGGTTCACCCCGATCTGCGAGGCGGCGACGCCGGCACGGCCCGGCACCTTCACGCTGTCGAGGAGGTCTTCGACGAGACCCCGCACCCGGTCGTCGATCACGACGATCGGATCGGACACGGTCTTCAGCACGGGGTCGCCGAACAGGCGGATCTCGCGAACAGTCACAGTGGTGCTTTCACTCTCGAATCGGGGATGGAACGGGATGATGCGCTCAGGATGCGGGCGTGACGACGACGATCAGGTCGCCGGCCTCCACCTGCTGCGTGGTGGGCACGGCCAGCCGCGAGACGGTGCCCGCCACCGGCGTGGTGATGGCCGCCTCCATCTTCATGGCCTCGATGGTGGCCACCGGGGCTCCGGCCGCCACCGTGTCGCCCTCGGCCACCTTCAGCGTCACCACGCCGGAGAACGGGGCGGGCACGTGTCCCGGCTTCGCGGCATCCGCCTTCTCGGCCGATTTGGTCTGCACGGTCACCGAGCGGTCGCGCACGTTCACCGGGCGCAGCTGACCGTTGAGCGTGGTCATGACGGTGCGCATGCCCCGCTCGTCGACCTCCCCGATGGCCTCGAGCCCCACGAACAGGCGCACCCCGCGATCGATCTCCACCACGTGCTCGGTGCCCTGCTGCAGCCCGTAGAGGTAGTCGACCGTGTCGACCACCGACAGGTCGCCGAAGAGCTCGCGCAGCTGCTCGAAGGTGCGGGTGGGGCCCGGGAACAGGAGCCGGTTCAGGGTGGCGCGCCGCTCGGAGGCGGCCGCATCCGGAGCGATCGAGGCGAGGTCGGCAGCCTCGACCGGCGTGACCCCCACCTTCACGTCGCGTCCCGCGAGCACCTTGGTGCGGAAGGGCTCCGGCCAGCCGCCGGGGAGCTCGCCGAGCTCGCCCGCCATGAAGCCCACCACCGAGTCGGGGATGTCGTAGTTCTGCGGGTTCTCGGCGAAATCGGCCGGGTCGGCCTTCACGGCGGCGAGGTGCAGCGCGAGGTCGCCCACCACCTTCGACGACGGGGTCACCTTCGGGATGCGCCCGAGGATCTGGTTCGCGGCCGCGTAGAGGTCTTCCACGCGCTCGAAGTCGTCGGCGAGCCCGAGTGCGATGGCCTGCTGCCGCAGGTTCGACAGCTGACCCCCGGGGATCTCGTGCCGGTACACCCGACCGGTGGGGCCGGGCAGCCCCGATTCGAACGGGCTGTAGAGCCGGCGAACGGCCTCCCAGTAAGGCTCGAGATCGCTCACCGCCTCGAGCGACAGGCCCGTGTCGCGCTCGGTGTGCGCGAGGGCGGCCACCAGAGCGGATGCGCTGGGCTGGCTGGTCGTGCCGGCCATCGGCGCGCTCGCCACATCCACCGCGTCGGCTCCCGCCGCACTCGCGGCGAGGAGCGTGGCCAGCTGACCGCCGGCCGTGTCGTGGGTGTGCACGTGCACCGGCAGGTCGAACCGCTCGCGGAACGCCGACACGAGCGTCGCGGCCGCCGCCGGACGCAGCAGTCCCGCCATGTCCTTGACGGCGAGCACGTGCGCCCCGGCCGAGACGATGTCGTCGGCGAGCCGCAGGTAGTAGTCGAGCGTGTAGAGGTCTTCGGCCGGGTCGAGCAGGTCTCCGGTGTAGCAGACCGCCACCTCGGCGATGGTGGAACCCGTGGCGAGCACCGACTCGATCGCAGGACGCATCTGCGACACGTCGTTCAGCGCGTCGAAGATGCGGAAGACGTCGACCCCGGTGGCGGCGGCCTCGCGCACGAACGCATCGGTCACCTCGGTGGGGTACGGCGTGTAGCCGACCGTGTTGCGACCGCGCAGCAACATCTGGATGGCCACGTTGGGCAGCGCCTCGCGGAGTGCGGCCAGCCGCTCCCACGGGTCTTCGCCGAGGAAGCGCAGCGCCACGTCGTAGGTGGCGCCGCCCCACGCCTCAACGCTCAGCAGCTCGGGGGTGAGGCGGGCCACGTACGGCGCCACCGCGAGCAGGTCGCGGGTGCGCACGCGGGTGGCGAGCAGCGACTGATGCGCGTCGCGCATGGTGGTCTCGGTGACGGCCAGGGCGGTCTGGGCGCGGAGGGCGCGGGCGAAGCCCTCTGGTCCGAGCTCGAGCAGGCGCTGCCGGGAGCCGGCCGGGGCGGGAGTCGACAGATCGATGGCCGGCAGCTTGTCGACCGGGCGCACCGTGACCGTGCGGGGGCCGTTCTGCTGGTTCACGGTCACATCCGCCAGCCAGTTCAAGATCTTCGTGCCGCGGTCTTTCGAGGGGTGCCCGGCGAGCAGCTGGGGACGCTCGTCGATGAAGCTCGTGCTGAGGTCGCCGGCGGCGAACGCCGGGTCGTCGAGCACGCCCTGCAGGAACGGGATGTTCGTCGACACACCCCGGATGCGGAACTCGGCCAGAGCGCGCCTGGCCCGTCGCACCGCGGCCGGGAAGTCGCGCCCGCGGCAGGTCATCTTGGCGAGCATCGAATCGAAGTGGGGGCTGATCTGGGCACCCACGTCGACGGTGCCGCCGTCGAGCCGCACCCCCGCGCCGCCCGGTGAGCGGTAGGCGGCGATCTTGCCCGTGTCGGGCCGGAAACCGGCAGTGGGGTCTTCGGTGGTGATTCGGCACTGCAGCGCGGCACCGTGCAGCCGGATGGTGTCCTGCGTGAGCCCGATGTCGGCCAGCGCCACCCCGCTCGCCACGAGCATCTGCGACTGCACGAGATCGACGTCGGTGACCTCCTCGGTCACGGTGTGCTCGACCTGGATGCGCGGGTTCATCTCGATGAACACGTGCTGCCCCGCACGCTCCCCCACCGTGTCGACCAGGAACTCGACCGTGCCCGCGTTCACGTAGCCGATCGAACGGGCGAATCTGATGGCGTCGGAGTGAAGGGCGGCCCGCAGCTCGTCGCTGATGTTCGGGGCCGGGGCGATCTCGACGACCTTCTGGTTGCGGCGCTGCACCGAGCAGTCGCGCTCGAACAGGTGCAGGGTCGCCCCGGTGCTGTCGGCGAGGATCTGCACCTCGATGTGCCGCGGCCGGAGCACGGCCTGTTCGAGGAACATCGTCGAGTCGCCGAATGCGCTGTCGGCCTCGCGCATGGCGGCCTCGAGCGCACCGCGCAGCTCCTCCCGGGTCTCGACCCGGCGCATCCCCCGCCCGCCACCACCGGCGACCGCCTTGGCGAACACGGGGAAGCCGATGGCGTCGGCGCCGGCCAGCAGCTCCTCGATGTCGCGCGTGGCCGGGGTGGAGGCCAGCACGGGCACGCCGGCCGCGATGGCGTGCTCCTTCGCGGTGACCTTGTTGCCCGCCATCTCGAGCACGTGCTCGCCGGGCCCGATGAAGGTGATGCCGTTCTCGGCGGCCGCACGGGCCAGCTCGGGGTTCTCGGAGAGGAAGCCGTACCCCGGGTAGATGGCGTCGGCACCGGACTCCTTCGCCACGCGGATGATCTCGGCCACGTCGAGGTAGGCCCGCACCGGATGCCCCACCTCGCCGATCTGGTAGGCCTCGTCGGCCTTCAGCCGGTGCATCGAGTTGCGGTCTTCGTACGGGAAGACGGCGACCGTCTTCGCCCCCAGTTCGTACGCGGCCCGAAAGGCCCGGATCGCGATCTCCCCGCGGTTGGCGACCAGAATCTTCGAGAACATGGAGACCTTTCAGGCGCATGCGCGTACAGCGAACAGTTAGGTTCTCCAAGCCTAGTGAAGGTAACGTTGTCGACTGTGCATGTACTCAGCGTCTCTTCCCTCAAGGGTGGTGTGGGCAAGACCACAGTGACGCTCGGGCTCGCTTCCGCCGCGTTCGCCAAGGGCCTCCGCACCCTCGTCGTCGACCTCGACCCGCAGTCCGACGTGTCGACGGGCATGGACATCCGTGTGGCCGGCCACCTCAACGTGGCCGACGTGCTCGCCTCGCCGAAGGAGAAGGTCGTGCGTGCGGCCATCGCTCCCTCGGGGTGGACGAAAGACCGCGGCGGCAAGATCGACGTTCTGATCGGCAGCCCCTCGGCACTCAACTTCGACGGCCCGCACCCGTCCATCCGCGACATCTGGAAACTCGAAGAAGCTCTCGCCACCGTCGAGAGCGAGTACGACCTCGTGCTCATCGACTGTGCTCCGTCACTGAACGCCCTCACCCGCACCGCGTGGGCGGCGTCCGACCGGGTGACGGTCGTCACCGAGCCCGGCCTGTTCTCGGTGGCCGCGGCCGACCGTGCCCTCCGCGCGATCGAGGAGATCCGCCGCGGACTCTCCCCCCGGCTGCAGCCGCTCGGCATCATCGTGAACCGCGTGCGGTCGCAGTCGCTCGAGCACCAGTTCCGCATCAAGGAGCTGCGCGACATGTTCGGGCCGCTCGTGCTCTCACCCCAGCTGCCCGAGCGCACCTCGTTGCAGCAGGCGCAGGGCGCGGCCAAGCCGCTGCACGTGTGGCCCGGCGAGGGCGCCCAGGAGATGGCGCGCAACTTCGACCTGCTGCTCGAGCGCGTGATGCGCACGGGTCGCGTGGGCGAGTACGCCGACGCCAAGGCCTGACCTCACGCCCATCCGTCAGAAGAGCTCCTCTGAATCGAATTCAGGGGGGCTTTTGTGACGGGTCGGCGAGTGCCTAGGAGATCTTGCGGGTGGCGCGGCGCGCAGCCAGCTCGTCGGCCGGGTCGGCGACCACGGAGTCGAGGTCGACCAGCGAGTTCTCCACCTCGCGCAGCACCTTGCCCACGGCGATGCCGAACACGCCCTGCCCGCGGCTGACGAGGTCGATCACCTCGTCGTTGGAGGTGCACAGGTAGACGCTCGCACCGTCGGACATCAGCGTGGTCTGAGCCAGGTCGTTGATGCCCGACTCCCGCAGCTGATTGATGGCCGTGCGGATCTGCTGGAGCGAGATTCCGGTGTCGAGGAGGCGCTTCACGAGCTTGAGCACCAGGATGTCGCGGAAGCCGTAGAGACGCTGCGAGCCCGAACCGGCAGCACCGCGCACGGTGGGCTCCACCAGGGCGGTGCGCGCCCAGTAGTCGAGCTGGCGGTAGGTGATGCCGGCGGCGCGGGCCGCTACGGCACCGCGGTAGCCGTTCGCCCCGTCGAGATCGGGCATTCCGTCGGTGAAGAGGAGGCCGAGGTCGTAGCGAGAATCGTCGTCCTGGCTGAGCTCGCTCATCGGGGCCTTCCGTCGTCGCGTGCAGCCGGAATCGGATGCCACAACCCAACGGTATCGAGGGCGACCGCCCGGAGCAACGACCGTGGCGATTGCGGCCCCGGCGTGTCGCGCATCGGAACCCGATCGTGACCGCAGGTCGACGAGCGGAAACCGGTCACGGAACGATGCGGCTGAGCGCCGAACGGATGAGGCTCGACCGCACCACCTCGAGCTGCCCGGCGATCTCCACCGCCAGTTCGGCGGCCTTGGCCCGGCTGGAGGGGTCGCGCCGACGCGCCACCGGCATCAGAGCGCTCTCGATCAGGCCAAGTTCCCGTTCCGCCGCCTGGCGGAATCCGCGCAGATGCCGTGGTTCGATGCCGCTGCGCTGCAGTTCCACCAGGGCCTTCAGCACGACCAGCGAGTCTTCGCCGTAGGCGTCCGCCGGAGCGAGCACCGATGCGGAGAACGCATCCTGAACCAGCATCGGCGTGGCCCCGGCCTCGCGGGTGAGTTCGTCGCGACTGAGGCGGCGACCGGACTGCAGGATGGACGCGCCACCCGGCACCCCGGCCCCGGGCATCGGCGGGTTGAGCCCGGCGTCGACGTCGGCGAGATAGTCCTTGATCACCGCGAGCGGCAGATAGCAGTCCCGCTGCAGCGTGAGGATGAGCTTCAGCCGGCTGAGGTCATTGGGTGAGAACTTGCGATAGCCCGACGGGGTGCGCGCGGGATGCACGAGGCCGCGTTCTTCGAGGAAGCGCAGCTTCGACGGCGTGAGGTCGGGGAAGTCGGCGGTGAGCTTGGAGAGCACCTGACCGATGCCGAGAAGCGGCGCCTGGGCCTGCTGCCCGGGCGCTGGAGCGGCGTTCGGCACTACTCGCCCGCGGAGGTCACCACGTCGATACGTGATGGGTAGAACGTGAGGCGGAACTTGCCGATCTGCACTTCGGCCCCGTCGTCCAGCAGTGCCTCTTCGATGCGGGCGCCTCCGACGTAGGTGCCGTTCAGCGAACCCAGGTCGCGCACGATGAAGGTGTGGCCGTGGCGGGAGAATTCGGCGTGCCGACGGGAGACCGTGACGTCGTCGAGGAAGATGTCGGCGTTGGGGTGACGGCCCGCCGTGCTGGTGGCCGTGTCGAGCAGGAACCGGGCACCCGCGTTGGGCCCGCGGCGCACGATGAGCAACGCCGAACCCGACGGCAGGGCCGCGATCGAATCGAGCTCCTCGGAGCTGACACCACCCTCGAGGGCGGCCAACTGGGCGGCGAACTCCCCCGTCAGCGACAGCGTCGTGTCGCCCGTGGTGGTGGGCACCGTGATGATGCGGGTCGTGTTCTCGTCGTTCGTGCTGCTCGTCATCCGTCTGCCCTCCTTGCTCCGACCAGCGTAGTCGATTCGGGGTGGCGCTGAACCCGCGAATCTGCCGAGCACACGATGAGCGCCTTCACTAGGATTCCCCCATGTTCCCCTTGATGGTGTCGGCATGGGTTCTGGCGGCGAGCTGCCTCCTCACGTGGGTGCTGTCGCTGGTGACGCGGGAGTATTCCTGGGTCGACCGGCTGTGGTCGATCATCCCGGTCGTCTACGTGTGGATCTTCGCCGGGGCGAGCGGTTTCGCCGACCTCAGGCTGATGCTCATGGCCCTGGTGGTCACCCTGTGGGGCGCCAGGCTCACCTTCAACTTCTCCCGAAAGGGTGGATACGCTCCCGGCGGCGAGGACTACCGCTGGGGCGTGCTGCAACGACGGATGTCTCCGGCCGCGTTCCAGGCGTTCAACCTGCTCTTCATCACGGTCGTCCAGAACGGGGTGCTCTGGCTCATCGCGATGCCGGCCTATCTGGCTTATCAGCACCGCGCCACGCCGTTCGGGGTGTGGGACGTCGTGCTGCTGGCACTGTTCCTCGCGGCGCTCGCGGGCGAGACGGTCGCCGACGGCCAGCAGTGGCGGTTCCACCTCGCCAAGCACGCCGCCGCGGCGGCCGGCCGGCCGCTCGAGCCGCCGTTCCTCACCGCAGGGCTCTTCCGTCTCAGCCGCCATCCCAACTACTTCTTCGAACTGGCCCAGTGGTATCTCTTCTTCGGCATCGGCGCCCTGAGCGCCGGCTCGGTGCTGCAGTGGCCGGCCGCCGGGCCGCTGCTGCTCACCGTGATCTTCATCGGGTCGACCCTCTTCACCGAGAGCATCTCGCGCGCGAAGTACCCCGCCTACGACTCCTACCGCCGAACCACGTCGGCGCTCGTCCCCTGGTTTCCCAGGAGGACGAGCGCCGATGAGGCGGCGGGTGCGGCCGCTAGTTGAACTCGAGGGGGTTCGTGCCGTTCCGGCCGTCCTCCCCGCGGTCGAGCGTCTGGATGGTGGCGATCTCGGCGGCCGACAGCTCGAAGTCGAGCACGTCGAAGTTCTGGGCCATCCGGTCGCGGTTGTTGCTCTTCGGGATCACGATGTTGCCCACGTCGAGGTGCCAGCGGATGATCGTCTGCGGAACGGTCTTGCCGTGCGCCTCGGCGATGGCGGCGAGCTCGGGCGACTCGTTGATGCGGCCCTGG
This sequence comes from Herbiconiux liangxiaofengii, assembly GCF_041927335.1. Taxonomy (NCBI): domain Bacteria; kingdom Bacillati; phylum Actinomycetota; class Actinomycetes; order Micrococcales; family Microbacteriaceae; genus Herbiconiux; species Herbiconiux liangxiaofengii. Next base: position 157,725 of record NZ_JBHFHD010000010.1, on the reverse strand, counting down.
CCGAGCGGGCCCCAGGCCTCGATGGCGATGCCCTGCTCGGCCGCGAAGGCGCGGAGCTCGGCCTGCTGGAAGTCGACGTGCAGCTCGACCTGGTCGACGGCCGGCACGACACCGGTCTCGGCGATCAGGCGCTCGAGGTGGTCGACGGTGAAGTTCGACACGCCGATGGCCTTCGCCCGCCCCGACTCGGCGATCTCGATCAGGCCGCGCCAGGCGTCGACGTAGGTGTCGCGCTCGGGCGTGGGCCAGTGGATCAGGTACAGGTCGACGTAGTCGGTGCGCAGACGGGCGAGGCTCTTCTCGAAGGCCTCGACCGGGCGCGTCTGGTCGTCGTTCCAGAGCTTGGTGGTGATGAAGAGGTCTTCGCGCGCGATGCCCGACTCGTGCACGGCATGGCCGACGCCCTCTTCGTTCTGGTAGATCTTCGCGGTGTCGAGGTGGCGGTAGCCCACCTCGAGCGCGTCGCGCACGACTCGGTTCGTCTTGTCGGGGTCGACCTTGAATACTCCGAAACCGAGCTGCGGGATGGTGGTTCCGTTGTTCAGGAAGACCGTGGGAACAGCGTTTTCAGTCATCTCACCAGCCTATGACGATGGCTCCGACTCCGCCTGATCGTCGGCCACGAGACTGCGCACGATCAAGTCGAGCACGGCCTCGCCGTAGGCATCGGCTGCCGAGAGCGCCTCGAACGTACGCGGTTCGCCCCGGATGATCGCGGTCACGAGGTAGAGCACCTCGTCGTCGAGGCGCTCGGCGACGAGCGACACGAAACCGTCGCGCAGCAGCTCGCGGAGCTGTTCCTCCCGGGGCAGCCACAGCGTGTCCCCGAGGTCGACGGAGTCCAGTGCCCACTCCGTGGTGCCGTTGAACCCGATCAGGGTGCCCCCGGGATGCTCGTGCACCTCGGCGGTCATCTCACTCACCGTGTACACCTCGTCTCCGGCCTCCACCGACTCGATCACGAAACCGTCGCCCGAGCGGGGGTGCCAGCGGAGCCCAGCGGTGCGCAGGGCCCGGGCGAGCACGATGGAGATCATCCCCCCATCATTACAGCGATGCCGCGAGGTCGGCACGGGTGGATCGCTTCGACCGAGCATGATCGACGGCCGAGCGCTAACGTTGAAGCGACGGCACGGGTCCACCCGGGCAGAAACGGCACGGCAGATTGTGGCAATCGAGCGACGCGTCTTCCTCGCGGGCGCCCTCTCGGCCGTCTCGCTCGCCGCTCTGGCCGCGTGCACGCCGCAGCCGCCCCGGCCCGCCCCCACCGTGGCTCCCACGGCTGCGGTGCCGTCGCCGGTCCCCCGCCCGGCGGGTTTCTTCCGGAGCGCCTGGTCGACCGATCCGTTCTCGCTCGGCTCGTTCAGCAGCACACCGGTCGGCGCGAACCCGGCCGACCGTGCAGCCCTCCGCGAGACCGTCGGAGGCCGCGTGGCCTTTGCCGGAGAGGCGGTCGACGGCGAGCATCCCGGCACCCTGCAGGGGGCGGCCGGCTCGGGCACCGAGGCCGCCGAGCGGATCGCCGCCGTCTCCGACGAGGGCGACCGCGTCGCCGTGGTGGGCGCCGGGCTCGCCGGAGCCCTGGCGGCTCGCGCCCTGGCCGACGCGGGTTTCGACGTGGTGGTGATCGAGGGCCGCGACCGCATCGGCGGCCGCATCCTCACCCGCGACGACGACAGCTGGCCCTTCCCGGTCGAACTGGGGGCCGCGAGCGTCCAGGGCTCCGGCCTCGACGACCTGCTCACCGCCTCCGACGTCGACACGCTCACGCTCGACGCCACCTCCGAGGTGCGCACGACCAAGGGCGGGCTCGATCCGTCGAGCACCGTGGGGCCGGATGCGGTGGCGGCGGCCATCGGCTGGGCGCGAGCCCAGGAAGCCGACAGCTCGCTCGCCTCCGCCCTGTCGGCCTCGGGCGCCGACGCGGTGTCGACCCAGCCGGATGCCGACGGAGTCTCCCCTGCCGACCGGATCGCCCATTACGTCGACACGGCCGTGGCCGTCGCCACGGGCGCGAGCTCGTTCGAACTCTCGGCGAGCTACGGCGTGCCCGCGTCCGCGGCGGAGCCGGCACCGTCATCCGGTGCGGACACCGACCCCGAGACCACCAGGCGGCTCGTGGTGGGCGGGCTCGACGCGGTGGTCTCCGACGCCCTCGACGGGCTCGACGTCCTGCTGTCGAGCACGGTCATCCGCATCGGCCACGACGACGACGGCGTGAATCTGCGACTCGGCCGCGGGGAGTCGCTCAAGGTCGACCGGGTGATCGTGACGGTGCCTCTCGGCGTGCTGCAGGCGGAGGCCATCGAGTTCGACCCTCCCCTGCCCGACTCACTGGTGCAGTCGATCGACGCTCTCGGCGTCGGCGAACTGGAGCAGCTCTGGCTGCGCTTCGACGAGCCGTTCTGGTCGACCGAGGCCACGGTGCTCTCGGTGATCGGCGACACGTCGGTGGTGGCGCAGTGGATCAACCTCCTGCCGCTCACGGGCCAGCCGATCCTGATCGGTCTCTCCGCGGCCGACGACGTGCCGGTGGGCGCCGCCCTCAGCGACGACGAGTTCGTGCGGGCCGCGCTGGCGACGCTGGAACCCTGGGTCGACGCGGCAGCACCGGCCGCCACCGGCTCACCCACACCAGCAGTGCCGTGATGCCGGCGAACAGGGCCAGCGCGATCCCGGAGTAGAACGCGAACTCGAGCGGCGTCACCTGGTCGGGGTCGAGGAAGAAGTAGGGGTACCAGCCCACGATCGACCCGCGGACGAGGGTGAACACCCCCCACACGATCGGGAAGCCCAGCGAGATCGGCACCGTCCGCCAGAGCAGCCGCGGCCGGCCCACACCGACGATCCAGTCCAGGATGAGCAGCGACGGGATCCAGAAGTGCAGCAGCTGGCTCGACCAGGGCACCTCGATGCGGTACTGGTGGCTCGAGGCCTGCGAGACGATGGTGCCGAAGACGATCCCCGACACGATGACGTAGGTGGTGACGATGCCGCGGAAGGTGCTGAAGACGGCTCCCCCGCGCCCCGGCCGCCGGAGGGCGAGCATGCTCGAGGCGATGAGCACCCCGATGTTCACCAGATTGCTCTGGAACGTGAAGTACAGGAAGTAGTTGACGGTGGAGAACGTGCTGAAGCCCAGCGTGTAGTCGAGATCGAACACCAGGGCCACCACGCCCACGGCCGCCAGTGCGAGTCGCAGCCACGCGAAGACACGGTGCACGCGGGCTCCGATCGTCGTCTGCAGGCGGCCGGGGCGTCCGGTCGGCATCTACGCTAGTCGCTCGGCCAATCCGATCCCGGCGCGGCTCCGAACACGACGCGTGAAGGATGACCTCGAGCCCTACGCTCCCTATGGACTCGTCCACGATCCCGCGACTGCTGGCCTGCGCCGGGTGGTCGTGCCCACCAGGGTGGGGCCTGTGGTGCTGCACGTCAGCCCCCGGCGCACCTCCGGGCCGGCGACCGTGCTGCTGCACGGAGCCGCGGGGTCGTGGACGACGTGGACGCCGCTGCTCCAGGCCGCCGACGCCGCGGGCTCCCGGCCCGCCGACCTCGTGCTGGTCGATCTTCCGGGCTGGGGCGAGTCGCCGTTCCCGGATCGCCCGCTCTCCAACGGACGGTCAGCGGTGAGCGTCGAAGCGTACGCCGGTGTCGTCCGAGACGCCGTGAGCGCCTTAGGCTACCACTCCTGGCATCTGCTGGGGCACTCGATGGGCGGTTTCATCGCCCTGCACCTCGCTGTCGCCGAGCCGGCGCGCACCGAGTCGGTGAGCCTGGTGTCGCCCACCGGGCCCGCAGTGGTCGAGGCGGCACGGCATCCGGTCGTCGGCCTGGTCAGGATGCCGGGGTTCGCGGGGCTGCGGGCGGTGATGCGGGCGTTCGCACCCGGCGGCGGCGCCGCATCCGTTCTGCTCACCGCACTGGGGCGGCTGGGGCTGCTGAAGCCGGTGGTGGCGCCCCTGTTCGCCCGGCCCTCGAACGTGCCGGGCGAGGTTCTGGCCACCCTCGCCCGCGAGGTCAGGCCGGAGTCGTTCGCCGCCGCCGCGCGTGCCGCCGCGGCCTATGACCTCGGTCGCTGGTCGGGCATCCGCTGTCCGGTGTACTCGGTGCGCGGGGCACGCGACGTGTTCGTCTCCGCAGACGACGACCAGCGGATGACCGAACTCGTTCCCGGCCTCGGCATCACCGAGGTGGCTGCGGCCGGTCACTTCGCCCACATCGAGGCTCCGGCCACTGTGCTCGCAGCTCTGAAGGCCGCGCGGAGGGGCTACGGCAAGAACGGGCTGATCGGCTGCGCCGTCAGTCGGCGAGAATGAGGTAGAGGGCTCGCCGGAGCTCGTCGACCTTGCCGGCGGCCTGCACCCGCTGTTCCTCCGAGGCCGCCGTGCGGAACTGGTGCAGCACGCCCATCAGCTTCGTGACGCTCTCGAACAGCTCGGCGTCGGCCGCCGAACGGCCCGCCGTCACCTCCCAGGCGCGGTCGAGCTCCTCAGCGTGCTCGGCCACGTAGGCCGCGCCCGACTCGGTGAGCTCGAACCGGGTGCGCCGACCCTCGCCGGTCGACACGATCAGGTCTTCGTCGACCAGCTGCTGCAGGGTGGGGTAGATCGAGCCGGGGCTCGGGCGCCACACTCCCCCGGTCTTCTCGGCGATGGCCTTGATCAGGCCATAGCCGTTCGAGGGCGCGTCGACGAGCAGCGACAGGATGGCGGCTCGAACGTCGCCTCGCCCCGCCCGGCCGCCACGGCCACCGCGCGGACCGAAACCTCCACCGAACTCGCCTCGGCCGAAGCCGCCGCCGAAACCGGGGCCGCCGGGGCCGCCGAATCGTGGATCGTGATGCATGCCGCGCACGGACGTCCGCCTCTCCTGACGGTTCGGATCATCGCGGTCGAAGCACCGCGATACGTCGACGATATGTCGCCCGATCGTACCGGTCAAGCCAATATGATCGCTGCATGCACGAAGAGCCGTGGGACCGTACCCCTATCCAGCCTCAGAGCGTCGATGCGCCGCTGTCGACGTCCGCCGTCTTCCTCACCGTCACGATCGCGCCGGGCCAGGAGGCCGCCGACCGGGTTCGCGACGTCGTCTCCGACATCGGCGGACTCGTGCGGGCGGTGGGCTTCCGCGATCTCAACGGGCATCTCTCGTGCAACGTGGGCATCGGCTCCGAGGCCTGGGACCGATTCGGCCAGCCGTCACGGCCGGCGCAGTTGCGCCCCTTCGTCGAGGTGCGGGGGCCGGTGCACACCGCCGTCGCGACCCCCGGCGACCTGCTCTTCCACATCCGGAGCGAGCGGGCCGACTTCGGCTTCGAACTCGAGCGGCTGCTGCTGAGCAAGCTGGGCGACGACGTGACCGTGGTCGACGAGGTGCAGGGGTTCCGGTACTTCGACTCACGCGACCTGCTCGGCTTCGTCGACGGCACCGAGAACCCCACCGGCACCGCCATGGCCAGCTCGTCGCTGGTGGGCTCGGAGGACGCGGACTTCGCAGGCGGCAGCTACGTCGTCGTGCAGAAGTACCTGCACGACCTCGCGGCCTGGAACGCCCTGCCGGTGGAGCTGCAGGAGCGCATCATCGGGCGTACCAAGCTCGACAACGTCGAGCTGGAGGACGAGCCGGGAACCCGCACCTCGCACAAGGGCCTCGCGACCATCGTCGACGCCAACGGGGTGGAGCACGACATCCTGCGCGACAACATGCCGTTCGGCCGACCGGGGGCGGGCGAGTTCGGCACCTACTTCATCGGCTACGCCCGCGAGCTCTGGGTGATCGAGCAGATGCTCCGCCGAATGTTCGTGGGCGACCCGATCGGCTCGTACGACCGCATCCTGGACGTGTCGACGGCGGTGACGGGCGCGACGTTCTTCGTGCCCTCGAACGACGTGCTGGAGGCGCTGGCGCCCTGACCGGCGCCCTGTCGGTCTCGACTGAGAACGAAAGAACCCCGGCCGCTCTGCGACCGGGGTTCTTCTGTTTCGGTGGACCCGAGGGGATTCGAACCCCTGACCCCCTGCATGCCATGCAGGTGCGCTACCAGCTGCGCCACGGGCCCATTTCTGGGTGGCAATCGCTTGCCCGCTGTTTTCGCCTCCGGCGGAAACAACTTGTCTAGGTTACTACATCTCCGGAGCGTTCGTGACCACTCAGGCCTCGGCGGCGGTGACCGCGAGCGGAATGACCGGGCAGTCCTTCCAGAGGCGTTCCAGGGAGTAGTACATGCGGTCCTCCTCGTGGAAGACGTGCACCACGAGGTCGCCGAAGTCGAGCAGGATCCACCGCCCCTCTGAGGCCCCCTCGCGTCGGAGGGTCTTCACGCCGGCCTCGCCGAGGCGATCCTGGATCTCCTCGGCGATGGCGATCACGTTGCGCTCGTTGCGGCCGGAGGCGAGCAGGAACACGTCGGTGAGGGGCAGAGGCCCCGAGACGTCGAGAGCCACGAGGTTCTCGGCCTGCTTGTCGTCGGCGGCGCGGGCCGCGGTCTGTGCGAGTTCGGTGGCAGTGGTGGAAGCAGTCACGAAGACTTTCTGATCAGCCCGGGCTCAGAAGGCCTGGAACACGAAGACGGCGAGCAGCAGGCCCACCACGCCCACGGCGAGGACGCCGGCGGTGATGGCCAGCACGACCGGGGCGTTGGCCCGGGCCCGCTTGGGGGGAGCGATCAGCGAGGTCGAGGAGGTGTTCGTGCTGATGGCACGGCTCGCGCTGACGGGGGCGACATCCGAGCCGCCCGACTCGACCTCGGAGCGCTCCAGCAGAGTGTCGAGGTCGTTGGATTCCAGACCCGACGCGGGGGCGCCGAGCGATCCGAAGCTCTTGGGCAGGTCGATCGACCCGGTGATGATGACCTCGCCCGTCTCGTCCAGCGCCGTGCCCACGTCGCCGGAACCCGGCACGGAGGGCAGCACGAGTGCGCTGGTGGTGGAGATCGAGTTGGTGGCCGCGGTGTTGCGCAGCGAGATGAGGTCGTCGAACGACGAGGGCAGTTCGTCGCTGGAGGCGCGGGTGCGCTCGCTCGGGCTCTGGAACAGCGGAGCCAGATCGGGGCCGCTCGCCGCCTGGCGTTCCTCGGCCTCGACGTGCGCCGCGGCCTCGTGCGTGGGATCGACGGTCTCGGCGATAGGGACGTCGATCACCATCTCCTCGACCACGGTGTCGCGGTCGGCATCGGTGCTGGGCACGATCTCGGCGTGCTCGGCCGTGTCGTCGGCCTGCGGCTCGTCGGGCGGGCTCTGCACGAGCACGGGGTCGGACATGGGCACGACCTCGATCACGGGGTCGGGCGAACCGGCGGGCTCGGCGTCGTCGACGGCCTCGTCGGCGGAGACGATCTCGGGAACGATCGTGTCTTCGTCGATGCCCTCGTCGGGGCGCACCTCAGCGGCGGGCTGCTCCTCGGCGGCGGCGCGCTGGCGCTCCAGCTCGCGCAGCTGACGCCTGGTCAGCGGCTGACCATCGTGTGACAAACTCATTCAACACTCCGATATAGGTGGTGCTTGGTGATGTACTGAACGACACCGTCGGGTACCAAGTACCACACCGGAAAACCCCGGCCGACCCGGCCGCGACAGTCAGTGGACGATATCGCAAGCGCAGGAACTTCCAAATAGCTTACGTCGTGGCGCGGCAAAGACGAAACCGCGAAGGTGTGACCCGGCCGGGAGACCGCCACGAAGTGGGCGAGATCCCAGAGGCCGTCGACGTCTTTCCAGCTCAGGATCTGAGCGATGGCGTCGGCACCGGAGATGAAGAAGAGGTCGGCGTCGGGGTGTGCCGCCTTGATGTCGCGCAGGGTGTCGATGGTGTAGGTGACGCCACCGCGGTCGATGTCGACCCGGCTCACGGTGAAGCTGGGGTTCGACGCCGTGGCGATGACGGTCATCAGATACCGGTGCTCAGCGGGACTCACCGGTTCTTTGTGCCAGGGCCGGCCGGTCGGAACGAAGACCACTTCGTCGAGCTCGAAGGAGGTGGCGACCTCGCTGGCCGCGACGAGGTGACCGTGGTGAATGGGGTCGAACGTGCCGCCCATCACGCCGATGCGCGGGCGGCGGCCGGATTCGAGGTCGCCGACGGGCGTATCGCTCGTCATCTGCGCGGGCTAGTGATCCGCACCCGTGCGGTCGGCGTGGCCGTGCACGTCGTGGGTGGAGGCGAACTTCGCCGACTTCTGGGGGTGGCGGTTCGCCACGTCGCGGTAGCTCCAGGTGACGAAGCCGAGCGCGATGAAGATGACAGCCGCGATCAGGCCGAACACGATCGGGGCGAACGGGAGCTGCACGGGCTCGTTGACGGCTGCGAGCGTGCTCACCAGAACAGACATTGCTTCTCCCACGATGTTTCGACGGAACTTCAGTCTCTACGATACCGCTAACTGCGCGACTGGCCCGACCCCCGCACCTTCCACTTCGTCGAGGTGAGCTCCGGCAGCCCCATCGGGCCCCTGGCGTGCAGTTTCTGGGTGGAGATGCCCACCTCGGCCCCGAAGCCGAACTCGCCGCCGTCGGTGAACCGCGTCGAGGCGTTCACCATCACCACGGCGGAGTCGACCTCGTTGAGGAACCGCTCGGCGTTGCCGAGGTCGTTGGTGATGATCGATTCGGTGTGGTGCGTCGAGTACCGGCGGATGTGCTCCATCGCCTCGTCGAGGTCGCGCACCACCCGCACGGCGAGGTCGAGGCTCATGTACTCGGTGGCCCAGTCGTCGTCGGTGGCTGCGACCGCCTCGGGGAAGAGCGCCCTGGTGGCCTCGTCGCCGTGCACGGTGACCCCGGATGCGCGCAGGCGATCCAGAACCGCCGGCAGCAGGCGGCTCGCGGCCGCCTCGTGCACCAGCAGCGTCTCGAGGGCGTTGCACACGCTGGGGCGCTGCACCTTGGCGTTGTGCACGATGTCGACCGCCCACTCGGGGTTCGCCGACTCGTCGAGGAAGACGTGCACCACCCCGTCGCCCGTCTCGATCACGGGCACCTGCGACTCCGTGACCACAGCCTGGATGAGACCGGCGCTCCCCCGCGGGATCAGCACGTCGACCCCGCCCCGCGCGCGCATCAGGCGGGTGGCGCCCTCGCGCCCGAACTCGTCGATGGTCTGCACCGAGGCGGCCGGCAGGCCCACCGATTCCAGAGCCGCCTGGATGAGCGACACCAGCACCCGGTTGGTGTTCTCTGCCGCCGACCCGCCGCGCAGCACAGCGGCGTTGCCGCTCTTGAGCGCCAGCGCCGCGATGTCGACGGTCACGTTGGGCCGGGCCTCGTAGATCACACCCACCACACCGAAGGGCACCCGCACCTGATCGATGCGCACTCCATTGGGCAGGTTGCGGCCCCGGATGCTCTCCCCGACCGGGTCGGTGAGAGTCGCGATCTCGCGCACGGCACCGGCGAGCGACGACAGGCGCTCGGCGCCCAGTCTCAGTCTGTCCTGCAGGGCGACGGAGAGCCCGTTCTCCCGGCCGTTGGCGAGGTCGAGGTCGTTGGCCGGCACGATCTGGTCGGCACCTGACTCGATGGCGACGGCGATGGCCTCCAGGGCCCGGTTCTTCACGTCGGTCGTGGCGGTCGCGAGCACGATCGAGGCGGCGCGCGACGCGGCGAGCGTCTGGTCGAAGGCGTCACCGCCTTCGGACGGCGCGATGATCTCGTCGGGAACGGTGACGTCGGCGGCAGCGGTGGTGACCTCGGGCATGCAGCGAATTCTACTCGTCGACGAGCGACACCGATCCGCTGGCGAGGGGTTCGCGCATGGGCGCGGCCGGTTCGAAGAACGTTCCGACGTCGTGCCCCGAGAGAGCGTCGGCCACGAGAGCGGTGGAGGTGACCAGCACCGCGGTGCCGGCGGTGGCGGCGAGCCGCGCCGCCCCCACCTTGGTGGCGGCTCCCCCGGTGCCCACGCCCGCGGCCCCGATGTCACCGAAGGTCACGCCCGCGAGATCATCGCCGAGCGGGACCTCGGCGATCTTCACCGCCCCGGGCTCGGCCGGCGGGCGCGTGTAGAGCGCGTCGACGTCGGAGAGCAGCACCAGCGCATCCGCCTCGACCAGCAGCGACACGAGCGCGGCGAGCCGGTCGTTGTCGCCGAAGCGGATCTCCTGGGTGGCGACGGTGTCGTTCTCGTTCACGATCGGCAGGATGCGCAGGCCCAGCAGCCGGTCCATCGCGCGCTCGGCGTTGGAGCGGTGGGTGGGGTTCTCGAGGTCGCCCGCGGTGAGCAGCACCTGGCCTGCCGTGATGCCGTAGCGACGCAGGCTGTTCTGGTAGCGGTAGATCAGCACGTTCTGGCCCACTGCGGCGGCCGCCTGCTGCGTGGCCAGATCGGTGGGTCGAGAGTCCAGTGCGAGATACGGCATGCCGGTGGCGATGGCGCCCGACGACACCAGGATCACCTCGGTGCCCCGCGCGTGCGCGGCCGAGAGGGCGTCGACGAGCGGCTCGATCTGGCCCGCGTTGTCACCGCTGATCGACGAGGAGCCGACCTTCACCACCACGCGGCGGGCGCCGGGGATCTGGTCGCGACGACTGACGCGGCGTCGGTTCACTGCGCGTCCTCGGCCTCGTCCGCGCCCTTCCACAGGCCCGCTTCCTTCTCGCGCACGAGTTCGGCACGGGCCTCGGCTTTCGCGTCCATCAGGTCGAAGTAGTCCTCGCGGCGCTGCACGTTGGTGCGGCGCCGGCCTCCGTCCAGACGCGGGTCTGTTCCGCGCGGCGCGGTGACCAGTTCGGCCGTGGACGTGAGGGTGGGCTCCCAGTCGAACACGATCGCGTTGCCGCGGCCGATCACCACAGTGGAGCCGGCGACGGCACCCTTCTTGAACAGCTGGTCTTCGACCCCGAGCTTCGCGAGCCGGTCGGCCAGGAAGCCGACGGCCTCGTCGTTGGTGAAGTCGGTCTGCTGCACCCAGCGTTCGGGCTTTTGGCCGATGATGCGGTACACGTTGCCGTGGGTACCGCCCTCGACCTCGATGTGGAAGCGCGACTCGTCGACGGCCCGCGGGCGCAGGATGATCTTCTGCGGGGCCGGGTTCTCCGCGGCCTCGATCCGGGACTTCGACACCAGCTCGGCCAGCGCGAAGGAGAGCTGACGCAGCCCCTCGTGGCTGGCGGTCGAGATGGAGAACACGCGGTAGCCGCGGGCCTCGAGCTCGGGCGTGACGAAGTCGGCCAGCTCGCGGGCCTCCGGCACGTCGATCTTGTTCAGGGCGATGAGCTGGGGGCGCTCGAGCAGGGGCACCTGACCCTCGGGCACGGGGTACGCCCCGAGTTCGCCCAGGATGACGTCGAGGTCGCTGATGGGGTCGCGGCCGGGCTCGAGGGTGGCGCAGTCGAGCACGTGCAGCAGCGCGCTGCAGCGCTCGACGTGACGCAGGAACTCCAGGCCCAGGCCCTTGCCCTCGCTCGCGCCCTCGATCAGGCCGGGCACATCGGCGATGGTGTAGCGCGTGCCACCGGACTCGACCACGCCGAGGTTCGGGTGCAGCGTGGTGAACGGATAGTCGGCGATCTTCGGCTTCGCCGCCGACATCGCGGCCACCAGGCTCGACTTGCCGGCGGAGGGGTAGCCCACGAGAGCCACGTCGGCCACCGTCTTGAGCTCGAGCAGCACGTCGCCCACCCAGCCGTCGGTGCCGAGCAGGGCGAAGCCGGGCGCCTTGCGCTTGGTGGTGGAGAGCGCGGCGTTGCCGAGCCCTCCCTGACCGCCCTCGGCGACGACGAACCGCATGCCCGGCTCGCTCATGTCGATGAGCTCGTTGCCCTCGGCGTCTTTCACCACGGTGCCCACCGGAACGGCGAGCTCGATCTCCTCGCCGTTGCCGCCGGCGCGGTGGTCGCCCATTCCGGGGCCGCCGTTGGGCGAGGACCGGTGCGGCGCACGATGGAAGCCGAGCAGCGTGGTGGTCTGGGAATCACTGACCAGCACGATGTCTCCACCGTGCCCGCCGTTGCCGCCGTCGGGCCCCGCGAGGGGCTTGAACTTCTCACGGCGAACGGACACGCATCCGTTGCCGCCGTTGCCCGCCTTGAGATGGAGGGTCACATGGTCGACGAAAGTCACCATTTGCGGTTACCTCGATATCTTTCTGCTGAGCGAACGACGATGGGCGGGCCGAAGCCCGCCCATCGCGAAGGTGTTGCCGGTGGCGGGATTACTCCGCGGCCGCCGCGACGATGTTGACGACCTTGCGGCCACCCTTGCGACCGAACTCGACCGAGCCCGCCGAGAGGGCGAACAGCGTGTCGTCTCCGCCACGGCCGACGTTCACGCCGGGGTGGAAGTGGGTGCCGCGCTGGCGGACGATGATCTCGCCCGCTCCGACGACCTGGCCACCGAAGCGCTTGACACCCAGACGCTGTGCGTTGGAGTCACGACCGTTGCGAGTGGAACTCGCACCCTTTTTGTGTGCCATGGTTTCTGATCCCTACTTGATTCCGGTGACCTTGACGCGGGTGAGCTCCTGGCGGTGGCCCTGGCGCTTCTTGTAGCCGGTCTTGTTCTTGAACTTCTGGATGACGATCTTGGGGCCGCGGAGGTCGTTGAGGACCTCGGCGGTGACCTTCACCTTGGAGAGCGACGTGGCGTCGGAGGTGATGTTCTCACCGTCGACGAGCAGCACAGCCGCCAGCTCGATGTTGCCGTTCTCGTCGGCTTTGATTCGATCGAGGGTGACGATAGTGCCGACCTCGACCTTTTCTTGCCGACCACCGGCGCGCACAACTGCGTAAACCAATTTACGTACCTAACTCTTCTCGGGGCCCTCATAAGCGCACTCTGCATAAGCGTTGTTGCGACGCTTGGAAGTCTTGGCGTTCTGGGGAGGAATGCTCCACGCACACCAGCGGTCAAGCCTACTCGACAGAGTGATTTCGGTCAAACCGGGGCGGGTGGGATACTCGCTCCATGACCGTGCTGATCGATGTGCCGATGTGGCCTGCCCACGGTACCATCTGGGGCCACCTGGTCAGCGACGAATCGCTGGACGAGTTGCATTCCTTCGCCGAACGGGCGGGTCTGCCGCCCCGGAGCTTCGATCTCGACCACTACGACGTGCCCGCCGACAAGCACGACGCGCTCGTGGCGGCGGGCGCCGTACCGGTGAGCTACCGCGAGCTCGTGGTGCGTCTGCGCCGGAGCGGTCTCCGTGTGCGCGGTCGCGACCGCGCCGCTGCGCACGCCGCGCACCGCGCCTGACCCCTCGCCGACACGTCGCGAAAGCCCGCCGGCAGGGGCTGCGGGCGGGCTTTCGCGACGGGTCGGCGGCGGGTTACTCGGCGGTGTCGACCGGGGCCGAGACCACGGCCGAGGTCGAGACCCGACGGCTGCGCGATCGGCCCTGGCCGGGCTGCTTCGGCGCCGGGAGGGCGTCGAGCACCGAGTCGAGCAGGTGCGAGGCCTCCTCGGGCTTCACCCGCGGGGTTCGCGGAGCCTTCGTGACCGGGATGTCGAGAATGGCGATCGCGGGCTCCTGAGCGGCCGCTGCGGCCGCTGCGGGTGCTCCGGATGCCGGTGCGTCCTCGACACGGGCGGCCGCCAGCACGGGTGCCTGCGCCGAGACGGCGGGCTCGGGCGACGTGGTGGCGGACGGCGCGCCGGCGCGCTCGGGCGCGGAATCGGCGGGGCCCGCCGCATCCGGCGCCTGCTCGGAGTCACCCCGGGTGTGGCGCGACTTGCGCCGCCGGGAGCTGGAGCGCTCGGCGGCCTTCTCGGCCGAGGGGCCGGCTGACGCGGGGGCCGGCGCTGCGGCGTCGGCCTCCGGAGCGGCGGTGAGGGATGCCGCGGCGGGAGCCTGGGCGTCGACCGGAGCCTGGACGTGGGAGTCGACGGCGGGTGCCGCACCCGCCGCATCCGTCGCCGGCTCGCCGTCGTGCTTGGCCGCGGCGATGGTGGACGCCGCGATCTGGGCGAGGGCGTTCTTGGCGTTCTCGGTGATGGCGTGGGTGACGCCGTTGCCGTTGGAGCCGCCGGTCGACGCGCCACCGGTGGACGATCCGCCGGAGCCGTTGCCACCGGTCGGACCGGTGCCGTTGGACCCGTTGCCGTTGGCACCACGGCCGCCACGACGGCCGCCGTTGCCCGAGCCGTCGCGGTTGCCCCCCGCGGAGCCCCCGGAGGACGGCTGAGCGCTCTGGCGGTGCTTCAGCACGGGGTCGTGGTGCACGATCACGCCACGGCCGGCGCAGACCTCGCAGGCCTCGCTGAAGGACTCCAGCAGGCCGAGGCCGAGCTTCTTGCGGGTCATCTGCACGAGACCGAGCGAGGTGACCTCGGCCACCTGGTGCTTGGTGCGGTCGCGGCTGAGGCACTCGACGAGCCGCCGCAGCACGAGGTCGCGGTTGGACTCGAGCACCATGTCGATGAAGTCGACCACGATGATGCCGCCGATGTCGCGGAGCCGGAGCTGCCGCACGATCTCCTCGGCGGCCTCGAGGTTGTTCTTGGTGACGGTCTCCTCGAGGTTGCCGCCCGACCCGACGAATTTGCCGGTGTTCACGTCGACCACGGTCATGGCCTCGGTGCGGTCGATCACGAGCGAACCGCCCGAGGGCAGCCAGACCTTGCGGTCGAGCGCCTTCTCGATCTGCTCCGAGATGCGGTACTCGTCGAAGGCGTCTTTCTCGCCCTCGTACTTCTCGACGCGGTCGAGCAGGTCGGGGGCGACCCCCGCGAGGTAGCTCTCGATGGTGGCCTGCGCGTCGTCGCCCGAGATGACCAGGCGGTGGAAGTCCTCGTTGAAGACGTCGCGCACGATCTTGATCAGAAGATCGGGCTCGGAGTGCAGCAGGTGCGGTGCCTGCTGTTTGGCCACCTGCTCGCTGATGTGCGCCCACTGCGAGGTGAGGCGGTTGACGTCGAGTGTGAGCTGCTCCTCGGTGGCGCCCTCCGAGGCGGTGCGCACGATGACGCCGACGTTGTCGGGCAGCACCTCCTTGAGGATGCGCTTCAGACGGGCGCGCTCGGTGTCGGGGAGCTTGCGCGAGATGCCGTTCATCGAGCCGTTGGGCACGTACACGAGGTAGCGGCCGGGCAGGCTCACCTGGCTGGTGAGCCGGGCGCCCTTGTGGCCCACCGGGTCTTTGGTGACCTGCACCAGCACGGTGTCGCCCGACTTCAGCGCCAGTTCGATGCGGCGCGGCTGCGAGCCCTTGCCCTCGTTGTTGCCGGCGGCGGCCTCCCAGTCGACCTCGCCGGAGTAGAGCACGGCGTTGCGGCCGCGCCCGATGTCGACGAAGGCGGCCTCCATGCTCGGCAGCACGTTCTGCACGCGGCCGAGGTAGACGTTGCCGATGAGCGAGGCGTCCTGCGCCTTCGCCACGTAGTGCTCCACCAGCACGCCGTCTTCGAGCACGCCGATCTGGATCTTGTCGTTCTTGGCGCGCACCACCATCACGCGGTCGACGGCCTCGCGGCGGGCGAGGAACTCGGCCTCGGTGACCACGGGGCGGCGGCGGCCGGCGTCGCGGCCGTCGCGGCGGCGCTGCTTCTTGGCCTCGAGGCGGGTGGAGCCCTTGATGCGCTGCGGCTCGGTGATGAGCTCGGGTTCGCGCGGCTCACGTTCACGCGGTTCGCGCTCGCGCGGGGTGCGCACCTTGATGACGGTGTTGGCCGGGTCGTCGGAACCGCCGCGGTTCTCCTCGCCGGAGCGGCGACGGGAGCGGCGGCGCACCGACGACTCGGGGGCCTGGTCGTCGTTGTCGCGGTTGTCGCGCGGGTCGCGGTCGCGGGGATCGCGGTCGCGGGGATCGCGGTCGCGGGGATCGCGGTCACGGTCGCGCCCGCCGTCGCGGTCGCCGCGCGGGGGCAGCGGCGGCAGGTCGGGCAGGTCGGGGGCCTGGAAGAACAACGACGTGGTGCTGAGCGCGCGCGGACGCTCGGGGGCTGCGGGAGCCGCGAAAGCCGAGCCCGCGGCGCTGAACGGGGCGAGCCCGGGCTCGTCGTCGTGCGGGCCGGCGTCGAGCACGGGGGCATCGGGCGCGGGGGCATCGGGCGGCGTCGGCGCCGTGGAGTCGACCTCGACCGAGGCGGCCGGCTCGGAAGCCGGCGTCGGTTCGGGGGTGGTCACCGACTCCGAGAGGGTGGATGCAGGGGCATCCGTTCTCTTCACCGCCCGCCGGCCGCCGAAGAGGCGGCCCTTGCGGCGGCCGTTCACGTCGTGACCGTCGTTGTCGTTGTGGGAATTGCCGTTGTGTGAATTGTTCTCCACCATCACTGGTGCACTCCTTGCCAGCCGTGGGCTCTCGCCCGTCGGCAGGTACTCTCACGAGCGAAGTTCCGCCTGCGCGTCGCCTCCGCTGATCTCGCTCATGCGCCGGGCCGCCGTCTGGCCGCCCTGGTCGCTCTGTCTGTCTTCGTGTCGGGGTCTGACGCCTCGAGGGACCGCGCTGGCGCAGCCCCGGGACGATGAGCCCGAAAAGTCTTCGTTGCGGTTTTCGTGACGATCACCAAAACCTCCGTCGATTATCGCACGCATTCCCAGAATGCTCGCGAACGCGCTCTGCGATACTGACGTCGTGCCTGCCGAAACCGTTCCCTACCGTCGCCCGATCGGGCTGGCTCTGCTGCTGATCGTGGCGGGAGTGCTGGGCTGGTACTCCTCGTTCGATCTGACGCTGGAGAAGATCCAGACGCTGATCAACCCCGACTACGTGCCGAGCTGCAACATCTCGCCCCTGGTGACCTGTGGGCCCAACATGGCGAGCAGCCAGGGCTCGGTGTTCGGGTTCCCCAACCCCATCATCGGCGTGGCCGCGTTCGTGGCGCCGATCGTGGTGGGCATGGCCATCCTGGCCGGTGCCCGGTTCGCGAAGTGGTTCTGGGTGCTGTTCAACCTGGGTTTCGTGGCGGCGGTGGCGTTCATCGTCTGGCTGATGTCGGTGAGCATCTTCGTGCTCGGCACGCTCTGCCCCTATTGCATGCTCGTGTGGGCCAGCGTCATCCCGATGTTCTGGTACGTGACGGCCTACAACGTCAAGCAGGGCCACTTCGGCAACGGCCGCTCGAGCCGCGAGGTGGCGGCCGTGGTGTACCCGTTCGTGTGGACGCTGGTGCTGCTGAGCTACCTGGTGGTCGTGGTGCTGGCGCAGCTGCGGCTGGACGCCGTCACCACCATCCTGCAGACGCTCTGACGAGAACGACGGATGCGGCCCGGGCCCGGGCGCGAGTGCGTCGCCGGGCCCGGCCGGCGGTCAGGAGAACCAGAGGGCGAGCTCGCGCTGCGCCGACTCGGGCGAGTCGCTGCCGTGCACGAGGTTCTGCTGCACCTTCAGGCCCCAGTCGCGGCCGAGGTCGCCGCGGATGGTGCCGGGAGCCGCGGTGGTGGGGTCGGTGGTGCCGGCGAGCGAGCGGAAGCCCTCGATCACGCGGTTGCCCGCGATGCGCAGGGCGACGACCGGGCCCGACTCCATGAACTCCACGAGGGGTTCGTAGAAGGGCTTGCCCTGGTGTTCCTCGTAGTGCGCGGCGAGCAGTTCGCGTTCGGGCTGGAGCAGACGGATGTCGACGAGCTGGTAGCCCTTGGCCTCGATGCGGCGGAGGATCTCACCGGTGAGGTTGCGGGCGACGCCGTCGGGCTTGACGAGAACGAGCGTTTCTTCGACGTAGGTGGTCATGGTGACCAACCCTAGCGAACCGGCTCAGGCGTCGTCGTCGCGCTGGGCGGCGGCCCAGGCCGCCTTCTCACGGTCGATCTGGGCGCCCTTGATCATGCAGTACACCCACAGGCCGATGAAGATCGCTGCGACGATGGCGAGGGTGGGCACCAGGAAGCAGGTGGCCACGATGACGGCCTGCAGAACCCAGCCGAGCGCGTAGCCCCAGCGGAACTTCAGCAGTGCCACGTTCGCGATCAACAGCAGGCAGAGCGCCGCTCCCCCGCCCAGCGCCAGCGGGGCCGGCAGCGCCTTGAGACCGAAGATCACCAGCGCCGCGAAGAACATCACGATCGACTCGAAGCCGAGCACGATCGACGCGAGACTCTGCCGGACGGATGCGCCCCTCACTCGGACGCCTCGCCCTTCCACCCCTCGGCGGCGGCTCGGCTGATGGCCTCGCCGACGAGCGTGATGGAGCCGGTGACGAGCACGGCACCCTTCTCCGTCTCGCCCGCGATCTCGCGGGCCTGGTCGAGGGCCGACTCGAGGTCGGGCTCCACCAGCACGCGGTCGGCGCCGGCGATGCCCACCACGATCGACGCCAGCTCGTCGGGGTCGATCGAGCGCTCGGAGGAGCTGGTGGTCACGACGAACTCCGACACCACCGGGTCCAGGGCGCGGATGATGCCCTCCACGTCTTTGTCGGCGAGGATGCCCACGACGGCCACCACCTTGTCGAACGTGAAGTACTCCCCCACCGCCTGGGCGAGCGCAAGGGCCCCGCCCGGGTTGTGCGCGGCGTCGACCAGCACGGTGGGCTCGATGCCCACGAGCTGCAGCCGGCCGGGCGAGGTGGCCGTCGCCAGCCCCTCGGTGATCACGTCGTCGGCGAGAGCCTGGGTTCCGCCGCCCACGAACGACTCGACCGCCGCCACCGCGACCGCGGCGTTGTGGCCCTGGTGGGTGCCGTACATCGGCAGGAAGACCTCGCGGTAGGTACCTGCCAGCCCCTGGATGGAGACCACCTGGCCGCCCACCGCCACGGTGGATTCCAGCAGCCGGAAGGCCGTGCCCTCGAGCGCGAAGGTGGCCTCGGACAGCTCGGCCGCCCGCTCCAGCTCGCCCAGCGCCTCCGCCGGCTGCAGCGACGACACCACCTGCGCCGCAGGCTTCACGATGCCCGACTTGGTGCGGGCGATCTCGGCGATCGTGCCGCCGAGCCGGTTCATGTGATCGAGCGAGATGGGCGTGAACACCGCCACCTGGCCGTCGGCGACGTTCGTGGAGTCCCACTCGCCGCCCATCCCGACCTCGATCACGGCCACGTCGACCGGCGCCTCGGCGAACGAGGCGAATGCCAGCACCGACAGGGCCTCGAAGAAGGTCAGGTGCGGCTCGCCCGCAGCCTCGAGCTCGGAGTCGACGAGCTCGAGGAACGGCTCGATGTCGGCGTAGTTCGCCGCGAGAGCCTCGTTGGAGATGGGCACGCCGTCGACCATGATGCGCTCGTTCAGCCGCTCGAGGTGCGGACTCGTGAACAGGCCGGTGCGGAGCCCCAGCGCGCGGAGCAGGCTCTCGGTCAGCCGGCTCGTGGAGGTCTTGCCGTTCGTGCCCGTGATGTGGATGATCGGGTAGGACTGCTGGGGGTCGCCGAGAAGCTCCACCACCCGGCGGGTGGCCGAGAGCCGGGGCTGGGGAGCCGCCTCGCCGAGGCGCGACAGCAGAGCCTCGTAGACGGCGTCGCCCTGCTCCACGAACTCGTCGGGGGCGTCGAGGCCGACGCCCTGGAAGTCGTCGCCCGTGTTCGGGGCGAACTCGCTCTCAGAGTCGTTCGGGTCGTCCGAGGGCGGGCCGAAGTCGCCGCCGAAGAAGTTGTGGTCGTCAGACAAGGGCGTTCTCCAGTTCGATCGTCACGCGACCGGATGACCCGACCGCGACGGACTGCCCGGATTCGCCGGACCCGTCATCCGTGAGTTCCGCCAGGATCGGCACACCCGCCGCCAGCACTTCTCCGGCCACCAGCTCGAGCAACTGCGGGAACTCGGTGAACGCGCTCAGGGAGTCGCCGTCGAGCTTCAACCGGAGCCGGATGCGATCCGTCACCAGGAGGTTGCTGAGCTTCCGCTGGTTCTGAACCGCCCGGATCACGTCGCGCGCGAGCCCCTCGGCCTCGAGCTCGGGGGTGAGCGTGGTGTCGAGCAGCACGAAACCGCCCGTGGGCAACAGCGCCAGCGCGCTGCTGCGCCCGGATTCACCCTCGGCCGAGTCGGCGGCCGCCTCGAGCACGAGTTCGTACTCGCCCTCGAGCAGGTCGATGCCACCGGCGTTCACCACGCCGTTGGTCTCGTTCCAGTCGCCCGAGCGGGCGCCCTTGATGGCCTGCTGCACGCTCTTGCCGAGGCGCGGCCCCGCCACGCGGGCGTTCACGGTGAGGCGGGAGGTGATGCCGAACTCGGCCGCGCTGGTGGTGTGCTGGTCGACGAAGGTCACCGACTTCACGTTCAACTCGTCGCGCAGGATGCCCTCGAACTGCTCGAGGTTCGCCGCGTCGTCGGTGACGATCGTGAGGCCGGCCAGCGGCAGGCGCACCCGCAGACCGTTCTGCTTGCGCAGCGACAGCGCGGTCGACGAGATGGCGCGCACGGTGTCCATGGTGTGCACGAGCCCCGCATCCGCCGGGAAGTCGTTCTCGTCGGGCCAGTCGGTGAGATGAACACTGCGACCGCCGGTCAGGCCCTTCCACATGGCGTCGGAGACGAGCGGGATGAGCGGGGCCGCCACCCGGGTGACCGTCTCGAGCACCGTGTAGAGGGTGTCGAAGGCCGCGTGGTCGTCGCCCGACCAGAACCGGTCGCGTGACCGGCGCACGTACCAGTTGGTGAGCACGTCGGCGAAGTCGCGGAGGGTGGCCGACGCGACGGTGGCGTCGAGGCCCTCGAGGTCGGCCGTGACGCTCTGCACGAGTTCTCGCGTCTTGGCGAGAAGGTAGCGGTCGAGCACGTCGGTGGAGTCGGTGCGCCACCGGGCCTCGTAGCCGCCCTCCTGGGCGCTGTTGGCGTAGAGGGTGAAGAAGTAATAGGTGCTCCAGAGCGGCAGGAGCAGCTCGCGCACGCCCTGGCGGATGCCCTCCTCGGTGACGACGAGGTTGCCGCCGCGCAGCACCGAGCTCGACATCAGGAACCAGCGCATCGCATCCGAGCCGTCGCGGTCGAACACCTCGGAGACGTCGGGGTAGTTGCGCAGCGACTTCGACATCTTCTGGCCGTCGGAGCCGAGCACGATGCCGTGACTGATGACGTTGCGGAAGGCGGGCCGGTCGAACAGGGCGGTCGAGAGCACGTGCATCACGTAGAACCAGCCGCGGGTCTGCCCGATGTACTCGACGATGAAGTCGGCGGGGCTGTGGGTGCGGAACCAGTCCTGGTTCTCGAACGGGTAGTGCACCTGGGCGAACGGCATCGAACCCGAGTCGAACCACACGTCGAACACGTCGGAGATGCGGCGCATCGTCGAGCGGCCGGTGGGGTCGTCGGGGTTCGGGCGGGTGAGGTCGTCGATGAACGGGCGGTGCAGGTCGGGCTGACCGTCGCGGTTCAGTGGCAGGCGGCCGAAGTCGCGCTCGAGCTCCTCGAGAGAACCGTAGACATCCACGCGAGGGTACTCGGGGTCGTCGCTCTTCCACACCGGGATGGGCGAGCCCCAGTAACGGTTGCGTGAGATCGACCAGTCGCGGGCCCCGGAGAGCCACTTGCCGAACTGGCCGTCCTTGACGTTCTCGGGCACCCACTCGATCTGCTGGTTCAGGTCTTCCATCCGGTCGCGGATGGTGGTGACGCGCACGAACCAGCTCGACACCGCCTTGTAGATGAGCGGATTGCGGCAGCGCCAGCAGTGCGGGTAGCTGTGCTCGTAGCTCGCCTGGCGGAAGAGCCGGCCCTGGGCCTTGAGCAGCTGCGTGAGTGGCTTGTTGGCGTCGAACACCTGCAGGCCCTCGACGTCGTGCACGGTGGAGAGGAAGCGGCCACCGTCGTCGACGGAGATGATGACGGGGATGCCGGCGGCCTCGCAGACCTTCTGATCCTCCTCGCCGTAGGCCGGCGCCTGGTGCACGATGCCGGTGCCGTCGGTGGTGGACACGTAGTCGGCCACCAGGATCTGCCAGGCGTTCTGGGTGCCCCACTTCTCGGCGTCGGCGTAGTAGTCCCAGAGGCGGTCGTAGGCCACACCCTCGAGCTCACGGCCCTTCAGCGTGCGGGTGACGGATGCGCGGGCCTCGTCGGCCGAGTGGTAGCCGAGCTCCTTGGCGTAGTTGCCCACCAGGTCGACCGCGAGCAGGTAGTCGGCGACGAGCACCTGCTGGCCGCCCTCGCCCTCACGGGCGACCTCGGCGTCGGAGGTTCCGTTCGGCCCCGCGGGAACCACGGCGTAGTCGATGTCGGGCCCGACCGCGAGCGCCATGTTGGTGGGCAGCGTCCACGGGGTCGTCGTCCAGGCGAGCGCCCGCACGGCGGTGAGGCCGAGCGACTCGGCGCGGGATCCGACGAGCGGGAAGGTGACCGTGACGGTCTGATCCTGACGCATCTGGTAGACGTCGTCGTCCATCCGCAGCTCGTGGTTGGACAGCGGGGTCTCGTCCTTCCAGCAGTAAGGCAGCACCCGGTAGCCCTCGTACGCGAGGCCCTTGGTGTGCAGCTGCTTGAAGGCCCAGAGCACGCTCTCCATGAACGTGATGTCGAGCGTCTTGTAGTCGTTGTCGAAGTCGACCCAGCGCGCCTGGCGGGTGACGTACTCCTGCCATTCGCGGGTGTACTTCAGCACCGACTTCCGCGAGGCGTCGTTGAACACCTCGACGCCCATCTCCTCGATCTGGCTCTTCTCCGTGATGCCGAGCTGCTTCATCGCCTCGAGCTCGGCGGGGAGGCCGTGCGTGTCCCAGCCGAAGCGGCGGTCGACCTTCTTGCCGCGCATGGTCTGGAAGCGCGGGAAGACGTCTTTGGCGTACCCGGTGAGCAGGTGGCCGTAGTGCGGGAGGCCGTTCGCGAACGGCGGGCCGTCGTAGAACACCCACTCGGGGCCGCCCTCGCGGTTCGCGATGCTCGCGCGGAAGGTGTCGTCGTTCTTCCAGAACTCCAGCACACCCTCTTCGACGGCGGGGAAGCTCGGAGACGGGACGACGGAGCTGAACTCGTCGGAGTCTTTGGGGTACGTCATGGTTCTCCTGGACGGCCTGATCGGTGCTGCTGCCTGTTCCACGAGGACGGCCGGTTCTCACCCGCCGTGGTACCACCTCGCTTGCCGACCGATGCTCGCGCACCGGACGACCGCTCGTTCATAGGCTGTGACGGGCCCGACCCGTTCGGTTCTACTGGGCACCGATGACACTGGTGCCGTTCTTCCGAAGACTCCCCGGTGATGGCCGGTTCACAGTCGTTCAGTAGGCGATTCTAACCGATGTCGAAGCCCCGCAGCACAGGATGCACGACCTTCGTCAGATAGTCGCCGAGCGGCCGGCGCTCCGGTCCGTCGGCCGCCCACCGGCCCACGGCGGCGGCGGCGGCACCGATCGTCGCCAGCGCGATCGCCCTGGCCCGCAGCGGATCGACGCCCCGGCCGGCGAGGTGGCGCTCGATGGCGTCGGCGTGGGCAAGTGCGCGGGCGAGCCCCGCGGCCTTGAGCTCCTCGTCGACGCCCATCACCTGCCACTGCGTGAGCACGAGCGGTGCCCGGTCGGGCGTGAAGCCGTCGGCGGTGGTGGCGAGCGCGGTCTCGACGGATGCCAGCGGGTCGGCGTCGGCCGGGGCGTTCGAGAGGGCATCCGTCAGCGCCGCCAGGCTCGCGTCGAGCTCCACCCAGAGCAGGTCGGCCTTGGCCGGGAAGTAGTTGAAGAACGTGTTGCGGCTCACGCCGGCACGGCGGGCGATCTGCTCGATGGTGGTCTTGCCGTAGCCCTGCTCGAGGAAGAGCTCGGAGGCGGCCTCCTCCAGCATCCGCTGGGACGACGCGCGGGGCCGGCCTGCCATCGTCGCCTCCGGGAATAAATAGGTCGCGTACAAGAATTAGACTGGGTGGCGATCACAGCGGATCGCTCCCCCACCATCCCACACAGAACAGGCCCCCCGTGCCCTCACGCCCCCGATCACATGCCCTCTCGCTCGTGGGGCTCGCCACGGCATCCGCTCTTCTGCTCGCCGGATGCTCGGCGGGGAACGACCCGGCAGCGCCCGCCTCGACCCCGGTGTCGGGCGGAACGCTCACCTATGCCACGGGCTTCGGCGAACCGACCTGCCTCGACCCGCACGTGGGCGGCAACATGCCGCAGGCGCTCGTGGGCACGAACGTGCTCGAGTCGCTGTTCTCGCAGGACGACACCGGGGCCATCGTGCCGTGGCTGGCCGAGTCGGGCGAACCCTCCGCCGACGGGCTGAGCTGGGACGTGACGCTGCGCGACGGCATCACCTTCACCGACGGCACCCCGATGGACGCGGCCGCCGTGGTGGCCAACGTGGAGCACATGAAAGACCCGGCCACCGCGTCGTCGACCGCCATCCTGGCGCTCGGCAAGGTGACGAAGGTGGAGGCGGTCTCGCCCACCGTGGCCCGGTTCGAGCTGAGCGAGCCCGACAGCGCACTGCTGGAGTCGCTCGCGCAGACCTGGCTCGCCATGGAGTCGCCCGCGGGCCTCGCCCGGGGCATGGACGCGAACTGCGAGGCGCCGATCGGCACCGGGCCGTTCGTGTTCTCGGAGTGGGTGAAGCAGGATCACGTGACCCTCACGCGGAACGACGACTACAGGTCCGCCCCCGCGGGCGCGGCGCACGAGGGGCCGGCCTACCTGTCGGAGATCGTCTGGCGGTTCATCCCCGACCCGGCCACGCGATTCGCGGCCCTGCAGTCGGGCGAGGTCGACGCGATCGACGAGATGCAGCCCGACAACGTGGTGGCGGCGTCGGCGGAGGGCACCGGACTCGGGGTGCTCACCGGAGCGCTGCCCGGTGCGTCCATCCGGCTCGAGCTGAACTCCGGCTACGCCCCCTTCGACGACGAGCGGGTGCGGAAGGCGTTCATCGCCTCCGCCGACGTGAACCCGGGCATCCAGAGCCTGTTCTTCGGCACGGTCGAGCGGTCGTACTCGGTGCTGTCGTCGTCGACGCCTTATGGCGCTTCGTTCGAGGAGGACTACGCCATCGACACCGACAAGGCGAACGACCTGCTCGACGAGGCCGGCTGGACCACGCGCGACTCCGAGGGCTACCGCACGAAAGACGGCGAGCGGTTGACGGTCGACTTCCCGGTGTCGACGAACCAGTCCATCCCGGCCGAGGTGTCGCTGTTCGAGCAGATCCAGGCCACCACGAAGGCCGTGGGCTTCGACGTGGAGCTGCATCCGATGGACCTGTCGAGCTGGTACGCGGCCCTGGCCTCCTGGGACTTCGGGGTGACGAGCGCCATCTACACGAAGAATTCGGCCGACGTGCTGCGCATCCTGTACGACTCCGACAACATCCAGCCGGCGCCGTCGGGCTACCACCCGAACCACTCGCACGTGTCGATCCCCGAGCTCGACGACGCCGTGCGCACGGCCGGGCAGACGAGCTCGTCCGACGAGCGGGCCGAGCTGTACGAGAAGGCGCAGAAGATCCTCGCCGACGGCGCGTACGTGCTGCCGCTTTACGACCACCTGCAGAAGATCGGGTACCGCGACCAGGTGCAGGGGCTGTCGCTGCTGCCGACGCTGCAGATCCCGTACTTCGGCGACGCCTGGATCGCGGAGTAACGTGCGCCCGGGTCTCGTCGCGCGGCGCGTCGCGGTGTCGCTCGGCGGGGCCGTGTTCGTGCTGTGGGCCGCTGCGACACTGACCTTCTTCGGGCTGCGGCTCATCCCGGGCGACCCGGCACAGGCCATTCTCGGCGGGCCGGGATCGCAGGCCTCGCCCGAGGCGCTCGCGCAGGTGCGCGCCGACTACGGGCTCGACCAGCCGTTGTTCACGCAGTACCTCAGCCAGCTCGGTCGGCTCGCCACCGGCGATCTCGGGTCGTCGTACTCGCTGCGCACGCCGGTGGCCGGCATCATCGGGTCGCAGATCGGGGGCACGCTGCTGCTCGCGGTGCTCTCGCTCGCGCTGGCGTGGGTGATCGCGCTGGGGCTCGCGGTGTGGTCGACCCGCGGCGGGCGGGTGGCGGCGGCCGTGGGGTCGACGCTGGAGATCGTGGCGGCGGCGGTTCCGCACTTCTGGCTGGCCACCGTGCTGGTGCTCGTGTTCAGCACGGGGCTCGGCTGGCTGCCGGCCGTGAGCACGGCGGGACCGATCGGGCTCGTGCTGCCGGTGCTGACGCTGGCGCTGCCGCTCGCCGGGTTTCTCGGGCAGGTGATGCGCGAGTCGGTGCTCGATGCTCTGGCCGCGCCGTTCGTGCTGTCGGCGCGGGCGCGCGGCGAGAGCGAGAGCGGGGTGCGCTGGCGGCACGTGCTCCGGCACGGCGCGCTGCCGGGCATCGCGCTGTCCGGGTGGGCGTTCGGCTGGCTCGTCTCGGGGGCCGTGGTGGTGGAGACGATCTTCGCCCGGCCCGGGCTCGGGCGCACCCTGCTGAACGCGGTGCAGCTGCGCGACGTGCCGGTGGTGGTGGGCGTGGTGCTCGTGGTGGCGTCGGGCTACGTGCTGATGACGGTGCTGACGGATGCGGCGACCCGCGTCGCCGACCCGCGTACCGCGGGGGCCTTCTCGTGACGCTGCCCACACCCTCCTCCCCCTCGCCGAACCGTCGCGAACCGCCCTTTGCGGGGCGGGTCGAGGGCGATTTGCGACGGGTGGATGACGGGATGCGCGACAAGGGAGGGCGTGGCGCGGGCGCTGGGTGGCGGATGCTCGGGGTGGGGCAGTGGGTGTCGCTGGTGGTGCTCGTCGTGTTCGTGGTGGCCGCCGTGGCGCCCTGGCTGCTCGCGCCGGGCGACCCGCTCGCGATCGACCCTGCGGCCGCGTTCGGTGCACCGGGCTGGGGGCATCCGTTCGGCACCGACGAATCGGGGCGCGACATCTACACCCGTGTGGTGCACGGCGCCGGCGCCTCGCTCGTGATCGGCGTGGCCGCCACCGCGATCGGGGTGGGGCTGGCCGTCGTGCTCGGACTGCTCGCAGCCCTCGGCGGGCGGGTGGTCGACTTCGGGGTGAGCCGCCTACTGGAGGTGCTGTTCGCTTTTCCCGGACTGCTGCTCGCGCTGCTCGTGATCACGGTCTACGGGCCGGGTGTGGTGACGTCCACCATCGCCGTGGGGCTCGCGACGGCGCCGGGGTACGCGCGGATCATCCGGGCGCAGGCGCGGTCGGTGGCGGCGTCGCCGTACGTGGAGGCGGCGGTGGTGCTGGGCCGGTCGCGGGGACGCATCCTGCTGCGGCACATCGTGCCCAACGCGCTCGCGCCCGTGTTCGTGCTCGTGACGCTCGGGGTGGGACAGGCCATCGTCTGGGCCGCGGCGCTCAGCTACCTCGGGCTCGGTGCGGAACCCCCGGCGGCGGAGTGGGGCGCGATGCTGTTCGCGGGCAAGAACTACCTGGCGACGGCGTGGTGGATGACATTCTTCCCGGGCCTCGTGATCGTGCTCGTGGCGGTGGCGAGCACGGTGCTCGGCCGCACGCTGCAGCGACGGGGTGCGCGATGAGCGCAGACGAGGCCCGGCAGCGCGCGGGTTTCGCTGACGCGGTCGACGAGGGGGCCGGCGGGGTCGAGGGTGGCGCGCGGGTGCTCGTCCGGGCCGAAGGGCTCCGGGTGGGGTTCGGAGGGCGCGGAATGCGGCGCGGGGAGGCCGTGGTCGACGGGGTGTCGTTCGAGCTGCGGGCGGGGCGGGCGCTGGCGATCGTGGGTGAGTCGGGGTCGGGCAAGTCGGTGACCGCGCGGGCCCTGGTGGGACTGGCCGGGGCGGGATCGTGGGTGGCGGCAAAGACGCTCGAGGTGGGTGGCGCATCCGTTCTCGGGCGGGTGGACGCCGACGGGGTGGCGCGCGGGATCTCGGCCGCCGAGTGGCGGCGCATCCGGGGGCGGCAGGTGGGACTCGTGGTGCAGGACGCGCTCGTGTCGCTGGACCCGCTGCGCCCGATCGGCCGCGAGATCGACGACGCGCTGCGGCTGCACACGCGACTCTCCCCCGCCGAGCGCCGCGCGCGCGTGCTCGACCTGCTCGAATCGGTGGGGATGCCCGAGCCGGCCGTGCGGCGCGGCCTGCGTTCGGGCGAGCTGTCGGGGGGGCTGCGGCAGCGCGCGTTGATCGCCTCGGCACTGGCGGCAGACCCCGCGCTCGTGATCGCCGACGAACCCACCACGGCGCTCGACACGACGGTGCAGGCGCAGATCCTCGAGCTGTTCTCGGCCATCAAGGCGCGCGGCACCGGGCTGCTGTTCATCAGCCACGACCTGGCGGTGGTGTCGCGCATCGCCGACGACCTGCTGGTGATGCAGGGCGGGCGGGTCGTGGAGGCGGGGCCCGTCGACCAGGTGCTCGGCGACCCGCGCACCGAGTACACACGAGCGCTGCTGCGCGCCGTGCCCACGGGCGTGCCGCGCCACACGCCGCTCTCTGCCCGCTCCCCCGCTGCCCCCACCCCCGAGGGCGGCGGGGCGGGGGGCGCGGTGCTCGAGGTTCGGGGCGTGAGCAAGACGTTCGCGGGGCGGGGCGGGATGCCCTCGCGGGTGGCGGTCGACGACGTGTCGCTGGTGCTCGAGCGGGGGCGCACCCTGGGGCTCGTGGGCGAGTCGGGGTCGGGCAAGACCACGGTCGCCCGCATCGCGCTGGCCCTCGAGCGGCCCGACGCCGGCACCGTGCTGCTCGCCGGGGAGCCCTGGGTGCCCGCCCTCGAGCGCGACCGCCGGCCCCGGCGTCACCGCATCGGCGCGATCTACCAGGACCCGCTGTCGTCGTTCGACCCGCGGCTCACCGTGGGCGCCATCCTCGCCGACGCCGCCGGGTCGACGGATGCGGTGGCAGGCCTGCTCGCATCCGTCGACCTCTCCGAGGCGGTCGCCGCGGCCCGGCCGTTGCAGCTCTCGGGAGGCCAGCGTCAGCGGGTCGCCATCGCCCGAGCGCTCGCCCCCGACCCCGAGGTGCTCGTCTGCGACGAGCCGGTCTCGGCGCTGGACGTCTCGATCCAGGCGCAGGTGCTCGACCTGCTCGACCGCCTGCAGCGCGAACGCGGACTCAGCCTGCTGCTCATCTCGCACGACCTCGGCGTCATCCAGCACATGAGCGACACGATCGCGGTCATGCGTGACGGCCGCGTGCTCGAGTCCGGATCGACGGCCGACGTCTTCGCCGCCCCCGCGCACCCGTACACCCGCGAACTCCTGGCCGCGGCCCCCCGTCTCCCCCGCCGGCCCCGAGGCTTCTCCCCAGGCACGTAACGGGCGCGATCCCTCCACAGATCCGCGGGCGGCCAGACACCACCGCGATGCGGGCCCCACAGTCGATGGATGCTCTTCGAGGTGCTCGAGTCACGCGGCGGCGTCGCCTCCACCGTCGAGCTGGCAGGCCTGGGAGTGCCGGTCCGCCAGGTGACGGCCGCGGTGCGCCGGGGCGACCTCGTGCGGGTGCGACGGGGCTGGGTCGCCCTGCCACGGGCCGATCCGGAGCTGGTGGCGTCAGCGGCGGTGGGCGGAGCGCTCACCTGCACGTCGGTGCTCGTGCGGTACGGGGTCTGGTGCGCCCACGACGACCGGCGGCACGTGCGGGTTCCGCCCCACGCCGGTCGCTCGAAATCCTCGGGCACCTCCACCCGTCTGCATCGAACCGGGTTGCTGCCGCATACCGGTACCGCCATCGATTCGTTCGCGTCGGCGCTGGCGGTCTCAGTGATGTGCCAGCCCCAGGTCGACGCGATCGTGTCTCTCGACTCGGCTCTCCGACTGGGGCTGGTGACGCGGGCGACGCTGCACGAGGTGCTGGCACCCTTGTCGGCCTCCCATCGTCGTTACCTCGACCGGGTCGATCCGGCGTCGGGCTCGGGTCTGGAATCGAAGGCGCGGCTCCGCCTGACCAGCCGGCGAGTGCGGCTTCGCAGTCAGGTGCACATCGCGGGTGTCGGCTTCGTCGACCTGCTGCTCGGCGACCGGCTGGTGCTCGAGGTCGACGGTCACCGCTGGCACTCGACCCGGGAGGCCTTCACCGAGGATCGCCGGCGCGATCTCGAGCTCACCCGCCGCGGTTACCGCGTGGTGCGGCTGAGCTACACGCAGGTGATGCACGACTGGGAAGCGTGCGAGGAGGTGCTGCTCGGCCTCATTCGGAGGGATGAGCACCGGTGGCCCGTTCGTACGGGAGGAGAATCGCGTCGATGAGGCGTATATAGCCTCGACGGCCGCATTCTCCTCCGCTACGAACGCGCACCCTCAGACGGTGACGACCTCAGGAGAACCCAGGGCGCCGGGCGGCATCTCGGCCGCGAGACGGTTGGCCTCCTCGATCAGCGTCGCCACGATCTCCGACTCGGGAACGGTCTTGATGACCTCGCCCTTCACGAAGATCTGCCCCTTGCCGTTGCCCGACGCCACGCCGAGGTCGGCCTCGCGCGCCTCGCCCGGACCGTTCACGACGCAGCCCATCACGGCGACCCGGAGCGGCACGGTCATTCCCTCGAGCCCGTCGGTGACGTCGTTCGCGAGCTTGTAGACGTCGACCTGGGCGCGACCGCACGAGGGGCACGACACGATCTCGAGCTTGCGCTCGCGCAGGTTGAGCGACTGCAGGATCTGCAGCCCCACCTTCACCTCTTCGACCGGCGGGGCCGACAGCGAGACGCGGATGGTGTCGCCGATGCCCTCGGAGAGCAGGATGCCGAACGCCGTGGCGCTCTTGATCGTGCCCTGGAACGACGGGCCGGCCTCGGTGACCCCGAGGTGCAGGGGCCAGTCGCCGCGCTCGGCGAGCAGCCGGTAGGCCTTCACCATGATGATCGGGTCGTTGTGCTTCACCGAGATCTTGAAGTCGTGGAAGTCGTGCTCCTCGAACAGCGACGCCTCCCAGACGGCGCTCTCGACGAGCGCCTCGGGGGTGGCCTTGCCGTACTTCTCGAGCAGACGCGGGTCGAGCGAACCGGCGTTCACACCGATCCGGATGGAGACCCCGGCGGCCTTGGCCGCGGCGGCGATCTCGCCCACCTTGTCGTCGAACTTGCGGATGTTGCCCGGGTTCACGCGCACGCCCGCACAGCCGGCGTCGATCGCGGCGAACACGTAGTTCGGCTGGAAGTGGATGTCGGCGATGACCGGGATCTGGCTCTTCTTCGCGATGATCGGCAGAGCCTCGGCGTCGTCGCGCGACGGCACGGCCACGCGCACGATGTCGCAGCCCGAAGCGGTGAGCTCGGCGATCTGCTGCAGGGTGGCGTTGATGTTCGGCGTGGGCGTTGTGGTCATCGACTGCACGCTCACCTGGGCGTCACCGCCCACGAGCACCTTGCCCACCTTGATCTGGCGGGACTTGCGCCGGGGGGCGAGGGTTTCAGGGGCCGACTTGGGCATCCCCAGATTGATTGCTGGCACGGATTCAGTCTAGGACGGCTAACTGAACGGCAGGCTCTAGCCGAAGATGTCGATCGGCTTGACGATGTCGGCGTACACCAGCAGAGCCGTCATGCCGCCGAACAGGATGACGACGGCGAAGGTGAGCGGCATCAGCTTGGCGGCGTCGACCGGCCCCGGATCGCGCCGCTTGAACAGCTTGGCGAAGAACCGACGGATGCCCTCCCAGAGCGCCGACACCACGTGGCCGCCGTCCAGCGGGGTGAGCGGAACGAGGTTGATCACGAGCAGCGCCACGTTCAGCGAGCCGAGGAGACCGAGGAGACTGGCTGCCTTGGAGGCGAGCGGGATCGTGTCGATCGAGGCGATCTCGCCGGCCACCCGGCCGACGCCCACCACGCTGATGGGGCCGTTCGGGTCGCGCTCACCCGAGCCGAAGGCGGCCTGGGCCACGTCGTACAGGCGCTGCGGCAGGTTGGCCACCAGCGCGACCGTGTGGCCGATGTTCTCGCCGATGAATGCGGGCACCGCCGTGATGGGCTGGGGCACCAGCTCGTTCGCCGGGCCGATGCCCACGAACCCCACCTCTTCCGTGACGTTCTGGCCGGAGGAGTCCTTCGCGATCTCGCCGTCGTCGTCGTAGACGTACCGCTCGGTGAGCAGCGGCGTGAGGCTGAGGGTGGTGTCGACGCCGTTGCGCTCGACGACCACGGGCAGGGTCTGGCCGGCGGCGGCGCGGATGATGGCGGTCGACTGGTCCCAGCTGTCGATCGGGGTGCCGTCGACCGAGACGAGCTTGTCGCCCGGCTGCAGTCCGGCCGCGGCGCCCGGAGACTGCTCGTCGCCGGCCTCGCAGGTCTGGCGCTCGCTCGAGGCGGGCAGTACGCACGCCGAGACGCTGCCGATGGTGGTCGAGGGCTGGGCGGTGCCGAAACCCACGAGGGTGATGGAGAAGAACACCACCGCGAGCAGCAGGTTCATGAACGGCCCGCCGAGCATCACGATGATGCGCTGCCAGACCGGCTTGCGGTAGAACGCCCGGTGCTCGTCGGTGCCGATCGTGAGCTGGGACTGCTGGCGCGCATCCTGGGCCATCGACTGGAAGAAGCCGGTGCTGTTGGCCACGGCCTTGTCGCCCTCCCGCCGCGGCGGGAACATGCCGATCATGGAGATGTAGCCACCGAGCGGGATGGCCTTCAGCCCGTACTCGGTCTCGCCGCGCTTACGGGAGAACACCGTCGGCCCGAAGCCGATCATGTACTGGGTGACCTTGATGCCGAAGAGCTTGGCGGGCACGAGGTGGCCCACTTCGTGCAGGCCGATGGAGACGGCGATCCCGACGGCGATGATGAGCACACCGAGAATGAACTGAAGGACCGTTTCCACACGAGGACACTACCCCGGCCCTCGGGCACACCCCTGATGTTTGGCTGAACGGATGCTCAGCGCCGGTGATGAGATCTCAGAGCGTGGCGATCAGCTGGTCGGCCGTCGCGCGTGCCCACAGCTCGGCCTCGGCGAGCGACTCCCGGGTGACCTGCCCGCTCGGCAGCTCGTGCAGGTCGACCACCCGCTGCACGGTGTCGACGATGTCGAGGAACCCGATCCGCCCGGCGTGGAACGCGGCCACCGCCTGCTCGTTCGCGGCATTGAACACCGCCGGGAAGCTGCCGCAGGCACGGCCCACCTGCTTGGCGAGGGCCACCGCGGGGAAGGCCACCTCGTCCAGCGGCGCGAAGGTCCACTCGTGCGCGCTCGTCCAGTCGATCGGTGCGCCGACACCGGCCACCCGGTTCGGCCAGTCGAGGCCGAGGGAGATGGGCAGTCGCATGTCGGGCGGCGAGGCCTGGGCGATGGTCGACCCGTCGTGGAACTCCACCATCGAGTGCACCACCGACTGGGGGTGCACGGTCACCGCGATGTCGGCGTAGGCGACGTCGAACAGCAGGTGCGCCTCGATCACCTCGAGGCCCTTGTTGACGAGCGTGGCCGAGTTGGTGGTGACCACGAGACCCATGTCCCAGGTGGGGTGGGCGAGCGCCTCGCCGGGGGTGACGTCGTTCATCTGCTCACGCGTGCGCCCGCGGAAAGGGCCACCGGATGCGGTGAGCACCAGCCGGGAGACTTCTCCGGCCGTGCCCGACCGCAGCGCCTGCGCGATGGCAGAGTGCTCGGAGTCGACGGGCACGATCTGCCCGGGCGCCGCAGCCCCGCGCACGAGGTCGCCGCCCACGATGAGGCTCTCCTTGTTCGCCAGCGCCAGGGTGCGCCCGGCCTCGAGGGCGGCCAGCGTGGGGCCGAGACCCACCGAGCCCGTGATGCCGTTGAGCACCACGTCGGCCTCGACGTCGCGCACCAGCTGCTCGGCCTCGAGCTCTCCGAGACCGGTGTCGGCGACGCCGAACTCCGCCGCCTGGGCGTCGAGGGCCGAGCGGTTGCGGCCGGCCACCAGACCGACCACCTCGAACCGCTCGGGATTGGCCCGGATGACATCGAGCGCCTGAACGCCGATGGAGCCGGTGGAACCGAGGATGATGACGCGTCTCACGCAGCCATCATCCCGCATCCGCCCGCGTGCCGCCCGACGACGGCACGCGGCCTGCGTGCTACGCCGAGGCGGTGGCGAGGATGTCGACCACGAACACGAGCGTGTCGGTGCCCGAGATGCCGGCCGAGCTGTTGCCCTCGGAGCCGTAACCGAGATCCGGCGGGATGACGACGAGCACCTGGGAACCGACCGTCTGGCCCACGATGGCGGCCGAGAAGCCCTTCACCACGCCCGTGGTCTGGAAGGTGGTGGGCCCGCCGGTGCCCCAACTCTGGTCGAAGACTTTGCCGGTGCCCCAGATGACGCCTTGGTACTGCACGGTCACGTTCGCGCCGTCGGCCACGACCTCGCCGTCGCCCTTCTTCAGAACCTCGAGCTGGAGGTCGGTGGGCGGGTCGGTGGAGGGGATGGAGACGGTCGGCGCGCCGTCGTCGGCGAGCTCGACCGTGGGGAAACCGTCTTGGGCGGGCTGGTCGACGCCCGTGGCGCGGTCGGGGATGATGCCCTCGACGTCGGCCACCATCACCAGGGAGTCGGTGGCCGCGACGCCGAGCGACTCGTTGCCCTGGTCGCCGAAGGCCTCGGCCGGCGGGATGACCGCCACCACGCGCGAGCCGACGGTGCTGCAGAGCACCGCCTTCAAAAGGCCCGGGATGTAGTTGGTGTCGTCGGTGTTCAGCTGCAGGGCGGTGCCGCCCTCGTCGAGCGTGGAGAACACCTTCGTGCCGCTCGTGCCGTTGTAGACCGTGAAGTCGACCGTGACGGTCTGGCCCGAGGTGATGTCGTCGCCGTCGCCCTCGATCGCCGTCGAGCGCTCGGTGGTGTCGACGTTCAGGGGGCCCGTGAAGCTCGTGGTGGGCTCGGCGCCGAAGTCGCCGGTGACGGTGACCGCGTTGGACGCGCTGCCCGGAGAGGCGCACTCGACGGTGTCGGCGGCCGGCGACGAGGTGGCGTCATCGGTCGGGGTGGTCGAGGCCGAGCAGCCGGCCAGCAGGAGCGTGGCGGCGACGGCTGCGGCGGCGAGAGCCGGGAGTGAGCGCATGAGTCCTCTTCGTGACAGTGGGGGGATGCGACCAGTGTCGCTCAGGCGCCTTGCATCAAGCTGGTGACCCGCTGGGAGCGGACGGATGTTCATCTGTCGTCGATGCCTCGGCGCCGGGACGGGCATCCGGGGCCGCGGTGGCCGGACGGCGCGGGTTCTGGATGCCGATCAGCGACAGAACACCGCCGGCCACGAAGAACACCGCGGTGACGAGCACCACCCGGTGGAAGCCCGCGAGGTCGAGCGACGCCGTGCCCGCGATGAGGCTGGCGAGGGCCACGGCGATGAGCCCGGCCACCCGCGAGACCGCGTTGTTCACCGCCGAGGCGATGCCGGAGCGCCCGGGGTCGATGGCCCCCAGGATGGCGGCGGTGAGCGGCGCGACCGTGATCGACATGCCCAGACCGAACACCACCACGGCGGGCAGCACCTGGGTGAGGTAGTCGGCGCTCTCGTCGAAGCGCAGCATCAGCAGGAAGCCGGCGCCGGCGAAAAGCGGGCCCACGGTCATGAACAGGCGTGGCCCGATGCGGCCCGAGAGGCGGCCGAACAGCGAGGAGAGCGCGATCAGCAGCACGCTCGTGGGGATCATCGCGAACCCGGCCTCGGTGGCGGTGTAACCCGCCACCTGCTGCAGGAACACGGCCACACAGAAGAAGCCGAGCGAGAGCGCCCCGTAGATGAGGAACGTCGACGCATTGCCCACCGAGAAGTTGCGCACCCGGAACAGCGACAGCGGCAGCATGGGCTGCTTCGTGAGCTTCTCGTTCACCAGGAACGCGGCGAACGCCAGCACACCCACCACGAGCGGCACCAGCACCACCGGCGAGCCCCAGCCGAAGTTCGCCTGCTCGATCAGCGCGAACACCGGCAGGCCGAGACCGAGCACGCCCAGAACGGCGCCGCGCACGTCGATGCGCGCTCCGGTGGCGTGGTGCGCGTCGTTCGGCAACCGGAGCACGAGCACCACCGCCACCACGATGGGCAGCACGTTGATACCGAACACGAGCCGCCACGACACCTGGTCGACCAGCACACCGCCCAGGATGGGGCCGGCGATGTTGGCGACACTCGTGAAGGCCGTCCAGGTTCCGATGGCGCGGCTCTGCAGCGATCCGCTGAAGTTCGCCAGGATGAGGGCCAGCGACGACGGCACGAGCAGGGCCCCGGCGACTCCCTGCAGGCCCCGCGACACGATCAGGAACTCGATGGTGGGCGCGAACGCGCAGGCGAGCGACGTGACCCCGAACCCCAGCAGGCCCACGAACAGCACGCGCCTACGCCCGAACACGTCGGACAGCGAGCCGGCGAGCAGGATGACGGCACCGAGCGTGATGAGGTAGGCGTCGACCACCCACTGCTGCGACGACAGCTCGCCGCCGAGCTCCCGGCTGATGGCGGGCAGCGCCACGTTGATGACCGTGGCGTCGAGGAACGAGATGAACGAGCTCAGGATGGCGACGACGAGCACCAGTCGCTGGGCGGACGAGATCGAGGAGGCCATGGGTTCAGTCAAGTGCACCGGGCGCGAAGCGGCGACCGCAGATCGTCGCAACCACCGGCGGCGTGGCCCGGCGGGGCCCGGCGTAGGGTGAGCGCGTGATGAGCATCGCGGAGGCGGCCGACGCGGCCCAGCACTGCCTCGACCGCCGCTTCGCCGTGCCGGTGTTCGCGCACGTCCCGGTGCTCTCGGGCGCCTATCGCAACACGTCCCCGCTCCACCTGCGCCAGGCACTCCCCCTCAACCACTGGTGGCTGTCGCACGCCATCGACACCCGGCTCGACGCCTTCCACCGCACGGGTGATGAGCGGCGCCTGCACCAGGCCGAGGCCACCCTGCGGTACCTCCGGGTGCGCAACTGCGGCCTGTTCAACGACTACTTCGACGACCTCGGCTGGCTCGCCCTCGCCCTGATCGGGCTGCACGAGGCCACCGGCTCGGCCCGCCGGCTCGACGACGCGGTGTCGGTGTGGCGGCGCATCCGGAGTCGTGGCTGGAACCGGCTCGAGGGGCCGAGCGTGTCGTGGCGGGTGCCGCAGCCGGGGTACAAGAACGCTCCGAGCAACGGCACATTCGCGCTGGCCTCGGCGCGGCTGCACCGGCTGACCGGCGACGAACGGTACCGGGTGGCGGCCGACGAGACGGTGCAGTGGTTGCTCGATCGGCTGGTGACGCCGGAGGGGGTGGTGCTCGACGGCGTGAACCGCACCGGTGACCACCGCGTCGACGACGGCTGGGTGTTCAGCTACAACCAGGGCGTGGTGGCCGCGGCCGTGCTCGAGCGGCGTTGGATTCCGGATGCGCCTGCCACCGCCGGCCGCATCGCGCGCGCCGCCCTGCCCAGGCTCGCGCCGGCGGGCGTCGTACTGGGCGAGGAGGCGCGCTCCGACCACGCGGGCGGCGGCGACGCGGGGCTGTTCAAGGGCATCCATGCGCGGTACCTCGCGCTCGTGGCCGAGGCGCTGCCCGCCGGCGACCGCGATCGCGACGCCCTCGTGGCGTACCTCGACACGGCGACGGATGCGCTTCGCGGCAGCTTCTCCGCACCGGCCGGCGAGCACGCGGCCGGTCCCGTTGCCGTCGCCGATGTCGGCCGCGCCGGCGACGACTGGTCGCGGCCGGCTCCGCCGACGACGTTCCTCTCCACCCAGCTCGCGGCCACGATGGCCCTCGAGGCGCGCTGGCGGCTCGATCAGTCCCGCACGACCACCTGAACGTCGAGCTCGGGCCGGGTCGCGGCTTCGACCTCCACCACGACGGTGCGCCGCAGGTCGACCCCCGGGGGCCCGTGCAGCGCCCTGATCCCCTCGACGTGCTCCACCTCCACCACGAACACCTCCGCCCCCTCGGCGGCGGGGGTGGGGTGCGAGTGGGCGGGGGTGAAGGCGGGGTCGGCGATCCGGGCGGAGAGGTGCAGGGGGGCGAGGGTGGTGACCGCCACGGCGGTGAGTTCGACCGTTCGGGCGAGAGCCGTGTGGGGCGGAGCGGCGGACGGGCCGTGCATCCGTTCGTGCAGGGCGACGGCCTCGGCGCGGAACTCCTCACCCAGGGTGCCGCGCAGGGTGCGGCCGATGAGCACGAGGGTCACCACCCCGCGGGCGCCGACCGGCGCGGGGCCGGCGGTGTTCTCAGCCGACGACGGTTCGGGGTTCATGGTGCACCGGGAAGTTCACCGAGTTGGCGATGAAGCACTTCTCGCTCGCCTCGCGATGCAGGGTGGCGGCGAGGTCGTCGTCGATGGGCTCGGCCACCGTGACGAGCGGATGCAGCGTGGCACTCGTGAACCGGCCCCCGTCGCCCTGCTGCTCCATGGTGCCGGTGGCGGCATCCGAGTAGGCCGTCACGACGACCCCGTGCTGCACCGCCACGTGCAGGAAGGAGAGCATGTGGCACTCGGCGAGGGCGGCGAGCAGCAGCTCCTCGGGGTTCCAGCGGTCGGCGTCGCCGTGGAAGGTGCGGTCGGCCGACGCGTCGATCGGATGCTTGCCGGTCGCCTCGACCGAGCTCTGTCGGCCGTATTCGCGGTAGCCGCTCGTGCCGCTGCCGCGATTGCCAAGCCAGGCGACATCGACGCTGTAGTGATGCTCACGATTCACCCGGCCATGCTAACGCGGAGCTGAAGGAGGGCTGGCCTAAACTCGAGGGATCATGACTGACACCATCGACGCCTCCGTGGCAGCTCCCGTCTACACCGTCCCCCAGGAGCGGAAGATCGTCACCGCGATCCCCGGTCCGAAATCGGACGAGCTGCACCGCCGACGCCTCGAGGTCGTGCCCCCGGGTGTGTCGAGCGCGCTGCCGGTGTACATCGCGAAGGCGAACGGCGCCATCCTGGTCGACGTCGACGGCAACCAGTTCATCGACCTCGGCGCCGGCATCGGCGTCACCACCATCGGCCACACCGAGGCCTCGGTGGTCGCGGCCGCCGCAGCCCAGCTGCAGGACGTGACGCACACCCTCTTCACCATCACCCCCTACGAGGAGTACGTGCGGGTGGCCGAGCTGCTCGCCGAGCACACCCCCGGCGACTTCGCCAAGCGCACGGTGCTCGTGAACTCGGGCGCCGAAGCGGTGGAGAACGGCGTGAAGATCGCCCGCAAGCACACCGGCCGCAACGGCGTCGCCGTGCTCGAGCACGCGTACCACGGCCGCACCAACCTCACGATGGCCATGAACTTCAAGGCCGCGCCCTACTCCACCGGGTTCGGACCGTTCGCGGGCGACGTGTACCGCGCTCCGAACTCCTACCCGTACCACGACGGCCTCTCGGGCGCCGAGGCGGCCGAGCGCACCATCTCCTACCTCGAGAAGACCGTGGGCGCGGCCGACCTGGCCTGCCTCGTGGTCGAGCCCATCCAGGGCGAGGGCGGGTTCGTCGTACCGGCTCCCGGGTACCTCACCGCTCTGCAGGAGTGGTGCACCGCCTCGGGCATCGTGTTCATCGCCGATGAGATCCAGTCGGGCATGGCCCGCACCGGGGAGTTCTTCGCCAGCTCGCACTTCGGGCTGGTTCCCGACATGGTGCTCTCGGCCAAGGGCATCGCGGGCGGACTGCCGCTCGCCGGCGTCACCGGTCGGGCCACCATCATGGATTCGGCCCAGCCCGGCGGGCTCGGCGGCACCTTCGGCGGCAACCCCGTCGCCGCCGCGGCCGCCGTGGCCGTGTTCGAGCAGATCGTGGCGAACGACCTGCTCGCCGAGGCGAAGCGCATCGAGCAG
This sequence comes from Herbiconiux liangxiaofengii, assembly GCF_041927335.1. Lineage (NCBI taxonomy): Bacteria > Bacillati > Actinomycetota > Actinomycetes > Micrococcales > Microbacteriaceae > Herbiconiux > Herbiconiux liangxiaofengii. The sequence goes on along the minus strand of NZ_JBHFHD010000010.1, from coordinate 118,324 downwards.
ACGCTCGTGGCGGGCCTGACCCAGCTGCAGGCGAAGTACGACATCATCGGCGAGATCCGCGGCATCGGCGCGATGATCGCCATCGAGCTCGTGCAGCCCGGCACCGCGGAGACCACGAAGGCCCCCAACGCCGACGCCGTGAACGCGATCGTTTCGTACGCCACCCAGCACGGCGTGCTCGTGCTGACCGCCGGAACCTACGGCAACGTGCTGCGCTTCCTGCCGAGCCTCGCCACGAGCGACGCCCTCATCGCCGACGCCCTCTCGGTGATCGACGAGGCCTTCGCTCAGCTGTGAGCAAGCACTCGGCCCCCGACCCGTCGCAGATCGCCCTCTCGGAGCCCGCAGAGGGCGATCTGCGACGGGTGGATGCCGGCGCACGCCGCGAACCCGGCACCGCCGGGGTCGCGGAGAGTGTGGAGCTCGCGGTGCTCGACCGCAACGGGTTCGTGGAGTCGCGTCACATCGGGTCGGCCGTGGTGCTGGATGCGCGGGGCGAGGTGGCGCTCTCGGTCGGCTCCCCCGAGCTCGCGGTGTATCCCCGCTCGTGCATGAAGCCGTTCCAGGCACTGGCGGTGCTCGAGTCGGGCGTCTCGCTCGACCCGGTGCAGACCGTGCTGGCCACCGCCAGCCACTCCGCCACCCCGGCGCACGTGCGGGTGGTCGACTCCATCCTGGAGAAGGCCGGGCTCGACGCCGACGACCTCGGCTGCCCACCCGACTGGCCGGGCGACTCCGCGGCGCGCGACGGCGTCATCCGCGCCAACGGTCACAAAGAGCGCATCCTGATGAACTGCTCGGGCAAGCACGCCGCCATGCTGCTCGCCTGCGTCGAGAACGGATGGGACACCGCCACCTACCTCGACCCGGCGCATCCGCTGCAGCAGCGCATCCTGGCCGTGGTCGAGCGCGAGACCGGGGCACCCGTGGTGCACTCGGGGGTCGACGGATGCGGTGCTCCCGTTCACGCGATGTCGCTGGTGGCGCTCGCGCGGGGCATCGGGCGCATCCGTCGTGCCGAGTCGGGACACGCCAAGCACCTGACCGACAGCATCCTCGCCAACGGCTGGGCCATCGACGGACCGGGGCGCGCGAACACCGTCGTGATCGACCGGTTGGGCGTGGTGGCCAAGCTCGGTGCGGAGGGCGTGATGGTGATGGCCACGCCCGACGGCGCATCCGTGGCGTTGAAGATGCTCGACGGCAGCCTGCGCGCGGCCACGATCGTGGCCCTGGAGCTGCTGGCCCGCCACGGGTCGCTCACCCGCGACCAGGTGGCGGAGCTCACGCCCGAGCTCGACCTCGCGGTGTACGGCGGAGCGGCGCCGGTGGGCACCATCCGTCTGTCCCCGACCCTCTGACCGCGCCCCCGTCAGGTGAGCTGGCGGGCCAGGCGTTTGGCGCGGGCCGCTCGGGAGACCTGGGTGACCACCACGATCACGATCGCCAGCAGGAACACCGCCGACGCGATCACGTTCACCTGCGCCGGGATGCCGCGGGCCGCCGCGATGTAGATGAACTTCGGGAAGGTGTCGACCGAGCCCGAGTTGAAGTTCGTGATGATGAAGTCGTCGAAGCTCAGCGCGAACGACAGCAGCGCCGCCGCCGCGATACCCGGGATGAGCAGCGGGAACGTGATGCGCCAGAAGACCTGGCCGGGCGACCCGTAGAGGTCGCGACCCGCCTCCTCGAGGGCCGGGTCGAGCGAGGCCACCCTGGCCTTCACCGTCACCACCACGAAGCTGATGCAGAACATCGTGTGCGCCAGGATGATCGTGACGAGGCCCTTCTCGGCCCCCACGGTGAGGAACTGCGCCGCGAGGCCGGCGCCCAGCACCACCTCGGGGGTCGCCATCGGCAGGAACAGCAGCAGGCTGATCACCGAGCGCGCCTTGAACCGGTAACGCACCAGGGCGATGGCGATGAGGGTTCCGAGCGCGGTGGCCAGCACGGTCGCCACCACGCCCACCAGGATGCTGTTGCCGAATGCCTCGCAGAGACCCTGCGTGTTGCACACCGTCATCCATTTCTCCAGGGTGAAACCCTGCCAGGCGATGTTGAGCTTGCCCGAGTCGTTGAACGAGAACACGAACGTGTACGCGATGGGGATGAGCAGGAAAACCAGGGCGATGATCGTGTAGATCCACAGCCCCAGACCCTTTGTGCGGCGGTTCATACGAGGTCCTCCGTTCCGGAGCGGCGCACGTACACGCCGACGATCACGAGGATGACCGCCATCAGCACGATCGACAGCGAGGCCGCGGCGGGATAGTTCTGCAGCACGAGGAAGTTGGCCTCGATCGCGTTGCCCACCATGGCGGTCGACGACGACCCGAGGAAGTCGCGGCTGGCGTTGATGTAGTCGCCGGCCGCCGGGATGAAGGTGAGCAGCGTTCCCGACACGATCCCGGGCATCGACAGCGGGATGGTGACCGTGCGGAACGTGGTGAACGGGCTCGCGTAGAGATCGGCCCCGGCCTCGATGTAGCGCAGGTCGAGCCGCTCGAGCGTGGCGTAGAGCGGCAGCGTCATGAACGGGATGAAGTTGTAGGTGAGGCCGAAGATCACCGAGAACGTGGTGCCGGTGAGGTGCCCGTCGCTCGGCAGCACCGCCACCGACTTGAGGAACTGCACGATCGGCCCCTCGTCGGACATGATCTGCTTCCACGCCAGGGTGCGCAGCAGGAAGCTGATGAAGAACGGCGCGATCACGAGCGTGAGCATCAGGCTCTGCAGCAGCGGCCAGCGCCGTGCCTTCACCCCGATGACGTACGCGATGGGATAGCTGATCACCAGCGCCAGCACGGTGGCCACGATGGCGTAGCCGAACGCGCGCAGGATGAGCGGCCAGTACTCCCCCACCGAGTCGGCGTAGTTCTGCCAGTTGAACCCGGCCTGGAACTCGCCGATGTCGCCGTCGAGCACCGGCTGCTGCAGCGAGGTGATGACCAGCGAGATCAGCGGGGTGAGAAAGAACAGGACGAGGTACAGGATGCCCGGCAGCAGCAGCACGAGCGCGACGAAGCTGCGCTTCCTCGGGGCCTGCTCGACGGTGGGCTGCGAGGCGAACGCGGTGAATGCCATGGTGCCGGGGCCCTACGCCTGCTCGAGCTCTTCTTCGAGCGCGATGCGCCGCTGGATGGCGATGGACTCCGTGGAGTCGTCGGCCACGAAGCGCGGCACCGTGCCGGGTTCGTCGTCGAGGCCGAAGCCGTGCTCGACGTTCCACGACAGCCACACCTCGGCTCCGACGTTCACCACCGGGCCGAACACCATGTTCTGGGCGAACACCACGAGCTCGCCCACGTGCGGCACATCGACGAGGTACTGGGTGCTGACACCGGAGAACGAGGCATCCGTCACCCGGCCCGGGCCGAGCACGTTGCGGCCGGCCTGGGCGGCGGGCGCCTCGGTGAGCAGCAGCACCTTCTCGGGTCGCACGCCGATGGCCACCTCGCCGGCATGACGACGGCTCCGGATGCGGGGCACCACGATGGGCACGCCCGCCACGTCGACCGTGATGTGGTCGGGCCCGCTCGCCACCACGTCGCCGATGAACAGGTTCGACTGGCCGAGGAAGTTGGCCACGAACGCCGTGCGCGGCAGCTCGTAGAGCTCCTCGGGGGCGCCGAGCTGTTCGATGCGGCCCTTGTTCATCACCGCGACGGTGTCGGCCATGGTCATGGCCTCCTCCTGGTCGTGGGTGACGTGCAGGAACGTCAGGCCCACCTCGGTCTGGATGGTCTTGAGCTCGAGCTGCATCTGGCGGCGCAGCTTGAGGTCGAGGGCACCGAGCGGCTCGTCGAGGAGGAGCAGGGCCGGCCGGTTCACGATGGCCCTGGCCAGGGCGACCCGCTGCTGTTGGCCGCCCGAGAGCTGCGCGGGCCGGCGGGAGGCGAGGTGGTCGAGCTCGACGAGCTTCAGCGCCTCGTGCGCCTTGGCCACGGCGTCGCCGATCTTGCGGCGCTTCAGCCCGAAGGCCACGTTCTCGAGGATGGTCATGTGCGGGAACAGGGCGTACGACTGGAACACCGTGTTGACCGGGCGCTGGTACGGCTTGGTGTCAGTCACGTCGCGACCGCCGATCAGGATGCGGCCTTCCGTGGGCTCCTCGAGGCCGGCGACGAGCCGCAGGGTCGTGGTCTTGCCGCAGCCCGAGGGGCCGAGCAGAGCGAAGAACGAGCCCGCCGGGATGGTGAGGTCGAGGTCTTCGATGGCGGTGAAGCCCGGGAAGCGCTTGGTGATGCCCGAGAGCTGCAGGTCGGCGCCGCTCTCGGCGAAGGCGGATGCGTCGGCCATCAGCTGCCCAGCAGCACCTTCTGGAACTGGGCCTGGTAGTCGTTCTCCTCCTGCGGGGTGAGCGTGCGGAAGACGTGCACGGTGCTCAACGTCTCGTCGTCGGGGAAGATCAGCTGGTTCGACGCGAGTTCGGGGTCGATGGCGTCCATCGCCTCCTTGGCGCCCACCACGGGCGTCACGTAGTTCACCCAGGCGGCGAGCTCGGCCGCGACCTCGGGCTCGTAGTAGTAGTTCATCACCGCCTCGGCGTTGGCCTTGTGGGTGGCGCCCATGGGCACGACGAAGGTGTCGTTCCAGAGCGTGCCGCCGGCATCCGGAATCGCGAACTCCCACTTGTCGCCGGCCTGGGCGTTCAGCGAGGTGATGTCGCCCGACCAGCAGATGGCGGCGTAGGTGTCTTCGCTCTGCAAGTCGTTGAGGTAGGCGTTTCCCTTGATGTTGCGGATCTGGCCGTTCTCGACCTGCTCGGTGAAGGCGTCCATCGCGTTCGCGAACTGGTCGTCTCCCCACTCGCCGGTGATGTCGGTGCCCTGGCTGAGCATGATGAGGCCCATGGTGTCGCGCATCTCGGAGAGCACGCCCACGCGGCCCTTGAGGTCGGCGGCCCAGAGGTCGTCGACGCTCTTCAGGCCGCCAGGCACCTTCTCCTTGTTCCAGCAGATGCCGGCGAAGCCGCCCTGCCAGGGCAGCGAGAGGTTGCGGCCCTTGTCGAAGTCGGGGTTGGCGAAGGAGGGGCTGAGGTTGGCGATGTTCGGGATGTTCGCGTGGTCGAGCTCCTGCAGGTAGCCGTTGCGCACGAGGCGGGCCACCATCCAGTCGGTGAGGCAGACGGTGTCGGCACCGATGGCCTGGCCGAGGGCGAGCTGGTCTTTGACCTTCGCGTAGTAGCTGTTGTTGTCGTCGACCGCCACGTTGTAGGTGACGGTGATGCCGGTCTCGTCTTCGAAGCCGACCAGGGTGGGGTAGTTGCCCGCGTCGTCCTCGTCCATGTAGGCGGGCCAGTTGTCCCACGTGAGGGTCTTCTCGGTGGCGCTCTTGTCGTCGGCCGGAGTCAGATCCTTCTTGTCGGCCGGGGCGCAGGCCGCGAGGGCGAGGGCGGTGGCCCCGACACCGGTGGCGCCGAGGAAGCCGCGGCGCGAGAGCTGCAGGGTGCGGGCCCGGCGCAGAGCCTGGGAATGGCGGATGGCCTGCACGAGCTGAGGGTCGTTCGGAATTCTCACGGTGTCGTCCTCCCGGGAATGAGTAGCTCCGATAGTGACACAACCGCCGTTGCGAACGACAGCATCGACGACGAAAAACACACGCGCGAAACATACTCGTTACGAAATCAGTGTCGATTTGGGGAGACGACGTAGGTTTTCGGCGGTCAGTGCACGCGACAGTGCACGTCTCAGTGCACGTCTCGGCGCACGTCTCAGTGCACGTCGAACCATTCGTCGCCCATGCCCACGCGGGTGCCACGCGGCACCGTCGTGCGAACGCCGGGGGCGAGTTCGACAGCGCCGGGTTCGCCCGGGTCGAGCCGGGTTCCGTTGGAGGAGTGGTGATCGGCCACCCAGAGCTCGCCGCCCTCGACGCCGAATGCGAGGTGCGTCTTGGACACGCTGCGCTGCGGGTCGATCAGCTGCACGAGGTAGTCGACGTGCTCACCGGGTGCCGGAGTGGGATTGCGGCCGACGAGGCCGGGGCCCGCCACGCGGATGCTCTCGCCGGTGCTGAAGACGAGGCTGAAGGTGGGGCGGGCGGCCGGCGCGGGCGCCGGTGGCGTGGGGGCGGGGGCCTGCAGGGTCGGGTTCGCGGCGCGGGCCGGGGCGGATGTCGCTGCGGGCGGGGTCGGGGCGACGGTGCGCTCGGGTTCCGGGCGCGAGTGCGGCTGCCCGTGGCGCGACGGGGTAGGGAGGGAGTGGTCGGGGCGTGACGGGGTAGGGAGGGAGTGGTCGGGGCGCGACGGAACGGAGACGGGGCGGTCGCGGCGCGGCTCGACGTGGCGGGAGGGGGCTGGGCGGGAGTCGCCCGCCCCGCGCGCGCCGGCCGCGCGGGCCGACTCCGCCGAGATGGCCTTCCGGAGCGCCGTGCGGTCGTAACGGGCCGTATCGCCGAGGGTGGGCCGCGGTGCGATGGCCGAGGTGCCGCATTCTCCGCAGAGGAGTGCGCCGGAGCTCAGGGTCGTGCCACAGGTTCTGCACTTCACTGCTTCTACCGCCTTCTGGTCTCGCTGCCATGGTACCGGCGGAGCGACCGCAGCGAGACCCGGGCACGGAGCCGCGCGAGCCACCCCAGGCCCGCCAGCAGTTCCCGGCGCTGGGCATCGGATGCCGCCCAGAGTGCGTCGAGCTCGGCGTCCGAGGGCGGCTGCGGCGCGTAGAGAGCGGCATCCACGCGGACTGCCAAGGCGGTCGCGGCGGCCGCGGTGGGGGCGGTGGCCGAAGTGGGTGCGGCGGGGGCGGTGGGTGCGGCGGCGGCGACCGCTGCCGGGGCCGCGACTGCGGCGGGGGCGGCGGCGGCGGCGCTCAGCTCGGTCGCGGCCTCGCGGCGGGTGGCGTTCGGCCGCGGCGGCGAACCGCGGTCGCGGGCGGCGTCGACGACCTCGGCCCAGCTGCCGGCGGCGCGACTGCGCGCACTCCCCCGCTCACGACGACGGGTGCGCCGACGCGATTTCAACGCGATGACCGTGAGGAACGGGGCGAGCACGATCGCGACCGCCGCGAGCGAGATCCCGACGATCGCGGCCACCCGCAGGATGACGGCGAGCGTGTCGTCGCGGGGGGCGGGGTCGTCGTCGTTCTGCTCGAGCGGTGCCGACGCGGCCGGGTCGTCGAGCTCGTCGGAGGCCGGCGGCACCACCTCGGGCGGCTGCACCGCCGACGACGTGTCGTCGAGCTCGCTCTCGGGGATGGGACGCGGCTCGGGCGTGACGTCGATGGCCACCCAGCCCTGCCCGGCCGTGTACACCTCCAGCCACGCGGTGGCGTCGCGGCCACGGACGGCGGTGCCGTCCTGCCCGGCCGCAGCGGCGTCGGTCTCCGCTGCCCCGTCCGCGGGGACGACGAAGCCCACGGCCACGCGGGAGGGGAACCCGGCCGACCGTGCCAGCAGGGCCGCCGCCGCCGCATACTGCTCCGCGTCGCCCACCATGGGGGTGGCGGAGAGGAGCTCCTCGAGGCGGTCGGAGCCGTGACCGGAACGGCTGAACACCTCTCCGGGCAGGGCGCTCGAGACGTAGCCGCCGTCGAGGCCGGCCACGATTCCGGCCAGGCGCTCACCGGGTGGGCGGGAGTCGGGTGCCCACTCCGTGAGGCGTCGGGACGCGGCATCCGGAATCGTCTCGGGTGGCGTGGTGCCGGCCCCCGGCTCGAGGGCGGCGAGGGCACCCGCCTCCGAGACCTCGGCGGGAACCGTGGCCGTGATGTCGTACTCGTCGCCGCGCCTGAGCTCGTGGGTGTCGGCCACGGTGGCGAGCAACGGACTCGCGAAGAGGGAGTTCTGCAGCAGATCGGCGTCGGCTCCGGCGAACTCGACCAGGCTGGGCGGACCGGGCGTGGGAACCCAGACGCCGGAATAGTCGCCGACCACCACGTGCAGGTCGAGTTCGGTGCCGTCGCGGGCCTCCGGACCATCTGAGGGGCCGCCGGTCGCCGCCGAGATCCGTCCGGTGACGCGCTGGAACAGGTCGCTCGACGACTGCTGCACGCCGGCCCCCGAGAGACCGGCGACCCCTCGTGAGGTGACGCCGCCCGCGGTGAAGACCACGCCGTCGTAGTCGTCGAGCCGGGCGACGGCGAGGCGCGTGCCGGGCGTGGCACCGCTCACCGTGAGCTGCGTGGCGTCGGCGTCGGGCTCCTTGAGGTAGGCGCGGAGCGACGACAGCGGGCTCGCGTGGTCGACGGCGTCGAACGGCTGCACCACCGTCGCTCGGGCCACGAACCGGTCGGGAGCCGGGAGCGCCACCGCGCCGGCCAGCGCCAGCCCGAGCGCGGCCGCGACGACCGGTACTGCCAGCGCGGTGCGCCGCCCGGAGCGTCGGGCGGGTGCCACGAGCGCGAGCCAGATGACCAGCAGCCCTGCGAACCCTCCCCCCACCAGCACGGGCGCGAACCCCGACCCGCTGCCGAGGAGCACACCGGCCACGAGAACCGCGGCCGGCGGCAGCACGGCGAGTGCCGGCCGCGCGGTTCGGGTGGCGATCGACGTGGCCAGCACCGAGGCCACGAGGGTGATCACGAAGACGGGCACGAGCAGTGCCTGGTAGTCGCCCACCGGAAGCTCGATGGTGACGAGCTGCCGCCAACCGGTGGCCGTGGTGACCACGAGGTCGGCGAGGCCGCGCGGGGTGGGCAGCACGTGCCCGTAGGTCTCCGACGGGATGGCGAGCGGGACTCCCAGCAGCAGCCAGGCGGCCGCCGTCACGAGCAGCACGACGGGGGCCGGCCAGCGGAACGAGGCGCCGAGGGCCGCGATCACCGTGCCCGCCACGATCGCCCCACCGGCCGCCAGCACGAACGACGGCGAGGCGTACACCGGCCACCAGCTCGCCGCGGCGACGCCGGTGAGCAGCGCCATCGTCACCGCGCCCAGCACGATGCGGCCGCGGTGCCGGTCCCGGCCCTGGTTGTGGCCCCGGCCCTGACCCCGCCCGGCGCGGCGATCGCGGCCGCGCACGCCGCTCGTCGCGCTCACGCGCCCGCCGCCCGCACGAGACCGCGCACGAGATCGTCGAGGTACCCGATGCGCATGATCCGCAGCGCCTCGATGCGCACGAGGGTCGATGGTGCCTCCGGTTCGATCAGCACCGCCACCACCTCCACCCCCGCGGGGAAGTGCGAGGCGGCCGCCCGGAGCTGGCGAGCCGTCACGGTCGACCCGCAGGCGACGAACACAAGCGACGCATCCGGTGCCTGCTCGGCCACCACCCGCGCCACCGCCGCCACGCCTGAGGCACCACGCCGCTCCTGGATGCCACTGAGGTCGTCGAGCAGTTCTCGCCGGCCGCGGGTGCGGAGCCGCCCGGCCTCGCCACGGGTGCGCGGCGCTCCGGCGAACACCGACAGGCTCGTGCCGTCGGCCAGCGCCCGGGCACCGATCGACCCCACCACGCTCACGGCCAGCTCGAACTCCTCGGGCGAGGCGTAGTCGGCCTCGGCGAGCGACTGCAGCACGATGAGATGGCTACGCCGGGTCTGCTCGAACTGGCGCACGAGGAAGTCGCCGGTCTTGGCCGTGCTCTTCCAGTGGATGTGCCGCCGGTCGTCGCCCGCCACGTAGGGCCTCAGCGCGTGGAAGGAGATGTCGCTGTCGGTGAGGTCGTTGGTGGCGATGCCCTCGAGGTCGCGGAGCAGCCCGCTCGTGGCGACCGTGAGCGCCACCGTGGGCGGATGCACGTAGAGCTGGGCCGTGGCCGACTTCGCCGACTCCCACCGGGCGAGGCCCAGCGGGTCGTGCCGCACCAGCGTGACGGGGCCGAGCTGCACCACGCCCCGGCGTTCGGTGGCCACCGTCAGCTGCACCTCGCGGCGGCCCCACGGCGCGAGCGGGGGCAGGCGCACCGCCTCGATACGCTCCCCCACCGGCAGCTCGGCCTCCTGCGCCCGCAGCCGTCGGCCCGAGTCGTTGCGCGCCCGCACGACGACGGTGGCCGTGCTGCCCGCCACCACCTGGCGCTCCAGCACCGCGATCTCGATGCCACCGGATGCGCGCCCGACGAGAGACACCGCCGCGGCCAGAGCGACGAGCGCCGCCGTGCCCCCCACCACCACGAGCTCCGTCCAGCCCAGCATGAGCCCGGCCGGCAGGCCGATCACGGCTGCCGCCAGCACCACCCACCCGCTCGTCGAGACGACGACCGGCCGTCGCCCGCCCGTCATGCGGCCGGAGCGTCACCGGGCGGCGGGACGTCGAGCAGGATGCGGGAGACGACACCGAGCGCGGTGACGCCGTCGAACTCCGCCTCGGGGTCGAGCACGAGACGATGGGCGAGCACCGGGCCGGCCAGCGCCTTCACGTCGTCGGGCACCACGTAATGCCGCGCATCCGACGCCGCGTAGGTCTTGGCCGCCCGGATCAGCGCCAACGCGGCACGCACGCTGGCCCCCAGTCTCGTCTCGTCGGCGTCGCGGGTGGCCTGCACGAGCCGTGACACGTAGTCGTTGATGGTGGCGTCGACATGCACCGTGCGGGCCTCCGAGGCCAGCAGGGTGACACCCTCGGCCGTGATGACCGGTGGCAGTGAATCGCCGTGAGCGCGCTCGGTGGCGCCCTCGAGGATGCGCAGGGTGGTGGCGTGGTCGGGGTAGCCGATCGAGGTCTTGATCAGGAACCGGTCGAGCTGCGCCTCCGGCAGCCGGTAGGTGCCCGCCTGCTCGATCGGGTTCTGGGTGGCGATCACCATGAACGGCTGCCCCACCGGATGCGGGGTGCCGTCGACGGTGACGCGCCCCTCCTCCATCACCTCGAGCAGGGCCGCCTGCGTCTTCGGGCTGGCGCGGTTGATCTCGTCGGCGAGCACGACGTTGGCGAAGACGGGCCCCGCGTGGAAGGAGAACGCCCCCGTGCGCTGGTCGTACACGCTCACCCCGGTGATGTCGCCGGGCAGCAGGTCGGGCGTGAACTGGATGCGGCTCGAGCTTCCGCGCACGCTGTCGGCCATCGCGCGGGCCAGCGAGGTCTTGCCCGTGCCCGGGGCGTCTTCGAGCAGCAGATGCCCCTCGCTGAACAGCGCCACCAGCGCCAGCCGGATGACGTGCGACTTGCCGTGCAGCGTCTGCTCGACGTTCGCCGTCAGCCGGTCGAACACGTCGGCGAACCGGGTCGCCTGCTCGCTCGTCATCGTCATCGCGTGAATGCCTTTCCGTCAGCCAGGGTAAACATAGTGGTGGTCTCCGACCTGCACCGAGAGGCCGGCGGAGCCCGTGGGCACCGGCACCACCGGGGTGCACGATCCGCCGGTGACGACCTGGCCGCCCGGCTCGCCGGCGGGCGTGATCTCGCGGCTGCCGCAGGCGTAGGCCGGCGTCAGGCCGCCGTTCTCCGGCTCGCCCTCCCAGCTCCACGACGTGCCGTCGTAGGTGGGGCCGGAGGCGAACGCGAACGTCAACGAGGCCTCGGGTGCCGACACCGTGTCCGACCACGCACCGCACAGCTCCACCCCCGCGAAAACGTTGCAGGCCCGCAGCTGGAAGCGGTACACCTCGCCTAACCGGCCTGCGGTGAGCGACAGCGGGTAGCCGCCGAGTGTGAACGGCTGGGCGTCGCCCACTGGCGAACCGGAGGCGTCGATCCGGCGCACGCTGTAGCGGCCTCCGGCCTGGACGGGCGACGGCGTGGGCGCCGAGAGCACCTGGGGCTCATACGTCGTCCCTCGCTGCACCATCACCACCTGCACCCCGGAGGCCTGCACCTGGCCGGGAGTCGGATACGCCACCGCGGTCGCCACGGCCGACACCGCGCATCCGGCCGCGTTGTAGCCCCACACCACGAAGCCGTAGGCGGCATCGACATCGGTGAGACCGGTGAAGACGGCCGAGCGCGAATCTCCGCCAAGCGCCTGCTGGGCGATGACGTCTCCCCCGGCCCGAGGAGCGGTCGGGCGACCGGGGGCCGGGCTCGACACGGTGCACGCCTGGGCCCCGGAAGGCACTCCGGCGCCCGGCCGGAGTACCTGGGCGTAGTAGCCCGCCACGGCGTTGCCGTTGCCCTCGAACCCGGGCCAGGAGACGGTCACGGAGCCGGGTCCGGCCTCGGGGGTCGACACCGCGTCGACGGCGGATGCGGCGGGCGGCCCGTAGGGGGTCGCGCCGGCCGAGGCCGACGGCCACACCGCGAGTGGCGGGTAGGCGCCGTTGCGCGCGGTGACCACGATCTGCACGTCGGAGCCGTTCGTGAGCCCGCCGACGGTGACGGAGCATCCCGACCCGTCGCAGCCCGCGGCGTCGACGGTGGCGACCGGTCGGCCGTTCGCCGTGACGTCGTACTGACGCACCGGAGAGCCGCCGGCCGGCACGCTCGCGGGCGACCACCGGGCCTGGAGCGCGCCGTCCAGCGGACTCAGCTGGGGCGTACCCGGGGCGGAGGGCAGCAGGTCGGACCAGACCGGAACGGAGTACGTCGACTCGTCGGAGGAGCCGACCGCATTGCGAGCGGAGACGCTGATGCTCACGGCGTTGCCCTCCCCGTTGCCGGGCGTGGCCACCTGGCAGCTGGTGCTGGAGCACGAGCTGGTGACCTGAGACCCGGAGGTGGTGCGCGCCACCAGGTCGAAGCCCGAGATGGGCGAGTTGTTGGCGGGCCCTGGCGAGAACGAGACGGTGACGCTGCGGTCGCCGAAGCCGGTGACGGCGAGCCCGGTCACCGGAGCGGGCCGGTCGATCACCGCGATGCGCACGGTTCCCCAGGCGGCGCGCTCGAGCTCGCCGGTACCGTCGAGCACCTGGTACTGCACCGAGACGTCGGCCGGCGGCGCATCCGGGGCGACGGCGACCTGCAGCACGGAGCCGTCGGCGCTCGGGGTGATCACGACCCCGGCGGGCAGTGCACCGGCGTCGATGCCGCGCACGGCGATCACCCGCAGCGGTGTCTCGGGGAACGGGTTCGTGGCCGCGTCGTTCGCCAGCACGTCGACCCGGGTGGTCTGACCGCGCGGAGCGATCACGGAGTCGGTGGCGGGAGCCGCCGGCGGACGGGTGGAGGGGACGACCGTCATCGAGATGCGGCCTGCCGTGCCCGGCACGCCGTTCGCCGCGACCTGGATTCCGAGGTCGCCCGTGGTGCCCTTCACGGCCCCGACGCCCGCGGTGACGGTGAGCGTGCTGCCGATCAGCACCGAGTCGAATCCGGCGGGCCGCGGGTCGACGAGCGCGAAGGACAGCTGGCCGGTCGAGCCCGAGGGCGAGGTGGTGAGGCGGGTGAGGTCGATGGTCTTCTGCTGGCCCGGCTCGAACTCCAGCACCGCTCCGGCGAAGGCGGGCGGCTGGTTCTCCCGCGGGGTCACGGTGATGGGCAGCACGAGGGTGGCCGTGCGGGCCGACGGCCCGTCGCCGTCGGCCACCGCGAACGAGATGCTGGCGGGCCCGAAGTAGCGGTCGGCGCTCTGGAACACCAGGGTGTCGTCGTCGATCACGGAGCCGCTGCCATCGGTGTGCGTCGCCCGCACCGAGTTCGGGTCGGCGATGCGCACCGGGCGACCGCCGACGGCCACGACGTAGTCGTTCACGTCGATCTCGAGCCGGCTGCCCGAGACGACGCTCAGCCGTGGCGCGCCGGAACGCAGCTGCGGGAGCGCATCGTCGGTGCCCGGCACCCAGATGAAGCCCGACGACCGCACGTTCGGGTCGTCGGGATGGGCGACGGTGAACGGGATGACCTGCGCCCGCGAGGCGACCTGCACCCGGATGCGCCCGTCGACCACCCGGGCGGCCTCCGACCAGCCGCTCTCCACCGACACCCCGAGTGAACTCGACGAGCCTTCGGCGAAGAACACGTTCTTCAGCACGTCGACGTCGACCGTGGGCCGGTCGAGGATGTCGGTGAGCGTGAGCACCGTGTCGTCGACGACGGGGCGGGCGAGCGGCGCCGCCGGGTCGACGTCGATCGTGGCGAAGCTCGAGCTGGTGCCGCCGCGCTCGTTCTCGACGGTGTAGATGAAGCCGTACCGGCCGGGTGCCTCCGGTGCCTCGATCCGCAGCACGCCGCCCTCCTCGGCCGAAGCCGAGGCCACCTCCTCGGCCTGCGCTCCGTCGGCAGCCCCGGAGAGCGGGGTGACGTCGGCGATGCGCAGCGGACTGCCGTCGGGGTCGGAGTCGTTCTCGAGCACCCGTACCAGCACCGTGCGCCCCGGCCGTACCCGCACCTCGTCGGGGGTGGCCACCGGATTGCGCGCGCCGTCGAGCCTCGGACTGATGCCGACCCGCACCGTGCCGGTGGCCCGGGCACCGAGGCGATCGATCACGGAGTAGGAGAACGAATCGGTGCCCGAGGAGTAGTCGCCCGCCTCGAATTCGATCCAGTCGCTGCCGATCTGCACCACGGTGCCCTTCTCGGGCACCGAGTCGATGCCGAGGAACTGCACCGAGTCGCCGTCGGGGTCGATGCCGGTCACCGGCACCGGGATGCGCACGGTCTCTCCGGCGATCACCCGGGCTGTGAGCTGCGGGGGCACCGGTGCCGCATTGGCGGTGGCGTCGGCCTCGCGCACGCTGATGGTGACCTGGGCGGTGGCCCACTGCCCGTCGGGAGCGTCGACGCGGTACACCGCCGTGACGTCGCCCGGGGTGTCGGGGGCGAGGTAACGCAGACGTGAGCCGGAGGCGAAGAGCATTCCGCCGCCGCCGGCCGGCTGCGACACGAGGACCGGGTCGAGAGTGAGGGCGTCGCCATCCGGATGCACGTCGTTCGCCAGCACAGGGATGTCGACGACGTCACCCACCCGCACCGCCGCCGAATCGGGCACGGCGATCGGCGGCTGCCGAGAGGTCGGCTCCGGGATCTCCACCACGGTCACCGATCCGCTCGCCTCGGCGAGGCCGTTGGTGATGGTGTAGCCGAAGGTCACCCGGCCCGAGTCCAGCGGCCGGGTGAGGGTGACGCGGATGAGCCGCTGCTCGATGGTCTCGACCCGGAGCCCCGTGACTGCCGCGCCCGAGTCGTCGGCCCCGCTCACGATCAGCACCCCGCCCGCCGGATCGAAGTCGCCGGCGAGCACGTCGACCACCACGCTCGTGTTCTGCCGCGCGAAGGCGCTGTGCGGCACGGTCACGGGCCGAGAGTTCGCGTCGGGCGGCACCGTGGCGATCACGCGGATGACCCCGGATGCCGTGCGGCCCCCGTCGCTCACGGCGTAGTCGAGGGTGGAGCTGCCGGCCGCGCGTGCGGTGATGCGCACGGTGCCCCCGGCGTAGTCGGGCGCGATCTCGAGGCCGTCACGGCTCGGCACGTTCGACAGGCGGAGCGCCGGGCTCGCACCGGTCACGTGCGGGAGCGTGTCGACCTCCGCCGTCTGGCCCACCCTGGCCAGCACCACGAAACCCTCGGCCGTCAGCGGCGCCTGGTCGGGCTGGTGCACCTCGACGGTGAACGACCCGGTGGTGCTGCCCACGCCGTCACTCACGGTGACCGCGACCTCCTTCGGCCCCGTGGTCTGGCCCGCATCGGTGACGGTCACCACGCCCTGCGGCGTCCAGGAGACCGTATCGGGGGCGGCCACGGTCGCCGACTGCACGAAGATCGCATCGCCATCCGGATCGAACCAGTCGGCGCGCTGATCGGCCTCGGTGCGGCCCCCGAGCGCGACATCGAGCGCGGCCCGGCGGCTCTGCACGGGGGGCGAGTTCTCTTCCGGCGAGCGCACGGTGACCGTGACCGTCGCCTGGTCGCTGCCGCCCTGCCCGTCGGAGACCGTGTAGCCGAACACCAGCTCGCCCGCGGCCGTGTCGGGCAGGGTGAGCTGCAGCTGCTGATCGTCGGAGATGAGATCGACGGTGAACGGCGCACCGTCGGGCAGGGTGACCGAGTCGATCACGATCACGTCGTCGTTGGGGTCGAAGTCGTTCAGCAGCACCGGCAGCACCGTGGAACGACCGGGGCGGGCTCCGAACTGGTCGTCGGTGGCGACCGGCGGCGACTGCGCCGGATCGGGCGCACGGGTCTGGTCGGCGGAGGCCTCGGTGGACTGCTGATCGGTCGGGGTGTCGGGAAGCAGCTCGTCCCAGTCGTCGATCGGGGTGTTGCCCCGGGTCACGTCCCACGAACGGCCGCTCGCCGCGTCGCTGAGCAGCAACCCGTCGGTTCCGTTCGACCGGAACTCGAGGCGGTCTCCGGATGCGGCGCCGTCGAGCTCGCCCTCCGTCACCCCACCGCCTCCCGCGACACGGTCTCCGGTTGCGTTGGCGCCCACGATCGAGGCGCGCTCGGAAGTGGTGCCGGCGGCGCAGCGGGAGTACGTGCGACCGTCGGTCCACGCCGCGTACCAGCACCCGTCGGCCTCGGCGGGCCGCGTCGAGGTGCCCGAGTGACCGTCGGAGAGCACCTCGATCGCGCCGTCGGCGAGCGCCACCGACAGCAGCTGGGTGGTGGTGGCGACGAGCGCGGTGTCAGACGGCGTGGAGGGCGACTGGAGCCACAGCGCGGCCGGAGCCTGCTGCGCCGGGTTCGCGCCGTCGCCGGTACCATCGCCGCTCCCGCTACCGCTACCGCCTCCGCCGCTGCCGTCGCCGGTGGTCGGGTCGGTGGTCGCTCCGTTCTCCGCGGTGTCGCCGCTGTCCCCGGGCGCGACGGCTGAGCCGGGCGTGTCCGGAGCGATCGGGAACTCCCCCGAGGCGGTGAGCAGCGTGCGGCTGGTGCGATCGAGCACCACCCAGCGTTCGCCCACCGCGGTGATGCTCACGTCGTCTCCGGGAGCGACCGGCACCGATTCGGCGTCGGGCTCGTCGTCGCGCCCCGCGACCGTTCCGGCGTCGACGGTGACGACCGATCCGGTGGCTGCGGAGACGGCGAACACCGTCCCCCCGGTGGAGAGAGCGGTGTCTCCGCCTGCCCCGAGGGTGAGGTCGGGGGTGCTCTCCGGGTCGAAGGCGGCCAAGGAGGAGACCGGCACGATCCAGACGTCGCCCGAGGTGCGCGCGGTGATCACGGCCGCGTCGCCGTCGAGCGCGAGATCGACGTCGCCCGCCGGGAGGGAGAAGGTGTCGGTGACGGCGGCCGTCGCGGTGTCGACGATGCGCCCCTCACCGGCGCCCTGGTCGATCACCACCACGGTCTGGCCCGACTGGCTCACCGAGAGAGCGGCCGAATCGAGTCGGATGGCGGTGTTGAGCTCACCGATGCGGGGGTTGGCCCGGCCGGCCGCCTGATGCAGGTCGCTCGTCACCCACACCGTGGCGTCGTCGAGCTCGACCTTCTGAGCCGTGTACCCCGGCGAGACGACGGCCACGACCGCCACCACGGCGGCGATGACGCCCGCTGCGGCGACGGTGGCCACGAGCGGGCGGCGCGCGTTCAGCCAGCCGAAGACATCCGTTCGCCCCGTCATGGCAGGTCTGCGCACTTCTCGGAGCTCGCGGCGCCCGACCGGCCGGAGCGCACCACCGCCACCGAGATGCACACCGACGACCGGTCGGTCGGCGAGGCCGCGAACTCCGTGCTCTTCTGCACCGAACTGCCCCCGGTCGAGGTGTCGACCCGGTAGCTGTCCTCCGCGCCGAGCCCTGGGTCGTCCCAGGTGAACAGGATGCGCCCTCCGTCGACCTCGGCCCGGATCTCGCCGACCGTGGGGATGGCATCGGCGCGCTGGGTGATGAGCAACCCGGCCGTCAGAGATCCGGCCACCGCGAGAACGGCGGCCGAGGCCAGAACGGCGACGACCCTGCCCGAAAGACGTCGCCCGGGTCGATGCCGCGGATCGGCTGCCCTCGTGCGGGAGGTGCCACGGCCCGAGTGGCCGGCCGTGAGCGCCGAGTGACCGCCGACCGCCGAGCGGCTACCGCTGGCGTCGCCACTGCGCAGGCCCTCGGCCGCTCGACGGCGCCGGCGGGGCGCCTCGGCCGGCGAGTGCAGCACGGTTCGATCGTCGGACTGCTGCGGGTAGTCGAGGGCCCACTCCGCCATCGCGATCTCGACGCCGGTCTGGGCGAGCCCCAGTTCCGTCTCGACGGTCTGGAGCTCGCGGAGGAGTTCGAGTGCCGACGCCGGCCGGTCGGCGGGCTTGCGGGACAGGCCGCGCGCGAGGATGCGCTCGAGCGAAGTCGGCACATCCGTTCGCCCGATGGGGGCCGGTCGCGCCTTCACGATGCGGGCGGCGAGCTCGGCCGACGAGGTCGAGACCGCCCCGGGCTGCTCGAACGGAGATCGCCCGGCGAGCAACGACCAGAGGGTCGCGGAGAGCGACCAGACCTCCGAGGCCACCGTGCCCTGCGTGCTCTCGCTGACCACCTCGGGCGCCGACCAGGGGATGGAGAGACCGACCGCTTCGACGCTCGCCACCCCTCGCGTGGACTGGGCGATACCGAAGTCGGACAGCACCGGGCTGCCGTACGCGGTGACGAGGATGTTGGAGGGCTTGATGTCGCGGTGCAGGATGCCCTGTTCATGGGCGGTGTGCAGGGCACCGGCGATCTTCACCCCGATGCGCAGCACCTCGGCCACCGGGATGGGCTCACGGCGATAACGCTGGCCGAGCGACGACGAGCACAGCTCCATGACGAGGTACGGCCGGCCGTCGGAGGAGACCCCGGCCTCGTAGACGGTGAGGATGGAGGGGTGGGCGCTGAGCCGGGCCATCAGATCGGCTTCGAGCTGGAACATGCGCCGTACCTGCTCGTTCACGACCTCGGGCAGCATGACCTTCACCGCCACCTGGCGGCGGGGCATGTTCTGCTCGAACAGGAACACGTCGGCGAAGCCGCCCGAACCGAGCACGCGCACGGGCGTGAAGCCCGGAAGCGTGGGCGGTGGTGACGGAAGCCGGCGCGGCACGACGCGGCCTACGGGTGCTTCGTGTCGCGACCGCGGTCGTCGTGCTGCGTGCGGGAATCGCCGACGGGCTCGCCGTCGACCTCGTCGTGCTCCACGTCGACCACCACCACCGTGACATTGTCGCGGCCCCCGTTCGCCAGCGAGGCCGCGACGAGCTCGGCGGCGGCGCGCTCGGCCGTCGGCGAGATGGACAGGTAGTGGCGGATGCCGACGTCGGTGAGCTCTTTGGTGAGGCCGTCGGAGCACACCAGGATGCGCTGGCCGGCGACCACGGGGAGGATCGAGTAGTCGGGCACCGGCTTCTCGTGAAAGCCGACGGCGCGCGTGATGACGTTGCTGTCGGGGTGCCGCTCGGCCTGTTCGGGCGTGATCAGCCCCGCGTCGATGAGCTCCTGCACCACGGAATGATCGACCGTCAGCTGCTGCAGCGCGCCGTTCTCGAGCAGGTACACCCGCGAGTCGCCGATGTTGAAGACCATCCAGGCGAGGTCGTCGTCGATCTCGGCGAGAGCCACGCCGGTGACGGTGGTTCCGGTGCCGAGCGCGGACTCGTCGCCCACGCGATCGATGTCGGCGAGAGCCACGGCGAGCGCCGACTCGATGCGCTCGGCGGTGGTGACGGCGTCACCGATCTCGCTGAGCCGGTCGACCACGGCAGCGCTGGCGACGTCGCCCGCGGAGTGGCCTCCCATGCCGTCGGCCACGGCGAAGATCGGGATGTCGGAGATGGAGCTGTCTTCGTTACCGGCGCGCTTGTTGCCCTTGTCGCTGAGCGCAGCCCAGGAGAGGGTGACCTGGCGCGGCACTGCGCCCTCGCGCGTCACGCTGACGCGCGCGCTGGTTCGACCGATCTGGGTCACGGTGACAACTCCTGACAGCTTTCCGGAATCCTATGGGGTGATCCCGGAGTCGCCCTGGTCTCGCAACGAGATGTGGATGACGTTCCGGTCGCCGATTTCGACGATAGCCGACCGGCTGGCGACCACCGAATCCCCTTGCCGGAGGCGGACACGATGGATCCCGTCGACGACCACGGTGGTGCCGTTGCTGGAGTGCAGGTCGGTGACCACCACGGTGCGGCCGCTGGGTGCGATCTCGACATGATCGGCTGACACCTTCTTCTGGGGGGACGGGACTGTGACGAGGGTCTGAGGTGGGGATGCGACGGTGCGGTGGCGAGGGTGGCGCCCGAACACGACGGGGCCGTCGAGGAGCGAGGAGGGTGCATCGTTCAGCCGGAATTCGAACCGTGGGCC
This sequence comes from Herbiconiux liangxiaofengii, assembly GCF_041927335.1. Classification (NCBI taxonomy): domain Bacteria; kingdom Bacillati; phylum Actinomycetota; class Actinomycetes; order Micrococcales; family Microbacteriaceae; genus Herbiconiux; species Herbiconiux liangxiaofengii. Next base: position 98,309 of record NZ_JBHFHD010000010.1, on the reverse strand, counting down.
CCTGGGCTCACTGCGTTCGGGTTCGGGTTCGGGTTCGGGTTCGGGTTCGGCAGTCTCGTCGGGCGCAACGGGTGCCTGCGGGACGGGTGCCGGGCGGAGGACTGTGGTGTCGTCGGCGCCCGCCCCGCCGGCGGTCGAGGTGTCGGACGAGTCATGGGCCGCGTCGCGGGCCGAGGACACCCAGAGCAGCAGGTCGACCCGATGCTCGTCGTGCGCCCGGGTGAGAGCGACCGCCTCTGCCGGCACGGAGAGCTCCGATTCGGGAACCGGCGGCAGGTCGCCCAGCACCAACCCCGAGACCTCGCCGAACTCGGCCAGCGCCCAGGGCTGCGCTCCCCGCGAACCGAACCGCCTCGAACCGCCCGGCGAGACCAGGTCGACCGCGCCTCGGCCTCGAGCGACCGCCACCACGCTGTCCAGGCCGACGGATGCGTGGTCGCTCGGGGATTCGCCGGCGACTCTGAGTACGACGAAGGAGTCGACGCACGTCGCGCCACGCACGGGGATGCTCGACACCACGCTCTCGAGGGTGGTGCTCCCGGCGGCGAGCGCCGCCCGCACCGCCGACACGACCTCGCCTTCGCCCTCGCCCTCGCCGGAACGCTCGAGCGCCACCAGATACGGCCAGGCCACCAGCACGGTCCATCGCCCTCGACCGGGAATCGCGAACAGTCTCCCCATGCGCACACGGTAGCCCTCGGGCCGACGGTCGCCGCGGCACGACGCGAACCCAGCCCTCGGACGAGGTCGCACGCCGAGCACGCTCGACGACGGTTTCAGTGGTCGTGATGGCTTATCACCTACGGATTCGCTTGCCGCTCCCCCACGATCCTGACAGTATCGATGCATGAGCACGAAGCCCAAGCCCTCTCAGTTGGATGACACGTCGAAGGCGATCATCGAACAGCTGCAAGACGACGGCCGGCGCTCCTACGCCGAGATCGGGAAGGCCGTCGGCCTCTCCGAGGCGGCAGTGCGGCAACGCGTGCAGAAGCTCACCGAGTCGGGGGTGATGCAGATCGTGGCCGTGACCGACCCACTGCAGCTCGGCTTCTACCGTCAGGCCATGATCGGCCTGAAGGTGTCGGGCGACACCCGCGAGGTGGCCGACGCCCTCGCGCAGATGCCCTCCGTCGACTACGTGGTGCTCACCGCGGGAACGTTCGACATCCTGGCCGAAGTCGTCTGCGAGGACGACGACGACCTCATCGCCCTGTTGAACTCCGAGATCCGGAAGCTCGACGGGGTGCTCTCCACCGAAACATTCGTCTATTTGAAGCTGCACAAGCAGCTCTACAACTGGGGTACACGATGACCACCACCGAACAGCCCGTCTCCTCCTCCGCGTCCGACGCCTCTCTCGGCGGGCGGTCCGCGCGCTCCGAGGCCGAACTGCAGCAGATGGCGAAAGACCATCTCTGGCTGCACTTCTCCCGGCAGTCGGTGATGGAGTCCGGTGAGGGAGTGCCGATCATCCAGAAGGGCGAGGGCCACCACATCTGGGACTCCCGTGGCAAGAAGTACATCGACGGCCTGTCGGGGCTGTTCGTGGTGAACGCGGGCCACGGCCGCCGCCGGCTCGCCGAGGTGGCCGCCAAGCAGGCCGAGGAGCTCGCCTTCTTTCCGATCTGGTCGTACGCCCACCCGTCGGCCATCGAGCTCGCCGACCGGTTGGCCGATCTCGCTCCGGGAGATCTGAACCGGGTGTTCTTCTCGACCGGCGGCGGCGAGGCCGTCGAGACCGCCTTCAAGCTCGCGAAGTACTACTGGAAGCTGCAGGGCCGGCCCACCAAGCACAAGGTCATCTCGCGCTCGGTGGCGTATCACGGCACCCCCCAGGGCGCGCTCGCGATCACCGGCATCCCGGCGATGAAGGAGATGTTCGAACCGGTGACGCCGGGTGGCTTCCGGGTGCCGAACACGAACTACTACCGCGCGAAGGAGATGGGGTTCGACGGCACCGAGGAAGCATTCGGCCTGTGGGCCGCGAACCGCATCGAGGAGATGATCCAGTTCGAGGGCCCGGAGACCGTGGCCGCCGTGTTCCTCGAGCCGGTGCAGAACTCGGGCGGCTGCTTCCCGCCCCCTCCGGGCTACTTCCAGCGGGTGCGCGAGATCTGCGACCAGTACGACGTGCTGCTCGTGAGCGACGAGGTGATCTGCGCGTTCGGCCGGATCGGCAACTACTTCGCCTGCGACACCTACGGGTTCGAGCCCGACATGATCACCTGCGCGAAGGCGATGACCAGCGGGTACTCCCCCATCGGCGCCACCATCGTGAACGAGAAGGTCTACGAGCCCTTCAAGCACGGCCAGACGGCGTTCTACCACGGCTACACCTTCGCCGGGCATCCGGTGTCGGCGGCGGTGGCTCTGGAGAACCTCGACATCTTCGAGGAGGAGGGCCTGAACGCGCACGTTCGCGAGAACTCGCCGCTCTTCCGGCAGACGCTGGAGAAGCTCACCGATCTGCCCATCGTGGGTGACGTGCGCGGCGACGGATACTTCTTCGGAATCGAGCTGGTGAAGGACAAGTCCACCCGGGAGACCTTCGACGACGACGAGTCGGAGCGGCTGCTGCGAGGGTTCCTCTCGAAGGCCCTGTTCGACGCGGGACTGTACTGCCGTGCCGACGACCGGGGCGACCCTGTCATCCAGCTGGCTCCGCCGCTCACCATCGGGCGGAACGAGTTCGACGAGATCGAGCAGATCCTGCGCGGCGTGCTCTCCGAGGCGTGGACCAGGCTCTGAGCCCGGCCTGACCCGATGACGGCCGACTACCGAGACCTCTCGTTCTGGTTCGACTCCCTCGCCGCCGACGGCTCGGCCCCTCTCGAGCCCAGGTCGGGCCTTCGCGGCGACGTGACGACCGACGTCTGCATCGTGGGCGGCGGCCTCACCGGCCTGTGGACCGCCTATTACCTCAAGCGCGCTCATCCGGCTCTCTCGATCACCGTGGTGGAGAAGCACGTGGCCGGCTACGGCGCCTCCGGCCGCAACGGCGGCTGGTGCTCGGCGCTGTTCCCGACCTCCACGGCCGGACTCCGACGCGCCTACGGCGACGCCGCGGCCGCGGTCATGCGCCGGGCCATGATCGACACGGTCGACGAGGTGGGCCGCGTGATCGAGGCCGAGGGCATCGACTGCGACTTCGTGAAAGGCGGAACCCTCACCTTCGCGCGGAGCGCGGTTCAGCGCACGGCAGCCGCCGCCGAGGTGGCCGGCGCCCAGAGCTTCGGGATCGACCCGCTGGAATTGGTGACCGACGGCTCGGCCGGGGTCGGCTCCGCTCACGCGCGAGCTCTCGCCGCGACCTCCTCTCTGGCTGCCGCCTTCGACCCGAACTGCGCCCGTCTGCACCCGGCGAAACTCGTTCGCGGGCTCGCGGCCGTGGTCGAGCGCCTCGGCGTCGTGATCGCCGAGCAGACCGAAGCGGTGGAGTGGGCACCGCACCGGGTTCTCTACTCGAGCGTCGACGGGACGGGCGGCGCGGACGGAAAGGGGCTCATCCACTGCGACACCCTGGTTCTCGCTACCGAGGGCTACGGCGCGGCACTCCCCGGAATCGGCCGACGGATCCTGCCCCTGTACTCGCTGATGATCGCCACCGAACCACTGCCGACGAGCTTCTGGGACGAGGTGGGGATCGAGCACGGCACCACGTTCTCGGATTACCGTCACCTGCTCATCTACGGTCAGCGCACCGCCGACGACCGCTTCGCCTTCGGTGGCCGCGGTGCCCGTTACCACTGGGGAAGCAGCATCCGCCCGGAGTACGACCGCGTGCAGCGGGTGTTCGACCACCTCGAGCAGGCTCTGGTGGAACTCTTTCCCGCGGCCGGCGGCGTCGGGGTGACCCATCGCTGGGGCGGGCCGCTCGGAGTCGCCCGGGACTGGCACGCCTCCGCGTCGTACAACCCGCGCACCGGCGTGGCATTCGCGGGCGGTTACGTCGGCGACGGCCTGAGCACGACGAACCTCGCCGGGCGCACCCTGGCCGAGCTGATCGGCGGAGACGGCGGCGACCTGACCGGCCTGCCGTGGGTGAACCACCTCTCGCCGCGATGGGAACCGGAGCCGTTGCGCTTCATCGGCGCCAACCTGGGACTCGTGGGCACGACCCTCGCCGACGCGGAGGAGCGTGTGACCGGCCGGCCCTCGCTTGCCAGCCGGATGCTCGGCCCGCTCACCGGCCACTGACGTCACGCACCGCGCCATCGAGCTCAGTCGAGCCATTCGGGCACCCACCCCTGATCGATCACGTCGCGGACGAGGCGGCCCAGCGTGTAGTCGGGTTCGGCCCGGAGGCACTCGTCGAGATAGGCCGACGCCACCGTGCCGCGGCCCCGACTCCACTCGAGCCAGGCGAGCATGACCAGGGGGGCCGGAGCGAGCGAGGCAGGAGAGCACTCGGCCACGCGCCGGAGCACCTCGACCGCCCGACGGAGTCGCCCCTCGGAGGGTGCCTCCGACCCTGAGCCGAGGAAGCGGGCCAGGACGGAGCGCAACTCCTCGCTCTCGGGATGGGCCGACTCCTCAGCGGCGTCCATCGCCGAACGGGTGCCCCAGGCGCAGAGCAGCAGCACGAGATCACGGAGCTCTGAACGGCGCAACGGCCAGGCGAGCGCGAGCGCCCTGGTGTCGCCGGGCAGGCCGTCGGCGTCCAGCGTCGCCGCCCAGTCGGCGATCGCGCGCAGAGGGTCGTGATCGGAGAGCTCGCCGCGGGCTCCCTCACGACCGCCTCCGGCGGACGCCAGGCCAAGCACGGCGAGCGCAGCCGTACGGCGCTCCTCGGAAATCGGGTGCAGCGGCCGGAACGGGCCGTGGTGCACGTCGCCGTGGTCGGCGAGGTCGTGCGTGGGCGAGGAGGGGTGCGCCGGACGGTGGGCTGGGAACGCGGAGGTCTCGGGAGCGAGCGGGCGCGGTTCTGCGAGCATGCCGGTCGCCCCCACCCGGCACACCGAGCCGTCGGAGACCTGCAGGAGGAGGCCGACGGCGAAGCCGGCGGCGGACAACCGGGCGGCGAGCCCCACCAGCAGGTCGCCGGGGGGCGCGACCGGCTCGAACGCGATCAGGTCGACTCCCGACGCTCCGGTGAGTCGGGACACGAGGCCCGTGAGCTGCGCGGAGAAGCCGGCGATCGACGACTCTCCGTCGGTGGGCGGGAGATCGACCCGCAGCACGGCGAAAGGACGCCGTCGCCGGCGGATGCGCAGCCCAAGACTGCCCTCGGGCCGGAAGCCGAGCGTGGCAACCACGTCGGCGACGGCTTCCGCCTCGAGGCCGCCGGACCGAGGGACGGGGGCCCGGGAGGGCGGAGGCGGGACGGAGACGGGACGGGATGCGGGGCGGGCGGTGAGCGAGGGTGACGATGCGGTTGTCATGCCCACAGTGTCGGTGGGGGGCGGGCGGGCGAGCCGCGGGGAAGCGGATCTGTGGAGAGCTGGGCGCATCCGTCGCCTGTGGAGGAACGGACGGAACGGGACGCGAGCCCGCCCGGAAACACGGATCGCCGGCCCCCGAGGATCTCGGGAGCCGGCGATCGTCCTGCGCCGGCGCGAAGCCGGCCGTCAGGATCAGGCCTGGAGGACGGCCTGCACGTCGAGGGTGATGGTGACCTTGTCGCCGACGAGCACGCCTCCGGTCTCCAGGGCCGCGTTCCAGTTCACACCGAACTCGTTGCGGTCGATCTCGGTCTTCGCCTCGAAGCCGGCCTTGTAGTTGCCGTAGGCGTCGGTGCCGAAGCCGCCGAACTCGAAGTCGAAGGTGACCGGCTTGGTGACGCCCTTGATGGTGAGGTCGCCGTCGATCTTGTAGTCGCCCTTCTCGACGCGGACGCCCGTGGACACGAAGGTCAGTTCGGGGTGCGTGGGAGCGTCGAAGAAGTCGTTGGTGGCCAGGTGGCCGTCGCGGTTCTTGTCGTTGGTGTTGATGGAGGCCACATCTGCGGTGGCGGTGACCTTCGTCTCGAGCGGGTTGTCGGTGGTGACGAAGGTGGCGTCGAACTTCTCGAACGTTCCCTTGACCTTGCTGATCAGCATGTGACGCACGCTGAAGCCGACCTCGGAGTGCGAGGGGTCGATGGTCCAGGTGCCGGCGCGGTAACCCGGGATCTCGATGGTGTCGGTCATGATTTCTCTTTTCGTGAGTGACGGAGCTGAAGCGAGGAAAGTGACATGTCACGCCCCCGGACTATTCAAATGCATGAAATCACGGAAATATTCCGAAAGGCTCGGAGCGGGCGTAAAGTCCGCCGGATACCGACGCCGGTCACGATGCCGGGCACCGACGCCAGACGCGCACGCGCACGCCGTCGCGGACGCGCCCGCGCCGAACCGGGACCCTCACACGTTCGTCGCTTACCCTGGAGCCCATGTGGAAGCCCTCGGTACGTGGCTGGGGCACGCTCGCGGTGGTGACCGCGCTCGTGCTCGGATCCGGTGTGCCCGCCGGCGCAGCCCCTCAGATGTCCCCCGCCACCGCTCCCGGAACCACGGTTCCCGCTGACGACGACTTCCCCACGTGGGACGAGGTGAACGCCGCGAAGGCCAATGAACAGGCCGCGGCGGCGAAGGTCACCGAGATCCAGGCCGACCTCGACAGCCTCGACACCGTGCTCGCCGAGCGAACCGACGCCGCCCTGAAGAGCGGCCAGGAGTACCTCAAGGCCAAGAGCTCGGCCGAAGCGGCGGCCACCTACGCCGCGACGCTGCAGCAGCAGGCCGACGACGCCACCTCGACCGCCGACCGGGCGACCGCCCAGGCGGGACTCATCGCCGCTCAGCTGTACCGCTCGGGCGGCGACCCCACGATGAACCTCGTGCTCAACCAGAACAACTCCTCGTCGCTGCTCTATCAGCTGGGCGCGATGGCGAAGCTCACCGAACAGACCTCGCGCATCAAGGATGCGGCCGAAGCGGCCAAGAACACGGCGTCGGCCCTCGAGGAGCAGGCCCAGATCGCGAAGACCGAGCGCGACACGCTCGAGCAGACCGCCCAGGACGAGCTCCAGGCCGCGAAAGACGCCAAAGCCGAGACCGACGCGGAGATCGCGTCCCAGACGGCGATCAGATCCCAGATGGTCGACCAGCTGGCGTCACTCAAGAACACCACCGCCCAGGTCGAGAAGGCCTACCAGGATGGCCAGGCGCAACTGGCCGCCCAGCGAGCGGCCGAAGCGGCAGCAGCAGCGGCCGCCGCCGGTTCGGGCGACTACGACGACACCCCCGGCAGCGCCTGGGTGCCCGGCAGCGGCGAGGTCGCCTCCCCGGCCGTGGCGCAGGCCTTCGCACAGAGCATCCTCGGCGACTACGGCTGGGGCGGCGACCAGTTCTCGTGCCTGGTGCGGCTCTGGACCGGCGAATCCGGATGGCGCGCGAACGCCTACAACGACTCCAGCGGCGCCTACGGCATCCCCCAGTCGCTGCCCGCGTCGAAGATGGCCTCGGTGGGCTCCGACTACGTCACCAACCACCAGACCCAGATCATCTGGGGCATGAACTACATCTCAGGCCGCTACGGCACCCCGTGCGAGGCGCTCTCGCAGTGGACGGCCCGCAACCCGCACTGGTACTGATCCCGAAGGCCTGAGCGGTTGCCGACGCGCCTCAGTGCCATCGGTGGTCTTGGATAGTCATCCGCGCACCGTGCCGCGGGGGCATGAACCCGCTCGCCAGCACCAACCGCACCACCCGCTGACGCTGCCCCCGCCACGGTTCGAGCACCTCGGCGAGCGCGTCGTCGTCGATCGGCTCGCCGAAGAGAGCCCACCCCATGGTGGCCGCGAGATGGTAGTCGCCGAAGCTCACCGCATCCGGATCGCCGTGGGCCCGCTGGGCGGTCTCCGCCGCCGTCCACGGCCCCACCCCGTTCACCGTGCGCAGCCGTCGCCATACCTCGTCGCCGGCGCCCAGCGCCGCCGTGCGCTCCAGCCCAGGGGCCACCTGGGCGGCGAGCAGCACGGTGCGCGACCGGCTCGGGTCGACCCCCGCCCGGTGCCACTCCCACGACGGGATGCGCCGCCACTGCTCCGCTGTCGGTGCCAGCCGCAGCGGCACCGGTCCGCGCGCCGGGTGCCCCTGAACCGCGGGCCCAGGAGCCACGTCGCCGTGAGCGGAGACGAGCACCCGCCAGGCCCGGAAGGCCTCGGTGGAGGTGATCTTCTGCTCGATCACCGCGGGCGCGAGGGCGTCGAGCACCCGGCCGGTGCGGGTGAGGCGCAGCCCGCGGTTGCGCCGAGCCGAATCGGCCAGCAGGGCGAAGGCCGAGGGGTCGAAGTCGCTCCAGTCGTCGTCGGCGCCGAGCAGCGCCGGCACCGAGGCGAGAGCGACGGATGCGCCACTCCCCCAGGCACTCACCCTCACCTCGCCCGACACGGCCCGGAGATACAGGGTCGCGACCCCGCCGGGCGCATCCTGGTCGTCGACCGGGGTTCGCAGCGCCAGCCAGACCCCACCCACCTCGTCGAACCGCAGGCACGGGTCGAAGGCTCCGCGCCGGAGGGGGCCCAGCGTGGCCCGGAGATCGACCTCGCCGCGTGGGCGATAGACCGTCTCGACGGGCGCATCCGACGCCGCCGGGTCGGCCGCCGTGGAGCGCGGAACGGATCGCGCGGTGGAGGAGCTCATCGTGGCAGGAAGACTACGTCACCCTGCCGACAGCCAGGGCGGACGACACCGGGATCGGGCGACACCGGGATCGGACGAGCCAGCGCGGTCAGTCGAGCTCGTCGAGCAGCCCGAGCAGCCACCCCGGGCCGCGCACGGTCGCCCCGAGCTGCTCCACCCGGCCGGTGAGCTCGCGATCGGCCGTCACCACGACGGTCGCACCCGCCCACGGCCGCCCGACGACCTCGACGATCGCGTCGTCGCCGGAGCCCTCGGCCGACGACACACTCAGCAGCCCTCCCGACCCGGAAGCGCCCGGTTCGACCTCGGCAGAGCCTGCCGCCCGGGCCGCACCCTCGAGCACCACCTCGAACAGCGGCCAGCTGCGCCCCGCCCCGGTCCGGGGGCCGGCCTCCGTGACGAACTCGCTCGACTCCACGCCGCTCTCGCTCAAGCGGCCCAGCCGCTCGATCAGCTTCGCGGCCGCCCCCGCACGATCGCGCCACCATCCGTCGGGGCGTGAGCCCACCACGTTGGCGGCATCCACCACCACCCGGATGCGCTCGTCGAGCCGGTCGCGCAACGCCGGCCACGACGACGCGAACCCCGGATGCAGGGGCAGCGCCTCGACCTCGTGACGGGGAACCCAGCGCAGCTCGAGACTCTCGGCATCGCCGATGCGCGCCTCGAACGGCCGGGCCGTGCGGGTGACGACCGTCACGTACGACCAGTACCCCAGGTCGAGCACCGAGGTGAAGGCGAGCTGGAGGGCGTCGGCCGGTACTCCGGCCTCCTCTCCGGCCTCGCGGATGGCGCCGTCGACCGCGGACTCCCCCTCGTGCAGCGCGCCGCCCGGCAAGCCCCAGGTGCCGCCGAAGTGGCTCCACTCGGCACGGTGCTGCAGCAGGATGCCCGCCCGCTCGTCGTGCACCAGGAGTCCGGCCGCGCCGTAGCGCCCCCAGAACCGGCGGCCGTCGGCCGCTTCCACCCAGGCGTCGCCGCTGTCGCGCGGATGCGAGGGAGGAAGAGCCGTCATGCTTCCACCTTCTCACGACGTCGTCGCCCGCACCTCCGCGAGCGACGATGATGGACACATGATCGCTGTGCCCGTCATCCGTCACCCCCTTCGGCACTTCGCGGGCCGCTCCGGCGAACGGGTGATCGACTTCGATCGGCGCATCGCCGTGATGGCCATCGTGAACCGCACGCCAGACTCGTTCTACGACCGGGGCGCCACGTTCGCGCTCGACCGCGCGGTGCAGGCGGCCGTCGACGCCGCCGAGGCGGGAGCCGACTGGGTCGACATCGGAGGCGCGAAGTTCGCTCCCGGCCCCGAGATCGCGGCCGCCGACGAGCTCGACCGGGTGCTGCCGGTGGTGGCCGCTCTCGCCGAACGCAGCGACGTGGTGATCTCGGTCGACACCTTCCGCGCATCCGTCGCCGCCGCCTGCCTCGAAGCCGGCGCCCACGTGGTGAACGACACCACGGGGCTGAGCGACCCGGAGATGGCCCCGGTGGTGGCCGAGCACGGCGGCTCCCTGGTGATCACGCACTCCCTCGCGGCGCCGCGCACGCCGTATCCCCATCCTCGGTACGACGACGTGGTCGACGAGGTGCGTGCCTTCCTTCTCGACCGGGTCGAGCGCGCCGTGGGCGCCGGAGTGGGTGAGGACCACCTCTACATCGACCCCGGCCACGATCTCAACAAGAACACCCGGCACAGCCTCGAAATCACCCGGCGCTTCGACGAGATCGCGTCGATCGGCCTGCCCGCCCTCGCCGCGGTGTCGAACAAGGACTTCGTGGGCGAATCCCTCGACGCCGAGAAGGCCGACCGGCTCGAAGGCTCGCTCGTGGCCGCCACCGCCTGTGCGATGCTCGGCGCACGACTCGTGCGCATGCACGACGTGCGCGCCTCGGTTGCGGCGATGCGCATGCTCGAGACCATCCTGGGCTTTCGCGAGCCGGCCGTGCTGCGGCACAACGTCTGACCAGCTGAAGGAGAACGGATGCCAGGCCCCACCATCCCCGAGATCGTCGAACTGTTCCCGGTACCGTCGCGGCCCCTCGGCCGGGAGGAGCTCGTCGCCGCGTACTCGCCCGACCGGTCGGAGCCGCGGCTGCGCGTGAACTTCATCCAGAGCGTCGACGGATCGTCGTCGCTCGCGGGCCTCTCCGGAGGGCTGGGCGCTCCGGCCGACAAGACGGTGTTCGACATCCTGCGCGGGGTCGCCGACGTGGTGCTCGTGGGGGCGGGCACCGCCAGGGCCGAGGGGTACGGTGCGCTCACCGTGGGCCCGGATTTCGTGGCGTGGCGGCGGGCTCAGGGCCTCAGCGATCATCCGTCGATGGCGCTCGTGAGCGGTCGGCTGGACCTCGATCCGGCGAGCGATCTGTTCGCGAAAGCACCCACGCGGCCCTTGGTGTTCACCGCGCGATCGGCACCCGACGAGGCGCGGCAGCGGCTCGCATCCGTCGCCGAGGTGATCGACGCGGGAGATCAGCGGGTCGACGCCGCCGCCGTGGTGCACGAGTTGCGCGAGCGCGGACTCGGGCAGACGCTCTGCGAGGGCGGCCCGACCTTCTTCGGCGACCTCATCGCGGCCGACCTGGTCGACGAACTCTGCCTCACCATCAGCCCCGTGCTCGAGGGCGGCGCGGGCGCTCGCATCGCGCACGCGACGGGCGGCCCGACCGTGCCACGCCACCTCGAGCTGGCCCACCTGCTGCGCGCCGGCAGCTTGCTGCTCACCCGCTGGACCCGCGCCGCCGCCTGACCCCGCCGCCGCCTGACCGCGCCGCCGCCCGACCCCGCCACCGCCTGACCCCGCCGGGCCACAGACCTACAGCTGGTCGACCGCCCGGATGCGCACCACCGCGGTGCCCGCCTCGTTCGAGGCCGCCAGGTCGACCTCGGCCGAGATGCCCCAGTCGTGGTCGCCCGCCGGGTCGTCGAAGATCTGGCGGGCCCGCCACACCTCGGCGCCCTCGTCGAGGATGAGCAGGGCGGCGCTGCGCGCATGAGGACCGATGCCCACCGAGTCGTGCACGTCGTAGTAGTTATCCATCGCCGACGCCCAGGCCTCCGCCCCGAAGCCGGATGCCGCGTCGAGCTCGCCGAGCTCCTCCCAGGCCTCACGCGCCGCCAGCGTCACCCGGCGGAACAGCTCGTTGCGCACCAGGATGCGGAACGCCCTCGGGTTCGAGGTGAGCAGCCTCGGCGCCGGCGGCACCACGGCCTCCTCGGAGTCCTCGCGACGTGCGGCGGCCTCCACCGCGGCCGGATCGATCAGCGCCTCCCACTCGTCGAGCACGCTCGAGTCGGTCTGCCGCACCAGCTCGCCGAGCCACTCGATCAGGTCGAGCAGGTCGTCGTTCTTGAGGTCGTCGGGCACCGTGGAACGCAGGGTGCGATACGCGTCGGACAGGTAGCGCAGCACCAGCCCCTCGGAGCGCGCCAACCGGTAGAACGCGATGTACTCGCCGAACGACATCGCCCGCTCGTACATGTCGCGGATGACCGACTTCGGCGAGATGTCGAAGTCGCCGATCCAGGGCTGCGACGCGCGGTACGTGTCGAACGCCTCGGTGAGGAGCCCCAGCAGGGGCTTGGGGTACGTGACCTCCTCGAGCAGGTCCATCCGCTGCTCGTACTCGATGCCCTCAGCCTTCATCGCCTGCACGGCCTCGCCGCGCGCCACGAACTGCTGCGCCGAGAGCACCGGCCGGGGGTCGTCGAGGATGGCCTCGGTCACCGACACCACGTCGAGCGCGAAGGAGGGCGAGTCCTCGTCGAGGAGGTCGTAGACGGCGAGCGCGAACGGCGAGAGGGGCTGGTTCAGCGCGAAGTTCGGCTGCAGGTCGACGGTGGGGCGGATGATCGTGATGCCGGTGTCCGCATCCGTCACCTGCTCCACCACCCCCGCGGTGCGCAGCGTGCGGTAGATGGCGAGGGCCTGGCGGATGAGCTCCCGCTGCCGGGCGCGCGGCTCGTGGTTGTCCTCGAGCAGGGCGCGCATGTTGCCCACCACGTCTCCGCCGCGGGCGATCGTGTTCAGCACGAGCGAGTGCGTGACGGTCATGCGCGAGGTGAGCGTCTCGGGCGAGGCGGCGATCAGCTTCTCGAAGCTCGGCTCGCCCCACGACACGAAGCCCTCCGGCGCCTTCTTGCGGATGAGCTTGCGCCGCTTCTTCGGGTCGTCGCCGATCTTCGCCAGGGCCTTGAGGTTCTCGGTCTCATGCTCGGGCGCCTGCACCACCACGGTGCCGGCGGTGTCGTAGCCGGCACGACCGGCGCGACCCGCGATCTGGTGGAACTCGCGCGCGGTGAGCTGGCGCATCCGGATGCCGTCGTATTTCGTCAGGGCCGACAGCAGCACGGTGCGGATGGGCACGTTGATGCCCACGCCGAGCGTGTCGGTGCCGCAGATCACGCGCAGCAGCCCGCGCTGCGCGAGCCGTTCGACGAGCCGCCGGTACTTCGGCAGCATGCCCGCGTGGTGCACCCCGATGCCCATCCGGATCAGGCGCGACAGGGTCTTGCCGAACGCCGTGGTGAACCGGAAGGGCCCGATCAGTTCGGCGATCTCGTCGCGGAGCTCCCGGCTCGCCACCTTGATGCTCGACAGCGCCTGCGCCCGCTCCACGGCGGCCAGCTGGGAGAAATGCACGATGTAGACGGGAGCGCGTTGCGTCTGCAGAAGCTCCTCCACCGTCTCCTGGATGGGCGTGGTGGCGTAGGTGTAGCTCAGGGGAACCGGCCGCTCGACGCCCGTGACCACCGTGGTCTCGCGCCCGGTGCGCCGCGACAGGTCGGTGGCCAGCCAGTCGACCTCGCCGAGCGTGGCCGACATCAGCACGAACTGCGCGCGCGGCAGCGTGAGGATGGGCACCTGCCAGGCCCAGCCGCGGTCGGGCTCGGCGTAGAAGTGGAACTCGTCCATCACCACCTGGCCCACCTCGGTGTCGGCGCCGTGGCGGAGGGCGAGGTTCGCCAGGATCTCGGCGGTCGCGCAGATGATGGGCGCATCCGGATTCACCGACGAGTCGCCCGTCACCATGCCGACGTTCGAGGCGCCGAAGATCTCGACCAGGTCGAAGAACTTCTCGCTCACCAGAGCCTTGATCGGCGCCGTGTAATAGCTCCGGATGCCCTGCGCCAACGCCGTGGCGTGCGCCCCGACCGCCACCAGCGACTTGCCCGTGCCGGTGGGCGTGGAGAGGATGACGTTCTCGCCCGAGACGATCGCCAGGATCGACTCGTCCTGCGCCGGGTAGAGCGGCGTTCCACGGTCGGCGGCCCACTCGGCGAACGCGTCGTAGGCGGCGTCGGCGTCGAAGGGCTGCGGCATCGCCGGGCGGGAAGGGGTGGGGGTCACCCGTTCAGCCTAGGCTGGGCGGATGAGCGAGGGCGTGCGCATCGACAGCTGGTTGTGGGCTGCGCGCGTCTACAAGACCCGCTCGATGGCCACCACCGCCTGCCGGGCGGGGCACGTCCGGGTGAACGGCGAGCGGGCGAAGGCCGCGCAGAACGTGAAGCCGGGCGACGAGGTTCGGGCACGGATCAGCGGGTTCGACCGCATCCTGAAGGTGGTGGCCCTCTCCACCAAGCGGGGTTCGGCCACCGCCGCCGCGGAGTACTTCCTCGACCTCACTCCCCCGCCGCCGCCCCGCGAGGAGATCGCCTTCGTGCCGATCCGCGACCGGGGAGCGGGCCGGCCCACCAAGCGCGACCGGCGCGAGATCGAACGGCTGCGCGGACTCAGGGACGAACAGTAACCTTGACGCTAGACGAGCCGTACCGACGAGCGGCAGCCTTCACCACCACACCGCGAGGCCAGTAGGAGCATCATGTCCGACGCCACCCCGACCGACACCGACGCCACCCAGAGCCTGAACCCGCTCGAGCCCGCCGCGGAGGGGCAGCCGGGCCAGGCTGGCCAGACCTCGCCGGGGGCTCAGCCCGCACCCGGCTACGAGCTCAAGGGCCGCGACCGCACCGCCCTCAGCTTCGTGGGCGCCTCGCTCAAGATCGGCACGCCGGAGTTCCGCGCGCGGTACGAGGCCATCGTCGACGAGCTGTACCGCCACCACTTCATCGACCCCACGGCCCACCCCGCCTACGAGCCGCCGCCGGTGCCGCCGATCGACGACGTCGAGGGCGAGAACGATCCGCTGGAGATCATCCGTTCGCAGCTCGGCCTCGTGTTCGACGACCGCCGCGTGCGCGACGACGCGCGATCGGATGCGGAACGCCGGCTCGCCGAGACCAGCGCCCGGCTGGCAGACATGACGTCCCGCTACGAAGACACCCAGGCGCGGCTCGACTCGACCTCGGCCGATCTCGCCGAGCGCGAGCAGCAGCTGCTCGCGCTGCAGCAGCGGCTGGCGTCGGAGACCTCGTCGCTGCAGGCGCAGCTGGCCGACGAGACGGCGCGGTTGCAGGCCCAGCTCGCCGACGAGACCGGCCGGCTGCAGGCGGAGCTCGCCTCCACCACCGCCCGTCTCACCGACGAGCACCAGGCGGCCGCCTCGGGCTACGAGACCCAGATCGGCGGCCTGCACGCCGCGCACGCCGCGCAGCTCGAGGAGGTGCGGGGCGGCCACGTGGCGCAGCTCGAGCAGCTGAGCTCGTCGCACGCCGCGCAGATCGAACAGCTCACGGCGGCCCACGCCGCCCAGGTCGACGAGCTGCGCCGCTCCCACGCCGCCGAGACCGAGCAGCTCCGCGCCGGTCACGCCTCCGAGAGCGACCAGCTGCGCGTGCACGACGAGCAGCTCAGGGCCGCCCACGCGGCGGAGCTCGAGCAGATCACCGCGGCCCACGCGGCCGAGCTGGAGCAGCTGCGCACCGCCCACGCGGCGGAGCTCGAGCAGGAGCGTGCCGCCGCGGCCGCCGAGGCCGAGCAGCTGCGGGCCGAGAACACGGCGCTCACCGAGCGCTTCGGCAGCGAGATCGAGCAGCTCCGCACCGACCACGCCACCACGGTCGCCGCGCTGTCCGCCGACGGGGAGGGCTCGGCGGCCGCCGTGGCGCAGACCGCGGCCGAACTCGAGCGCAGCCGGGCCCGCGTGTCGGAGCTCGAGGCCGAGCTCGCCACGGCCCGCGCGGAGAGCGATGCGGCCACGGCTGCGGCGTTCGCCGACGAGACTCCGGAGTCGGATGAGGGGCTCCGTCACGAGGCGGCACTCGCCGAGGCCCGGGCCCGTGTCGCCGAGCTGGAGGGCGAGCTGAAGGAGGCGCGCACTCAGACCCGCATCCTGCCCGTGCAGTCGGCCGCCACGTCGAGCCCGGAGGCCGTCGAGGAACCCGAGGGCTTCGAGGCCCTCGGCCTCGTGGGAGAGGACGATCTCGGCGACGCCCGCGACCGCGTCGCCCGCCTCGAGCACGAGCTCGCCACGGCCCGCACCGAGATCGGCATCCTCGCCGACGAGCGCGATCGGGCGCTCTCCGATGCCGCCATCTCGTTGGAGGACCGCGAGAAGCTCAGCGACGCCCTGATGGCGGCACAGTCGGGCCGGGGGGCCCAGGCGGCCTCGATCGAGATCGAGCTCACCCGGGCCCGCGCTCTGGTGACCGAGATCGAGGAGATCGCCACCGGCCAGCTCTGCGACGAGGACGAGACGAACGAGTACGCCATCGGCGCGAACGACTCCGCCGTGCTCGTGCTCAATGCGATCGCGGGAGCCGACGACGTCGCGTGACCTGCCGTTCCACCGAGCGCCCATCCGTCGCAAACCGCCCCTCATGGCGCCCCGAAGGGCGGTTTGCGACGGGTGGATGCGGAGGTGTCGGGTGAGGACCGCGCGGGTGGGATGTGTACGCTGTCCACAAGGGCGTTCGACGATCATCGCCCGCCCGGAGGCGCAGCGTGAGCGGTGACACCCGGCCGGCCGGCCGCGACACCTATCGGCACGGCGACCTCCGCGACGCTCTCCGCGACGCCGGCATCGAGATGGCCCGCGAGGGCGGCCCAGACGCCGTGGTGCTGCGCGAGGCCACCCGTCGCGCCGGCGTCTCACCGAACGCCGCCTACCGGCACTTCTCCGATCGCGACGCCCTGCTCAAGGCGGTCTCCGACGCGTGCCTGGGGCTCGCGGCCGATCGCATCGAGGCGGAGCTCGACGCGCATCCGCCGACCGGTGCCGACGGGTCGCTCACCGAGGCCGACGCCCGCGCCATGCTCCGGGCCGTTGGCGTGGGCTATCTCGCCTTCGCCCGGGAGGAGCCAGGACTCTTCCGCACCGCCTACTCGGTGGCCGACGACCTGCGCCGCGCGAACGAGCCCGCCAAGGCCGGGCACCGGGGCCGCACCCCGTTCCAGCTCGTGGGTGTCGCGCTCGACGCGCT
Organism: Herbiconiux liangxiaofengii; assembly: GCF_041927335.1. NCBI lineage: Bacteria > Bacillati > Actinomycetota > Actinomycetes > Micrococcales > Microbacteriaceae > Herbiconiux > Herbiconiux liangxiaofengii. The sequence continues at coordinate 81,353 of NZ_JBHFHD010000010.1, read as the reverse complement.
CGTCGAGACCGGCGCGATGCCGGCCGAGCGGCGCCAGAACGCCGAGTTCCTCGCCTGGGCGGCGGTGCACGGGCTCGGCATGCTCGTGATCGACGGCCCCTTGCGCGGGCTCGACGACCGGATGGTCGACTTCGCCACCGCGCGACTGCTCGACATGGTCGATCGCGGGCTCTGAACCGGGCGGCCCCGCGCGCTCGTCGACGGAATCTCGCGGCGATTTCCCACGGGCCGGACTGGCATGATTGCAGCATGAGCGGCTCCGACGGAACGGGTGACATCACGGATGCCGCCGCCGAACGTCCGAGCCCCGACGGCCGTATCGTCGCGGCCACCCTGCAACTGCTCCGCGACCGGGGGCCGGCCGGAGTCACCGTGGAGGCGGTCGCGGCGAGATCCGGAGTGGCGAAGACCACCATCTACCGCCGCTACGAAGACCGCGAGGCGCTGCTCTCCGCCGCCATCGACGTGGCCACCACCGAGGTGACGCTGCCCACCGGCATGAGCACCTACGACACGCTGCACTGGCTGCTCGGAGCGGCCCGCGTGCGCGTGCAGGACATCGTGGGGCGCGGCACGGTCGCCGCCATCCTGATCGACGACGACGCACCCTTCACCGACGAGCTCCGCGACATGATCCGGATGCGCAGCCACCAGCTGGTGTCGTTCCTCGACGAGGCGGTCGCGCGCGGCGACCTGCGGCCAGGACTCGACGTGAAGCTCGTGGTGAGCGTGCTGCTCGGCTCGGCGGTCGGCCACGTCATCCGCGGCGGCGAGCCCGACGAGGAGTGGGCCGACCGGCTGCTCTCGCTGCTCTGGCCGGCCCTCACCCCGCCCGAATAGCCTCCCGAGAGCCCGCCCGCGCCATCGCATCCGTCGATTTCGGCCCCATAACGCCCTGGGAAGGGCCGAAATCGACGGATCTGGTGTTCAGGTGAGATCTGGTGTTCAGGTGACGGGTTGGGAGGCGCGGGGGGCGTTGGCGACGCGGGCCGCCACCTCCTCCGGGGTGATGGGGGTGGTGAGCACCTTGCCCGGGTTGAACTGCTGGCCCGGGTCGGCCGCGTCGAACAGGCCCTGCATGAGGGCCACGCCGCCGGCCGAGATGTCCTGCTCCATCCACGGGGAGTGCTCGACACCCACACCGTGGTGGTGCGACAGGGTGCCGCCCGCATCGATGAAGGCCTGCTGGATGCTGGACTTCACGACCTCGTACTGCGGGATCGGGTCGTCGCCGTGCACGAACGCGAACGTGAAGTACAGGCACGCGCCCGAGTGGTACGAGTGCGAGAGGTGGCACATGATCCAGCCGTGCACACCGAGCGCGTCGTACGCCTTGTTCGCCGCGGCGATCGTGTCGTCGTAGACCTTCTGCAGCTTCGACCACGGGGCCGCGGTCTCGGAGACGTCGGCCGCGGCACCGCGGTCGAGCAGGAAGTCACGCAGGTAGGGCGTGTCGAACTTCTTCTGGTCGTAGAGGGCGCCGGGGCCCTTGCCCACGCCGAGGCCGCCGTGCTTGCGCACGATCTTCGACACGAGCTTCTTCTCGTACGCCACGTGCGAGGCGCTGCCCTCGTAGCCGATGAACGACAGGCACATGTCCTCCAGCACCCAGCCGCGCTGCTTCAGCACGGCCATCAGGCCCTTGGTGACCGCACCCGAGACCCCCTTGGACTCCTTGCGGGTGGCCAGCGAGAATCCGCTCTCGCGCGCATCCGACACCCGGGTGATCGACGGCGAGGCGTCGGACTCGGCGATGGCCTGCATGGCTGCGAGCCCGGCCTTCCAGTTCGGGAAGAAGTAGGCCTGCACCTCGCGCACCTTCGGCACGCGGTGCACCTGCACGGTCACTTCCGTGATCACGCCGAGGCGCCCCTCGGAGCCGAGGATCATCTCGCGCACCGACGGGCCGGTGGAGGTCGAGGGCAGGGGCCGCAGCTCCACGACCGTGCCGGGCCGCACCATCCGGAGCCCACGGGCGATGTCGGCGATGTCGCCGTACTTGTCGGACTGCATGCCCGAGGAGCGGGTGGCGACCCAGCCGCCCACCGTCGAGTGGGTGAAGCTGTCGGGGAAGTGCCCGATGGTCCAGCCGCGGGCGCCCAGCGCCGCCTCCAGGTCGGGGCCCTGAGCTCCGGCCTGGATGCGGGCGAGTCCCGAGCCCTCGTCGATGTCGATCACCCGGTTCAGGCGCCCGAGGTCGAGCGAGACGATGGTGCGCTTCTCGTCGGCCAGCGGCTCGAGGCTGCCGGCGATGTTGCTGCCGCCGCCGAACGGGATGATGACGGCACCCTCGGAGACCGCCGCGTCGACCACGCGCTGAACCTCGGCCTCGTCGGCCGGGTAGACGACCACGTCGGGCAGGCGGGCGATCTCGTTACGACGGATGCGCAGCAGGTCGCGGATGCTCTTGCCGTACGTGTGCACCACGCGCGGCTCGTCACCCGTGGTGGCGTACTGCTCCCCCACGATCGACACCAGCTCGGCCTCGAAGGCCGGCGTGATGCGCGACGGCTCGATGGTGAGCTGGTCGAACGCCAGCGGTTCGACGGGCGGCAGGCTGAGATCCAGCGCCACCGCCTTCTTCACGAACGGCGCGAAGTCGGGCTTGTCCTCGAAGTGGAACCCGACGCCCTCGAGGCCCCAGCCCCACCACTTCATGTGCTTCACATCGGTCATGCGATTCCTTTCGGGGTGGTGCGCGCGGGAGCCTCGGCCGCCGCGCTGGAGTGCAGTCGGCGCACTTCGGCGGCGATTCGCTTGGAGAACTGGTCGGGAGTCTCGCCGGGTAGACCGATCATAGGCTCACCGAACACCACGGCGACCGGGGGCCGACCGGGAATCGGCCAGTTACGGCCGCGCGGCATCGCGGCGCTGGCACCCACGATGGCGACGGGCACGAGCGGCACGTCGCAGGAGAGCGACAGTGCGGCGGCCCCGGCCTTGAACTCGGCCATCTCGCCGGTCTTCGACCGCGTGCCCTCCGGGAACACCAGCAGTGGCACCCCCCGGTTGAGCAGCTTCTTCGACACGCCCTGCTTCTGGGCGGTGCCGGTGCGGTCGATCGGGAACGCGTTGAAGAACAGGGCGGTCAGGATGCGCCGCCACCAGATGTCGAAGAAGTAGTCCGCAGCGGCTCCCGCGGCGAGATAACGACCCATCCGCCTGGGCAGTGCGCACATGATCAGCGGGGCATCCAGGTGGCTGGAGTGGTTCGCCACGGCGATGAAGGCACCCTGCACGCCCTTCACGGCGTCGTGACCGCGCACGCTCACCCGGGTGATCGACCAGACCACGGGCTTCAGCAGCATCCGCTGGGCCACGAAGCGCATGTTCGCCCACCCGCCGCTGGTGAAGCGGTCTTTCGGGGCCCGGATGAGATGGGGGTGCTTGTCTGTCATCACTGTGCCTTCGTCTCCGCAGGGTCGAGCGGTTTGCTGCGGCTCGACGAGATCCGGCCCGAGATGTACCGGATGACGCTCCGCGGCAGGTGCCGGGTGAACAGCATCAGGAAGCGGAAGCGCTTCGACGGCACCGAGAGCACCTTGCCCCGCGCCACGTCGTGCAGGCATTCCTCGACCAGCGCGTCGGCGTCGAGCCAGAGGAAGTCGGGGATCGACTTCGTGCGGATGCCGGCCCGCTGGTGGAACTCGGTGCGCACCCAGCCCGGCAGCACCGCCGTGACCTGCACCCCGGTGCCCTTGAGCTCCACGGCGAGCGCCTCGGTGTAGGCCGTCGTCCAGGCCTTGACGGCGGAGTAGTTGCCGGTGGCGATGGTGCCGGCCACGCTCGACACGGTGAGGATGGTGCCCCGGTGCCGCGCCTTCATGGCCCGGCCGGCTGCGCCGCCGAGCACGAGCACCGCGAGCGCCATCACGGCGAGGGCGCGCTCGTGCACCGAGACGTCGCGTTCGAGCAGCGAGCCGTGGATGCCGAAGCCGGCGTTGTTGACGAGGAAGTCGATGGGCTCGGTGGTCGACTCGAGCCGTTCGGCCACGCGGTCGACATCGGCCCGCACCGCGAGGTCGGCCTGCAGGATGTCGACCCTCACGCCGCTCTCGCGCGCCAGTTCCTCGGCGCTTCGCCGCAGTCGCTCCTCGTCGCGGGCGACGAGGACGAGGTCGTATCCTCGGAGCGAGAGGGCACGGGCGAATGCTGCACCGATCCCCGACGTTCCACCGGTCACCAGAGCCGTCGCCATGGTGCTTAGGATACGCTACGGAGTGCGTAGCGTTAGACGAGCGCATCCCGTCACCCCCTCCTCGCCGACCTCGCCGGGGAATGCAGTCGCCCTCCGGAGAGTCCATGATGTCCGTCGAAGAACAAGTGCCCCCGCGGTTCGATGTGCGCGATTTCGCACGCACCGCCGTCGGCAGCCACCGCTCGGAGATCGACCTCGAGGCGTTCGCCGCGCATCCGCTCGCCCCCTCGACCGTGCGCCTGCTGGCCTACCTGCGTGAGCTCGAGCGCTCCACCATGACCTACCTGCGCAACGTGCTCGTGACGCCCACCCACAAAGACGCGCGGGTCACCGCCTTCCTCACCACGTGGGCGTTCGAGAAGTACTGGATCGCGGACGCCTTCGAGGTGATCGTGCGCGCCCACGGCGTCGACCCCACCGAGATCGAGAAGCTGCCGCGCCTGAAGGCGCTCGCCCTCGAGATCGCCGAGCGGGCCACACCGATCGTGGAGTCGTTCCGCGCGAACGCGATCGGCCCCGACGTGATCGGCGTGCACCTGTCCACCGTCACCGTCGACGAATGGATGACCGAGGCCGCGTACACGCGCCTGAAAGAGGTCGATCCGCACCCGGTGCTCGTCTCGCTGCTCGACCGGGTGCTCGAGGTGAAGTCGCGGCACCGCGCCTTCGTCGAGCCCGACACGCTCGCCCGACTGGAGTCGTCGGCCCGTGCCAGGGGACTCGCCCGGCGGGCACTCCCCCGCACGCCGTGGCCGATCGGCGCCGCGAGCGTGCAGCAGACCGAGTCGGCCTTCTTCTACGAAGAACTGCTGACGGCCGACCTGGCCGACCGGGTCGACCAGGCTGTGCGGGCACTGCCTGGCCTGGGCGGCCTGCACGTCGTCGCCTCGGCGCGAACCGCGACCATCTCCCCGTCGGGCGGCCTCGGCCGCACCGTCGGACGCGCCCTGGCCGGCGCACGCCATGCTCTCTCGCCCTCGAAAACGACCTCCAGGAAAGGCGGAGCGAACGGATGACCGACTCCACCCCGATCGAATCGACACCCACCGATCCCGGCTCCTCGCACGTGCTGCTCACGGGCGCCACCGGTTTCGTGGGCCAGGCGGTGCTGGAGCGGCTGCTTTCCGCGCACCCCGACACCCGGGTGTCGTTGCTGATCCGCCCCAAGTCGCGCACGACGGGTGAGACCCGGCTGCAGACGCTGCTGAAGAAGCCGGTGTTCCGCACCTGGCGCGCATCCGTCGGCGAGGACGAGGTGGAGCGCACCATCCGGGAGCGGCTGAGCGTCATCCAGGGAGACCTCGCCAACCCGGGCGAACTCCCCGGCGACATCGACGTGGTGCTGCACGGCGCCTCGACGGTGTCGTTCGACCCGCCCATCGACGACGCCTTCCAGACCAACGTCGACGGCGCCACGGGCCTCTACGGCGCCCTGCTCGCCTCGGGCAGTGACCCGCACGTGGTGCACGTGTCGACGGCCTATGTGGGCGGCATGCGCAAGGGCGTCTCGCCCGAGGCGCCGCTGGAGCACGAGATCGACTGGCGCGCCGAGAACGCCGCCGCCAAGTCGGCGCGCCGCCGCGTGGAGATGGCGTCGCGTCAGCCCGAGGTGCTGCGGAAGCTGCTCGCCGCCTCGCGCGCGAAGCTCGGCAAGGTGGGGCCCCAGGCGGTCGCCGCCGACGCCGAGGCCGCCCGCATCGAGTGGGTCACCAAGCGTCTGATCGACCACGGCCGCATCCGTGCCGAATCGCTCGGCTGGACCGACGTGTACACGCTCACCAAGGCCTTCGCCGAGCGCGCCGCCGAAGAGCTCTGGGGCACGGCCGGCCACCGGTTGTCGATCGTGCGCCCGTCGATCATCGAGAGCGCGCTGCGCCATCCGTTCCCCGGCTGGCTCGACGGCTTCAAGGTGGCCGACCCGCTGATCATGGCCTACGGCCGCGGCCAGCTGCCCGAGTTCCCGGGCGTGCCCGACTCGATCCTCGACGTCATCCCGGTCGACTTCGTGGTGAACGCCATCCTCGCCGCCGCCGTCACCCCCGCGCCGGTCGACGAGCCCGCGTACTACCAGGTGGTCTCGGGGGCGCGTAATCCGCTGCCCTTCCACACCATGTACGAGAACGTGAAGGAGTTCTTCACCGAGAACCCGATGCCGAGCGACGACGGCGGCATCGCCGTTCCGTCGTGGCGCTTCCCGGGCGGCCGCTCGGTGGAGCGCACGCTGCGGCTGCAGGAGCGGCTCGCCTCGGCGGCCGACAAGACGGTGGCCAGGCTCCCCTCCAACCCCCGCACGCGGCAGTGGACGGAGACGCTCCGTCAGCGCCAACAGGGCCTGGACCAGCTGCGCTACTTCGCCGAGCTCTACCGCGCCTACGTGCAGACCGAGCTGATCTTCGACGACCGCAACACGCGCGCCCTGCACGAATCCATCCCCGACGAGCTGAAGGCCGACCGCGGCTTCGACGTGGCCGAGATCGACTGGCACGAGTACTTCCAGGCCATCCACTTCCCCTCCATCACGGGGCTCACGAAAGCCTTCGCGAAGCGTCCCGCCGGCCGTGCCAGGGCCAAGCGCGCCCTTCCGGTGCGCAGCGACGTGCTCGCCGTGTTCGACTTCGAGGGCACCGTGGTGGAGTCGAACCTGGTGGAGCAGTACCTCTGGATGCGCCTCGGCACCATTCCGAAGGCCCAGTGGCCGCAGGAGTTCGCGAGCCTGCTGATGTCGGTCCCGTCCTATCTCCGGGCCGAGCGACGCGACCGCGGCGAGTTCATCCGCACGCTGGTGCGGCGCTACAAGGGCATCCGGGTCGACGAGCTGCATGGGCTGGTCGAGGGCAGCTTCGGCGCCGCGATGCTGAGCCGGGCGATTCCGGATGCGCTGGACCGCGTGGCCCAGCACCGCGCGGCGGGTCACCGCACCGTGCTGGTGACGGGCGCGATGAGTTCGGCCGCCGAGCCGTTCGCGGCGTTCTTCGACGAGGTGGTCGCCGGCGAGATGCACGCCTCGAAGGGCGTGCTCACCGGCTACCTCGCGTCGCCCCCGCTCGTCGACGAGGCGCGCGGCGCGTGGCTGCGCGAGTACGCCGCGGCCCACGGCGCCAACCTCACGCAGTCGTACGGCTACGGGGACAGCCTGGCCGACGTGGCGTGGCTGAAACTCCTGGGAAACGCCACCGTGGTCAATCCCGACACCGAACTGTATCGACACGCGCAACGAACCAGATGGACGGTGGAGGACTGGACCAGACGTTCATCCGATCGTCACATCGAACCGGCTACTCTGGCCCTGCGGCCCGACGCACCGGTTGCCGCACCCGAGGAAGGAGACCGGTCGAGCGCCAGCTGACGCTCCGCCGACACGCCATGGCATTCGACATCGACAAATACACCGAGACCTCCACCAAGGTCGCGTGGCAAGACCTCGACTTCTCCGATTTCCGCACGAACCCGCTGCCGGAGGGCACCCTCCGGAGCCTCCGTTACATGTGCGACATCGAGTACCACACGGTCTGCTACCTGCGCGACATGCTGGTCACCCCCTCGCACAAAGACGAGGACGTCACCGCATTCATGACCATGTGGAACCGCGAGGAGTTCTGGCACGGTGAGGCCCTCGCGGCCGTGCTCGCCGAGCACGACGTGATCGTCGACTTCGACGAGCTGAAGGCCACCCGCCTCAAGCTCGGCTGGAAGGACCGCCTCGACCCCGTGAAGCAGTCGCTGCTCGGCAACATCGTCGGTTCGGGCTTCATCGCCGTGCACATGGTGTGGGGCGCCGCCAACGAGTGGTCGGCCGTAGCCGCGTACAACCGCCTCGCCGACATGGAGAAGCACCCCGTGCTCGCCGAGCTGCTGCGCCGGATCGCGAAGCAGGAGGCCCGCCACGTGGCCTTCTACGCCACGCAAGCCCGGGAGCGACTCGGCAAGAGCAAGAAGGCCCAGGTGCTCGCGCGCTTCGCCCTGAAGAACTTCTGGGGCCCCGTGGGCTCGGGCGTGATGAGCGACGACGAGGTGAAGCACGTGATGGGCCACCTCATGGGCGGGCCGGAGGGCCGCCGGGAGGCAGCCAAGATCGACGCCCACATCGCCCGCATGCCGGGGCTGGACGGTCTGACGATCGTGCAGGACGCGCTCGATGCCCGGGGCGTCGCCGCCTGACGCGGACCAACGCCATGAAGTTCACCACCACGATCCTCGCCAGCGGAACGAACAACACCGGCATCCCGGTGCCGGAGAGCGTGGTGGAGGCGCTCGATCACGGCAGGCGCATCCCCGTGGTGGTGACGCTCGGCGGGCACAGCTACCGCAGCAGCATCGTGTTCTACACGGGCCGGTTCCTGATCGCGCTGAGCGCCGAGAACCGGGCCGCGTCGGGCGTGGGGGCGGGTGACACCGTCGAGGTCGAGGTGGAGCTCGACGAGGCTCCGCGCGAGGTCGAGATCCCCGAGGCCCTGGCCGCCGCGCTGGCGACGGAGTCGGATGCCGCGTCGGCGTTCGCGGCGCTGTCGTACTCGAACAAACGTCGCATCGTGCTGTCGATCACGGATGCGAAGACCGACGCCACCCGCGATCGTCGCGTCGCGAAGGCGGTCGACGAGCTGCTGGCCTGAGCCCGGTCGCCGCAGGATCAGCGGGCCGGCGTCAGCGGGCCAGGGTCAGCGGGCCGGCGTCAGCGCGCCCGGGTCAGCGGCGCTGCGTCGAGAGCAGCGAGAAGGCGATGAACAGCGACCCCGACACGCAGAGGATGCCGGCGAAGAAGACCCAGGCGTTGGCGAGGGTGCCGAACAGGAACATGCCCAGGAGGAAGAGCAGAATGGCTCCGATGGCTGCGAGCACGTTCATCCGGGGTGTCCTCCTCTTTCCGTTTGCTCCTCAATACTAGAGGGTGTGATGACGACGGACGGATCGGTGCGGGGCTCCGACGGCCTCGCCCGGCCCGTGTGGGCCTCGGTCGACCCGCTGCTCCAGCAGTACTACGACACCGAGTGGGGCATGCCGGTGCGCGACGAGCGCGGGTTGTTCGAGCGCCTCAGTCTCGAGGCCTTCCAGTCGGGTCTGTCGTGGGCCACGATCCTGCGGAAGCGGCCCGCGTTCCGCCAGGCCTTCGACGACTTCGATCCGGATGCCGTGGCCGGGTTCGGCGACGACGACATCGCGCGCCTGCTTCTGGACGCCGGCATCATCCGCAACCGGGCCAAGATCGTGGCGACCATCGGCAACGCCCGCGCCACCCTGCGACTGCGCGACGACCCGGAGGTGAGCGGCGGCCTCGCGGGCCTGATCTGGTCGTTCCGGCCGGCGGAGACACCGCGTCCGCGCACGATGGCCGAGGTTCCGACGGTGAGCCCGGAGTCGACCGCCCTGGCGACCGCGCTGCGGGCCAAGGGCTTCCGCTTCGTGGGCCCCACCACGATGCACGCGCTGATGGAGGCCGTGGGGATCATCGACACGCACCTGATGGACAGCCACCGGCGGGGGTCGTCCGGGGTGTGGCCGAACTGAGGGTGCGGGAGCGGCGACGCTGTTCTCGACCGGGCCACCCTGGGACCTCGCGCATCCGCCGGTCTTCTGCTTCGCTGGGGTGATGAGCGAGAACGAGACCACCGAGGTCGTCCCCCAGCCCGAGCAGAACCGCTATGCCCTCGTGGTCGACGGCCGGGAGGTGGGTTTCACCGAGTACCTCGACCGCGGCGATCACCGCGTGTTCGTGCACACCGAGGTCGACCCGGCCGAGGAGGGGCACGGCTACGGCAGCACCCTCATCTCGGGCGCGCTCGAGCAGGTGCGCGCCGCGAGCCTGCGGGCGGCGGCCACCTGCCCGTTCGTGGTGCGGTACCTCGAGAAGCACCGGGAGTTCGACGACATCGTCGACCCGGTGTCGATCGAGCTGCGCGCGTCGCTCTAGACGCTCAGCACCGACAGGATGTTGCCCGACGGGTCGCGGAACCAGGCGATGTCGGGCCCGCGCCCGGCCGCCTGGCCCCGCATCACACCGCGGTCGTCCTGCGGCATCCCGTCGTAGCGCTCGATCGCCACGCCGGCGGCCTCGAGCTCGTCGACCGCGGCATCGATGTCGGCGACCTCGAGGTTCAGCACGGTGAACGCCGCCGGCTCGTGATCGGGCTTGGGGTAGGCGATGACGTGGGCGCCGCCCGGCAGCTCCAGATCCAGGATGCCCATGGCGTTGATCGTGGCGACGAGACCCAGGGCGGTGCCGTAGAAGGCCCTCGCCTCCTCGACGTCGCGCACGCTGAATCCGCTGTAGCCGCGGGAGATGGTGAGCATCGGAGCCGCCCTTCGTTCGGTGATTTCCATGATGCTCGCGCGCGGCGCCCTAGGCCAGCACCTCGTCGAGGAACGATCGCAGGGCCTGCCAGCTCCGCGCATCCGCCACCGGCCGGTAGTTCGGGATCTCGGGGAGCGTGAACGCGTGCGGGGCGCCGCTGTAGGTCACCACCTGCCAGTCGAGGTCGGGCGACTGCCGGAGCTCGTTCTCGAACGCCAGCACCGCCTCGTCGGGCACCACCGGGTCGGCGCCGCCCGTGAGCACCAGGATCGGTGCCTGGATGCGGTCGACGTCGGCGGGCTCGTGGGCGATCAGGGCGCCGTGGAAGCTCACCACCCCGGCGATCGGGGCACCGGTGCGCACGAACTCGAGCGCGGCCGAGCCGCCGAAGCAGTAGCCGATCACGACGACACGGCCCGGGTCGACACGCTCGTCGGCGAGCAGCACCTCGTACGCCGCCTGCACGCGGCGCCGCAGCAGGGCCAGGTCGCCGTAGTATTTTCCGGCTTCGACGGGGGCGTCGTCGCCAAGGGGGCGCACGCCCGCGCCGTAGAGGTCGGCGGCGAAGGCCACGAAGCCCAGCCGTGCGAGCATCTCGGCGCGCACGCGGGTGTACTCCTGCTCCCCCGTCCAGTCGTGCAGCACGAGCACGGCCGGGAGGGGCCCCTCCAGTGCCGCGTTCCAGACCAGGTGGCCGTCCATCGGCGCACCCGACTCGTCGTAGGCGACGCGCTGCGACTCGATGCGCGCGTCCTCGGGCAGCGGAACGGAGTCGAGCAGGGCCTGATGCAGGGGGCTGTAGGTCGTCATGCGTCTGGTCTAGCAGACCTGGATGCGGTGGAGCCCGAATCCCCCGGATCGGGCTGTCGCCCCTCAGGTGAGCGCGTGGCGGCCCACCCGCGCGCGGAGGTCTTTGCGCAGGATCTTGCCCGAGGTCGACTTCGGGATCGCCTCGATGAACTCCACCAGCCGCACCTTCTCGTGCGGGGCGACGCGCTCCTGCACCCAGCTCATCACCACCGCCTCGTCGAGCCCGGAGTCGGGCCGGCGCACCACGAACGCCTTCGGAACCTCCTGGCCGTCGTCGTCGGGCACCCCCACCACTGCGGCGTCGACGACGAGCGGATGCGCGAGCAGCACCGCCTCGAGCACCGCCGGCGCCACCTGGTAGCCCTTGTACTTGATCAGCTCCTTCAGGCGGTCGACGATCATGTACACCCCCGCCGAGTCGACCGTGGCGATGTCTCCGGTGTGCAGCCAGCCGTCGGGCTCGATCGTGCGCGCGGTGGCCTCGTCGTCGTGCAGGTAGCCGCGCATCACCTGGGGGCCCCGGATGAGGAGCTCCCCGGGAGCGCTGCGCCCGGCATCCGGAACCGCGATCTCGGCGCCGGTTTCGGGATCGACCAGGCGGCACTCGGTGTTCGGCACCGCGAGGCCGATCGACGACAGATCGATCTCGGGGCCCTCGAGCGGGATCACGTGGGTGACGGGGCTCGTCTCGGTCATGCCGTAGCCCTGCCGCACCTGGCAGCCGATGCGGTCGGCCACCGCCCGGGCGAGCTCGCGATCCAGCGGCGCCGCCCCCGAGAACACCACCTTCACGCCCGACAGGTCGAACTCGTCGACGAGCGGATGCTTGGCCAGCGCCACCGCGATCGGCGGCGCGATGAACACCCAGGTGCAGGCGTGCTGACTGACCGTGCGGAGGAACTCGGCCAGGTCGAACTTGGGCATCGTGACCAGCGACGCGCGCTGCAGCAGTGCATAGTCCAGCAGCACCGACATGCCGTAGATGTGGAAGAACGGCAGAACCGCGAGCGCCCGGTCGTCGCGGTGCAGCGGGATGACCTCCCGGCACTGCAGGATGTTCGCCACGAGATTGCGGTGGGTGAGCATGACGCCCTTGGGGTGACCGGTGGTGCCCGAGGAGTACGGCAGCACCGCGAGGTGGGTGGCGGGGTCGAACGACACCTCGGGCGGGGCGGCGCGCTCGAACAGCAGGTCGCGGAGCGACGGATGGCCGGGGGCGCCGTCGATCACCACGAGGTGCTCGGCGTCGATGCCGACCGCCTCGGCCGCCGTCGAGGCCTGTGCATACAGCGGCGAGACGGTGAACAGCCAGGTCGCGTCGGCGCTCCGCAGCTGGTTCTCGATCTCGGCCGGGGTGTAGAGGGAGTTGATGGTGGTCGCCGTGCCGCCGGCCCGCAGCACCCCGTGGAACACGGTGGCGAAGGCGGGCACATTCGGGCACAGGATGCCGACCCGGTCGCCGACGGCGAGCCCTCGGGCGGCGAGCGCTCCGGCCACGGCGTCGATCTGGGCGATGAGCGCCCGGTAGCTGGTCTCGTCGCCCGACGGGCCGTCGATCAGCGCGACCCGGTCGAGGTCGGCGTCGTCGAGGTCGTGGAACAGGGCGTCGTAGACGCTCAGGTCGGGGATCTCGACGTCGGGGTAGGACGAACGGGTCATCAGCTATCTCCTTCGATAGTCGTTGGCCTATTTGACTACCGGAGGCGAGGTTCTGGCAAGCAGGCGGCGTAGCGTGGTTCGGATGAAGGCTGTACTGATCGACCGTCCGGGCGACGCCTCGGTGCTCTCCCTCTCCACCGTCGATGCTCCTCGGCCCGGGCCGGGCCAGGTGCTGATCGATGTGGTGGCGGCGGGGGTGAACCGCGCCGACGTCGCCCAGCGGCAGGGGTACTACCCGCCGCCGCCCGGGGCGCCGGAGTGGCCGGGGCTCGAGGTGTCGGGCGTGGTGGCGGGGTTCGGCCCCGTCGGCGGGCCGGATGCGCACGACCGGCCGGATGCGCATGGCGGGCCGGATGCGCACGACCGGTTCGGCGGGTTCTCCGTCGGCGACCGGGTGTGCGCGCTGCTCGGGGGCGGCGGCTACGCCGAGCAGGTCGCGGTCGACGTGGGGCACGTGCTGCCGGTGCCCGACTCCGTCGACCTGGTCGACGCCGCCGGCCTGCCCGAGGTCGTGGCGACCGTGTGGTCGAACGTGTTCGAGCTGGCGGGACTGCGTGCGGGCGAGACGCTGCTCGTGCACGGCGGATCGAGCGGCATCGGCACGATGGCCATCCAGTTGGGGCGGGCCTTCGGTGCGCGGGTGGCCGCGACCGCGCGGTCGGCCGAGAAGCTCGAGGCGTGCCGTGAGCTCGGCGCCGACATCCTGATCGACTACACGCGCGAGGACTTCGTCGAGCGCATCCGGGCCGAGACCGGCGGCGCCGACGTGGTGCTCGACGTGGTGGGCGGCGACTACCTCGACCGCAACGTGGCCGCCCTGGCGGTGGGCGGGCGCATCGCCAACATCTCGAGCTCTGGCGGGCCGGCGCAGCTCGACCTCGGCGCGTTGATGGCGAAGCGCGGCACCATCCGTTCCACCAGCCTGCGGGCGCGGCCGAGCACCGAGAAGTCGGCGCTCATCGCGGGCGTGCGCGAACACGTCTGGCCGCTCGTGGCCGACGGCCGGGTGGTGCCCGTGATCGGCGCCCGTTTCGCGCTGGGCGATGCCGGGCAGGCGCACCGGCTGATGGAGTCGTCGGCCCACGTGGGCAAGATCCTGCTGGTCGTCTGAGGCGAGCGGCCGGCCACTCGTGCCGGTGCTCTCGCGGCGCGGCGACCGGCCGCACACCACGGGCTGCTCAGGCCAGACGGATGCCGTTCTGCAGGCGGGTGCGCAGCTCGAACACGCGGTCGATGCTCTGCCGCTCGGCACCGCCCGACCAGCCGCCCCGGCCGCCACCGCCCGGCAGGCCGTTGCGCAGCAGCTGCGGCAGCAGCGACCGGCGCACCACCACCGTCCCGGCGAGCCGGCCGCGCTCGACCGTCTCGACCGGCTCGGCGAGTGCCGCATCCGGAACCACCATCACCAGCGCGGTGAACTTCACGCCGATCGAGCGCCCGAGCGACTTGGCGGCCCGGTACAGCTCGTGCAGCGGCTCGTCGTCGGGGTGCACCGTCTCTCCGACGAGGTCGTCTTTGCGCAGCCGCACCTCGGCACCCCAGTCTTCGGACTGGATGGCGTAGAGGCCGCTGGGCCCGAGCACCACGTGGTCGATGGTCTCGGGCACGCTGCCGGCGGAGCGGCCCGAGAGCACGTTGTTCCAGATGGTGTAGCCGATGCCCAAGGTCGACACGAGGCCGGCCGTCGACTCCTCGGCGATGGCCTTGGCCAGCCAGCCGCGGATCTCGCGCGGGGCGCTGCGCACGAGCGCCGGGTCGTACGGATCGTCGATGGTGACGCCGCGGCCCACCCACTCGCGCAGGAGGCTCAGGTAGCGCTCGCGCTCCTGACCGCCCGGATGTCCGTAGCTGCGGGCCTTGACGCTCGAACCCGCAGAACGGCCGGTCGCCCGGCCACCCGTCGCCGGGCCGAAGCCAGCACCGGGGGTCGACGCCGAACCCGTGGTGCCCGCCGCGTGCGCACTGCTGCCTGAGGCGCCGTGCGAGGAACCCCGGTCGTAGGCGGAGCGGTCGTCGGGCGTGCCCACCAGTTCCCAGGCGCGCTGCACGGCCACGAAGCGGGCGGAGTCGCCGCCGGTGTCGGGATGCGTCTCCCGCAGCAGGCGACGGTAGGCCTTCTTCAGCTCGTCGTGCGCGGCACCGGGGTCGACGCCCAGCACCTCGTAGGGGCTACGAGCGAGAGGACTGTCGGACACCCGTTCACGATACCGGGCGTTCGCAGGGTGTTCGCCGAGTGCCGGCCGAGCGGCGCCCGGATTCAGCCCTTGTCGGTCACGCGCAGCACGAGCACCGGGCAGGGCGCCGAGAGCAGCACGTCGTGGCTCACCGAGCCGAGCAGGAACCGGCCGATGCCGTGCCGGCCGTGGCTGCCCACCACGAGCAGGGCGGCGTCGGCCGCCGCGGTGACGAGCGCGGCCGCGGGCGCGGCGAGCACCACGTCGGTGGCGACGGCGACGGATGCGGCCGGTGCGTCGACGCCGGTCGCATCCGGGCCGGTCGCCCCGGTTCCGGCCACGTCCGCCGCCACCTGGCGCGCGACGTCCTGTGCGCGCTCCTCCAGGGCGTCGTACAGGTCGGAGCCGTCGGTGAAGTCGGGTTGCACGAGGGGCGGCAGCGTCCACGCGGTGAGGATGCGCAGGGGTTCGCCGAGGCGCTCGGCCTCCACCAGCGCGGTGCGGGCCAGGCGCACCGACGAGGGGCCGCCGTCGACGCCCACCACGACGCCATGGCGGCGCCCGGCGGGCAGATCGGGGATGACGGCCACCGGAACCGTGGCCGAGGCCGCGACCCGCAGGCTCACCGCGCTCGTGGTGAGCCGCTCGTAGAGGTCTTTGCGGTAGCTGCCCACCACCAGCAGGCTCGCGCCGATGGCCTCGGCCTCGGCCACGAGCACCGAGACGGGGTTGCCTGACAGCACCTTCGACGACACGGTCACGTGCGGAGCCTTCGAGTCGGCGTGGAACGCCGCCCCCGCCAGCACCACCTCGCCCTTGGCGTGCAGCAGCGGCGCGGCGGTGAACGCCTCGGAGTCCCACGAGGTGTCGGCCACGAAGAGCACCTCCACGTCGCAGCCGGTCGCCTCGGCGCGGCGGAGCGCCCAGTCGAGGGCGGTCTGAGCGGCGGGCGACCCGTCGAATCCGACGAGGATGGATGCGGTCATGAGCGGCTCCTTCGATGCGGGCCCGCCCCGCGGGCCGTGGGCCCAGTCTGGCAGCCCGGTCGTGCGCCCGTCAGCCCGTGATGTCGACGCGCGAGATCAGGTCACCGTCGAGTACGAAAGCCATCGTGCCGCGGCCGTTGTAGCCGCCGCCGGTCACCTGCACCGACACGGCGTGCACGCCGTTGTGCTCGGTGACGCCCTCGACGGTGAACCGGCTGCCCACCCCCATGTTGTCGCTCTCGTTCCAGGCGGCGACACCCTCTCGCCCGGTGAAGGTGTGACCCCAGTCGTCGAGCACGGCATCCGGGGCGAAGGCGGCCAGGAAGCGGTCGCGGTCGTCGGCGTTGCTCGCGTCGAAGAAGGCGGCGATGGCGGGCGGGAGGCGGTCGGCATCGGTCATGCGGCCAGTGTCGCGCGCGAACCCTGGTGTCGGATGAGAGCTGGAGGGGTGTCGCTGCGGAATACCTCCGCCGCGCATCCGGTTGACTAGGTTCATACATTCGCATGCAAAAGGACAGGATGGGCGACCGGATGGCTCAGCTTCAACTCGGACTCGACACCTTCGGAGACGTGACCGCGACCGCTGACGGAACGCTGCTGCCCGCGGCGCAGGTGCTGCGCAACCTCGTGGACCAGGCGGTGCTCGCCGACGAGGTGGGCGTGGACTTCATCGGTTTCGGGGAGCACCACCGCGACGACTTCGCGGTGTCGGCGCCCGAGGTCGCTCTGGCCGCCGTGGCGGCGCGCACCTCGCGCATCCACCTCGGGTCGGCGGTGACGGTGCTCTCGTCGGACGACCCCGTGCGCGTGTTCCAGCGGTTCTCGACCCTCGACGCCCTCTCGAACGGGCGCGCCGAGGTGATCCTCGGGCGCGGCTCGTTCACGGAGTCGTTCCCGCTGTTCGGCTTCGAGCTGGCCGACTACGAGCGGCTGTTCGAGGAGAAGCTCGACCTGTTCGCCGCCGTGCGCTCGGGGCAGCCGGTGACCTGGGAGGGCACGACGCGGGCGCCGCTGAAGGGCCAGCAGGTCTACCCGCAGCTGGAGAGCGGACTGCTGAAGACGTGGGTGGGCGTGGGCGGCAGCCCGGAGTCGGTGGTGCGCGCGGCGCGGTACGGATTCGGGCTGATGCTCGCCGTGATCGGCGGCGACCCGGCCCGGTTCGCGCCCTTCGTCGACCTCTACCACCGGGCGCTCGACCAGTTCGAGCTCGAGCAGCAGCCCGTGGGCGTGCACTCCCCCGGGCACATCGCCGCCACCGACGAGGAAGCCCGCGAACAGCTCTGGCCGCACTACCAGTCGCAGATGAACCGCATCGGCCGCGAGCGCGGCTGGTCGCCGATGGGGCGGGCGCACTTCGAGCAGGAGGCGGGGCCCAACGGGTCGCTCTACGTGGGGTCGCCGGAGACGGTGGCACAGAAGATCGCCGCGGCCGTGCGCGTGATGGGGGTCGACCGCTTCGACCTCAAGTACGGCAACGGGCCGCTATCGCACGAGAACCTCATGACGAGCATCGAGCTCTACGGCACGCAGGTCATCCCGCGCGTGCGCGAGCTGCTCGCCTGAGGCGCTTCCGGCCCTCTCGGCCGTGAGTCGCGCCCTGATGTTGCTCTGCGGGCTGAGTCGCGCCTTGTAGTCGCAGGATGGCGCGACTCAGCCGAGGTCGGCGGGAGTTACGCGAGCTGCTCGCGGGCGAGGAGGGAGCGCTTGACGGGCACGCCCCAGGCGAAGCCACCGAGGCTGCCGTCGCTGCGGAGCACCCGGTGGCACGGCACGAACAGCGCCACGGCATTTCGGGCGCAGGCGCTGGCGGCGGCACGCACGGCGGTGGGCCGGCCGAGGTGGGCGGCGAACTGCTGGTAGCTCAGCGGATGGCCCGGCTCGATCGTGCGCAGCGCCCGCCAGCCGGCGTGGTGGAAGTCTCCCCCCGTCTGCACGACCTCGACGGTGTCGATCGCGGCGAGGTCGCCTTCGTAGTACGCGTGTGCCGCCTCGGCTGCAGCGGTGCGGCCACCGGCGAGGTCGGATGCTGCCGGGCGGATGCGCGGGGCGAGTCGGGCGAGCAGGGCGTCGGGGCTGTCGGTCCAGCCCGAGGCGAGCACGCGGCCGTCGTCGTCGGCGATCAGGCCGAAGGGGCCGTCGGGGGTGTCGATGAACTGGATGACGGCGGTCATGGGGTCTCCTGGTGGGTGTCTGACGGGGCGGGTGAGTCGGGGGCCGGCGTCGGCGCGGCAACGACGGAAGAACCACCCGCATCCGGGGAACGACGGAGTCTGCGCGGCGTGTCGGCCCGGATCTCCGTCGTTCGCGACGCGGACGCGCGGGGACGGCGGCCGGGCGGGGAGGGACGGGAGGGACGGGAGGGACGGGACGGCGGGGCCGCCGCCGACCAGAGGTGGAGGCTGAGGTAGGTGCGCCAGGGGGCGAAGGGGGCCGCCCAGGCCGCCAGGTCGCGCGGGGTGTCGGGTAGGCCGAGGCGGCGGGCACCCGTGCGCAGGGCGACGTCGCCGGTGGGGAGCACGTCGGGGTTCTTGAGCACGCGCATGGCCACGTATGAGGCCGTCCAGTCGCCGATTCCCGGCAGGGCGACCAGCCGGCGGCGTTGCTCGGCCGCGTCGTCGCCGAACGAGAGCTCGAGCTCACCCGACGCCAGCAGGTCGGCGACCCTGACGACGGTGGCGGTCTTCGCCCTCGGGCCGGTGAGCACGCCGTCGGCGTGGGCCGCGATCTGCGCCGGGGTCGGGAACAGCAGCGTGGGCGCCTGGGGCGCGATGGGGCCGCCGGGGTGCTGGGCGGCGCGCCCGGCGGGCGACGCGGGGTCGGCGTCGGCGGGGTCGGCGTCGGCGGGTTCGGCGGCGGCGGGGGCGGCGGGGTCGGCGGCGGCATCCGGGGTCGAGGGGGCCGTGGGGGTGTGGGCGGGCGGGAACGGGGAGCCCGCCGCCAGGGTGAGGCGGTGCAGCAGGGTACGCGCGGCCACCACGGTGATCTGCTGGCCCACGATGGCGCGGAACAGCATCTCCGCAGGGTCGACCGCACCCGGCATCCGGATTCCGGGCGTCGCCCGCACCCTCGACGCGAGCGGCTCCCCCGCGGCGGCCAGGGCCTCGTCGACGGCCACCGGGTCGGCGTCGAGGTCGAACAGACGACGGATGCGCGAGACCAGCGCGGGCAGGTCGCTCAGCACGGCGAGGTGCGCGTCGAGGAGCACCCGCCCGGTGCCGCCGGGCGGGGCGGACGGGGCGCCGGCGGGGCGGCGCACCGTGAACCAGGCCGGGCCGCCCGGCAGTGCGATCGAGCGGGTGTACGAGTCGTGGCGGCCGGCGGCGTCGACGCCGAGGTGCTCCACTCCGGGGATGGCCCGGAGCGCCAGCCACGTGAACACTCCGTCGAGGTCGAGGGGCTCCCGGTACGGCAGCGCCAGCGTGATCGAGCCCGGAGCCGCCGACCCGTGCCGCGACTGGCGGTCTCGGATGGCGGTGGGGGTGAGCTGGAACACCTCCGCCACCGTGTCGTTGAACTGCCGCACGCTCGAGAACCCCGCCGCGAAGGCGATGTCGCTCATCGGCAGATCGGTCGACGTCAGCAGCGTGCGCGCCGTCTGGGCCCGGTGCGCCCGCGACAGCGCGAGCGGACCGGCACCGAGCTCTTCGGTGAGTACCCGGGTGAGGTGCCGCGGTGAGTAGCCGAGGCGGCGGGCGAGCCCCTCGACCCCTTCGCGCTCGACCAGCCCGTCGGCGATCAGGCGCATGGCCCGGCCGGCTAAGTCGTCGCGCAGGTTCCAGGCGGGGGTGCCTGGCACCGCTTCGGGTAGGCATCGTTTGCAGGCCCGGTAGCCGGCCTCGTGCGCCGCCGCGCTGGTCTCGTAGAAGGTGACGTTCGACGGTTTCGGGGTGCGCGCGGGGCAGCTCGGGCGGCAGTAGATGCCGGTGGAACTCACGGCGGTGATGAACTGGCCGTCGAAACGGCGGTCGCGGGACTGGATGATGCGGTACCGCTCGTCGAAGTCCATGGCACTGAGTCTGACACGGGCATCCGGGGTCTTCTAGCGGAAATCGGACACGGGAGTGGCGGCGGCGAACGGATGCGCCGAGCAGTCGCGCCCGGCTTCGCCCGAGCGGCCCCGCTCGCCCTGTGCGGTGTCGGCCGTGCGTCGTAGGGTCGGCTCATGGCGCACTCGATCGTTCCCCCGTACCTGCTCTCGCGCATCGCCCAGACCGAGGCGGAGGGCCTGCAGAACGCGGCACGGGCAGCGCGCCGTTCGCTGCTCGCCGATCCTCCGCTGCGCGCGGAGCGACGCCGCGAAGCCCTGGTGCCGCCGGTGCCTGGCCTGCCCGTGGCGGCCGCCGATGCCGCCCCCGACCGCACAGTCTTCGACGCGAAGGGCACCGAGACCCTGCCGGGTGCGCGCGTGCGCGGCGAGACGGATGCGCCGACCGGCGACGTGGCCGTGAACGAGGCGTTCGACGGGCTCGGCGCCACGCACGCCCTGCTCGCGGACGCCTTCGGGCGCGACTCGATCGACGGGCGCGGGCTGCCCCTCCTGGCCACCGTGCACTACGGCGTCGACTACGACAACGCCTTCTGGGACGGGGAGCGCATGGTGTTCGGCGACGGAGACGGCGAGGTGTTCGGCCGCTTCACGGCGTCGCTGTCGGTGATCGGGCACGAGCTGGCCCACGGGGTGACGCAGTACACCGCCGCGCTGGAGTACGAGGGGCAGTCGGGGGCGTTGAACGAGTCGTTCAGCGACGTGGTCGGCGCGCTCGTGGAGCAGCACCAGCGCGGGCAGACGGCGGGCGAGGCGAGCTGGCTGATCGGCGAGGGGCTATTCACGTCGGCGGTGGAGGGCCGGGCGCTGCGGTCGATGATCGAACCCGGCACCGCGTACGACGACGACGTGCTCGGCACAGACCCGCAGCCGGCGTCGATGGCCGACTACGTCGACACCGCCGACGACAACGGCGGAGTGCACCTGAACTCGGGCATCCCGAACCGGGCGTTCGCGCTGGCGGCGATCGAGCTGGGCGGGTTCGCCTGGGAGCGGGCCGGGCAGGTGTGGTTCGATGCGATCACCGGCGGGCTGTCGCCGCGGGCCGACTTCGCGGCCTTCGCCGACGCGACCGTGGAGGCGGCCCGCTCGCGCTTCGGAGACGACTCGGCGGAGGCCGCCGCGATCGCCTCGGCATGGGTTACCGTGGGCGTGAGGAGTGATGAGCGAGCGGCCTGACGACGACACGATGCCCCCGGCGGACGCCCGGGGAGGCGCCCTCGAGGGTGCACCGGCGGTGGCCGGAGGCGCTCCGGACAACGGCACCGGGGGCGCGCCCACGACGCCGCGGGAGCTGCGCATCACGGTGGCCCGCTCCGGCGGAGTAGGTGGGCTGGCGCCGCGCTGGAGCGTGGAGGCCTCCGAGGCGAGCGACGTCGACTCGTGGTGGTCGCTCGTGGAGTCGTGCCCGTGGGACGCACCCGACGAGGGCGACGAGCCCGCGGCATCCGGAGCGGACCGCTTCGTCTACACGATCCGCGTGCTCGTGGACTCCCCCGCCGACACCCCGCCGCTCGAACGCGACGCCCGCCTTCCCGAGCAGCACCTCACGCCCCCCTGGCGCACCCTCATCGACCGCGTCAAGCACTCCTCCCGCCCTTGACCGCAGCCTCCCGCCCCGCGAGCCGAAGGCAAAGCGGGAGCCGAAGGCGAGGCGCCCTCCCCGAGGCGTGCTGATCGCCGCTCGGCACTGCGAGCCGCAAGGCGGAGGGCAAAGGTCGCACTCCCGTGCGGCCGCCGCCCGACAACGCCGCGGATCGCAGCGCCGAGGGGCGATCAGCGATCAGCCGAAGACGCCGTTGACATAGTCGTAGGTGCGGGGATCGATCGGGCTCGAGAACATGGCGTCGGTGGCGCCGTGCTCGACGATGTGCCCGGGCTGCCCCTGCGAGGCGAGGAAGAACGCGCACTGCGTCGAGACCCGCTGCGCCTGCTGCATGTTGTGCGTGACGATCACGATGGTGACGTCGTTCACGAGCTCCAGCATGGTCTCTTCGATCACGCGGGTGGAGGTGGGGTCCAGGGCCGAGCAGGGCTCGTCCATCAGCAGCACCTTGGGGGTCACCGCGAGGGAACGTGCGATGCACAGGCGCTGCTGCTGGCCGCCGGAGAGTCCGCCGCCGGGAGCACGCAGACGGTCGCGCACCTCTTTCCAGAGCCCGGCCTTCATCAGGCACGACTCCACGAGGTAGTCCTTGCGGTCGCGGTCGGCCTTGGCGCCGGTGAGCTTGAGGCCGGCCAGCACGTTGTCGTAGATCGACATCGCCGGGAACGGGTTGGGCTTCTGGAACACCATGCCGATGCTCTTGCGGGCGTCGACGAGCTTGCGGGCGGGGTCGTAGATGTCTTCGCCGTCGATCAGCACCTCACCGGCGAGACTGGCCGAGGGAATGAGCTCGTGCATCCGGTTCAGGATGCGCAGGAAGGTCGACTTGCCGCATCCCGACGGCCCGATCAGCGAGGTGATCACCCCGGCCGGCATGGTGAGCGACACCCGGTCGAGCACCTGGTGGTCGCCGAACCAGGCGGTGATGTTGCGCGCGTCGAGCTCGGCCAGGGGCGGGCGTTCGTCATGCAGCTGCTGTTCGAAGCTGAGGGCGGAGCCGGCACCCGACACCACGTGCTGCACGGCAGGGGGCGCGTAGCGGGTCGACGGCTGCAGGGCGAGGGGCATGCCGGAGTCGGGGTGCGTGGCCACCGCGGGCGGCGCGACAGCGGCGGCTCCCGCGGCGGGCGGCGACCAGTCGCGGGGGCCGGGGGCCTTGCCCTTCATGATCTGCCGCTGCTCCTTGCGGCTGAGCGGCGGGAGGACCGTGGTGATGTCGTCGGTGGGTGCGGTGGTGTCGTTGTCAGACATGGCGTCTCATTCCAGCGTTCAGAGCAGATTCGGGAGCAGCAGGTCGATCTGGTCGGCGACGACCAGCCCCGCCAGGAACATCACGGGCACGAAGACGACCCACATCTTCTGCGCCCCCACCCGCCGATAGGCCCAGACGGCCGCGATCTCGGCGAGCACGAAGAACTGCAGCGCGAACACCAGCGCCCACACCTGGGTGGTGTCGGTGGCGAGCTCGCGGTCCTGCGGCGGGAGCAGCGTGTAGGTCGACTGGCGCTGGCCGGCGGGCTGGGTGGTGGAGGTGAGCTCGGCGTCGACCCAGACCGTGCCGGTGGGCATGAACGCCGGCCCGCGGGCGGTCACCAGGATGAGCCGGCTTTCCCCCGCCTTCGGGCTCGGCGGGGCCAGGTCGCCGGCGTAACGCACGCCGATGACGGAGAACTCCTGAACGCCCTGCCCGGTGAGCACCGAGAACGTCTGGCCCGGTGCCAGCTCCTGGACGCGGCTGAACGGCCCGCCGTACGACGCCGCCCGGGCCATCACCACGCTGACCCCGGACTGCCCGGGCAGCACGGTGTCGCGGCGGTGGCCGGGCCCGGTCTTCGTGTCGCCCGACGACGTGCCCTCGACCACGACCTCGTTCACCCCGATGGACGGGATCTGGATGATGGCGACCGGAGACCCGTCGGGGAGCAGGGTGTCGTCATACGCACCCTCGCTGACGGGTGCGGTGCCCGCGGCGAGCTGGGCCCGGTAGGTGTCGGTGAGCTGCTGCTGCGACACCGCGTGCTGCAGGTGACTGAGCACCATGAGGTTCACGACGAACGCGAACAGCAACGCGGCCACGAGCATCAGGGCGCTGCGCGCGAGGATCTGCTGCGCGGTCATCGGCGCGAGGGGTTGCATCGAGCGCGGCATCCGCTTGGGCATGCGGGGAGGCTTCGAGGGCCGCGGAGGTCGGGCCGAGGACGGGGGCATCAGCGGTGCGGGCGGGATGCCGACACCGGGCTGCTCGACCGGGGCCGTGGGAGCCTCGGGCGCGGCTTCGACCACGGGCGCGGTCACGCGGTCGACCCCGAGAGCGCCTCGGCGGGCACGGTCTCCCGAGCGGCGGAGCCGGAGCGCACGAGCCGCACCACCGCGTAGGCCAGCCCGCCGAGAGCCCCGAGCGCGAGCAGGAACCACGGCGGCAGCACCACGAACACATCGCGGGTGAGCGGTGTGAGCGCCACCCCGTCGACCGTCTCGGGCGGCGTGAGGGTCATGTGCGCGGTGGCGAAGGTCCACTGCCCCACTCCGCTGATCGTGGCGTCGACCACCCGCGACTCGTCGGGCTTCAGTCCCGCCACGTCGACCGTCTCGCCCGAGCCGATCTCGCCGCCGAACGCGTTCGACACCCAGAACCGCGCCGAGCTGTCCACCGCGGCACTGGAGACGTTGCGCACCGTGAAGTGCACGTGCAGATCACCGCTCAGCGGATCGATCGAGGGCGAGTACCCCGTGCCCAGCCCGCTGATGTACAGGATGCCGCCGAGGCTCTGCTCGTCGTCTCCCACGGGCGGGGTCGACACCGGCCCGGTGACGACCACGTCGCCGTTGATCGACGTGGTGGTGGTGGTCTTCGTGGTCGTCGCGGAGCCGGCGGCCGGCGGCGCGGTGGTCGCGGCCCCGGTGCCGGCGCCCACCTGCACGGTGAGGTTGGTGTCGTCGGACGAGGGTCCGTCGGCGGCGACGGCGGCACCTCCCCCGGCCAGGGCGCCGAGGAACGCGAGCGCAGCGCCGGAGGCGATCATCCGGGACAGGGCCGCCCTCACTGCGCGGCGTCCGAACCCACGGGCACCGACTCGTCGCGGGCCTTCCGGCGCGCCTCGGCCTCGGTGTAGGCGATCCAGTCGCGGGCGGTCTTCTCGTCGCGCGCCCGCCGGATGCGGAGGAACCCGAACACGGCGGCGGCGATCACGACCAGTACGAGGAGCACCCACGGAACAGCGAGCGTGACGGTGTCGCGCTTCACCTCGACGAGCGCACCGGGGTCGAGGGCGTCCGCGCCCACGGTCGGCTGCATGGCGATGGAGGGGTTGAGGTAGCCCCACTGGCCCACCCCGTCGACGGTCATCGTGATGGTGCGGGTGCTGCCGGGCAGCATCTCGCCGAGCTCCTGCCGGCTCTGCTCGCCCGCACCGATGCCGAAGTAGGTGTTCACCCCGGCCACCATGTTCGCGCCCAGAGCCACGTTGCCGCTGTTTTTCACCGTGAAGGTGATGGTGGCGCGGCCGTCGAGCGGGTTGAAGTCGCTGTCGTAGTCGGCGGCGATGCTGGAGATCGTGAGCGCCGGCTGGAGGTCTCCGGGAACGCGCACGTAGAGCCGGGTGGCCACCCGGCGGTCGACGAGGATCTGGCCCTCGGGGGTCGTGACCGAGATGACGAGGCCGGCCGCGTGGTCGCCGGGGGCGGCATCCGCGGGCACCGAGATGCTGAACGGGATGACCTGCGAGGCCCCGGGGTCGAGCGGGATGTCGAGCACGGTCGCGCCCTGGTCGAAGCTGACCCAGCCGCCCGCGCCGGAGGGGGTGGCGCCGGTGTCGAGGAGGCCGTACGACCCGTCGTCGGTGTTGTAGGCATCGGTGGCGAAGACCTTCATCACCTGGGGGGTGCTGCCGGTGTTCTTCACGACGTAGTAATCCTGGAGCTGCTGGCCAGGACCGACCTGGTAACTGAACCGGCTGCGGCCATCCGGACCGGTGTCGCTCGAGGGCGAGCCCGAGATGCCGTCGGTGTCGTCGGCGCGAGCGGGCAGCGCGGCAGAGGCCGCGGCGAGGCCGGCGGCCAGGAGGACCCCCAGCAGCACGGTGGTGACGAGACGGCGCACGGGGTGGGCGGCGCTGTTCGGATTCGGGATGACGAGCACAGTTGATTTATCCAGAGGGAGTTGTCGCCGGTACGGCCTCGCGGTGACCGGGATATGAACGGGGGGCGTCACGCGGGAAGGGGGCCGCGATCGCTCGCGACCCCCACCCCGCATGCGGGGGTGCCGGTGTTACTTCGAAGCCAGCGTGAGCGTGAGCTTCGAGGTGTACGTGCCGGCCGGGTAGTTCGCCGGGGAGACGAACTTCAGGTCGGCGTTGAGCTTCACGGTGCCGGAGGCCGCCGCGTTGCCGGTCTGCGCGAACACCGACGGGTAGGTCGCCGAACCGGCGGTCTGGGCGTTGGCGAGCGTCACCGCGGAGTTCGGCTCCACCAGCTTGGGTGCGACACCCAGCTGCTTGGGGTCGATGATCTTCGAGGCGTCGGCCGCGTTCGTGAAGGGCGTGACCGTGGTGGTCAGCGTCCAGCCCGGGTGGGTCTGGTAGCGCTCGTCGACGATCGAGAAGGCACCGAGGGTACCGGTCGAGGTCGACAGGCCGTCGACCAGGGTCGGGTTCGCGATCACGGCGGTGTTGCTCGCCGGGGCGACCAGGCTGAGCGTTCCGTCGGGAGCCGAGGTGGTGGTGGCCTGGAGGTTCACGTCGAACGAGTTCGCCGTGGCCGGAGGAGGCGTCGTTCCACCGTCGGGCGTCGCGAACTTCCACTTGCCGTTGGGGAGCACCGTGATGTTGGCGTAGTACACGTCACCGGTGGCGATGGTGAGGTTGTTGTTCTTCATGAAGGCGAAGCCGACGCTGAAGTTGCCACCGGCGCGGACCGTCGACTGGTTGCCGAGAACCTGAGCACCGAGCGTCGCCGCCGGGTAGATCATGTCCTTGGTGCCGGCCTTGAAGCCGCTGTCGGCCCAGGCCGTCCACTGCGACGGGGTGCGCTCGGAACCGCGGGGCGAGATGAACGTGCGGACGGTCTCGGCGTCGGAGGAGCCGGGGAACACGGCTTCGATGTCGGCCGGGTCGGCGCTCGGCATGCCGATCAGGGCGTAGTCGAAGTCGAGCTCGGTGCCCGCGGGGATGATGGATCCGTCACCGGCGTCGCCGATGTAGTACGGGCCCTTGGAGCCGGTCGTGGGGACGGGCTCGTCTGCTGCGTGCGCCGCGACGGCGCTGCCCGCGACGAGCGCGGCGGCGATGACGCCGACGGCCGACACGCGGACGATGTTCTTACGGAACATGATTCAGGTTGCCTTTCGAGAGGTTAGAGCGTTGCGTAGGCGCGGATGATGGTGGTGCTGGAGGGCGCGAGGAAGCCGAACTTGCGCTTGGCTGCTCCCGTGGTGCTGGCGAAGGTTCCCGTGTTCGTGAGGCTCTGGGTCTTCGTGGGGTCGAGCAGGTTGAACAGGTTCGCGTCGTACTTGGTCGACGTCGAGTCGATCCGGGCGTACTCGACGACCAGGTAGGTGTCGCGACCGAAGGGCGCGGCGTTGTAGAACGTGCCGTTCGGAACCAGCGAGGTGCCGGTGCCGGTGAACGGCGCGACGCCGTTCGGGTTGCCCAGCTTCACGTTGGCGGCGCTGGCGGCGGCGGTCGTGTTGACGCCGGTGGCGCCGTTGGACTGGGCGACCCAGCTGGCGGCCGAGAACGGGATGATCTCGTCGGCACCGAGGATCGACGCGTCGTTCTCGGGGGTGGTGTTGTTCGTGTCGGGAACGGTCGTGCCGAGGGTGGTGACACCGATCGCGCTGAGGAAGAACGAGCGGGTGCCCGAACCGTTCTGCGGGATGCGGGGCTTGACCACGGTGGTGCCGATCGTGACCGGGGTGCTGGCCTCGTAGATCTGCTTGAGCTGGGCCGTGGTGAGGTTCGCCAGGTCGGAGTTGGTGCCGTTGTACGCGTACGCCACGGCGTCGCGGCCGTAGGGCACGTAGGCCAGCAGTCCGTTG
Organism: Herbiconiux liangxiaofengii; assembly: GCF_041927335.1. Lineage (NCBI taxonomy): Bacteria > Bacillati > Actinomycetota > Actinomycetes > Micrococcales > Microbacteriaceae > Herbiconiux > Herbiconiux liangxiaofengii. The sequence continues at coordinate 53,555 of NZ_JBHFHD010000010.1, read as the reverse complement.
GAGTTGGCGTTGGAGCCCGCACCGCTGGAGGAACGGGCGATGTCGACCTGGCCGGTGATCACGCGGGCCGGCACGGCCGCGTTGCCCGTATAGGCGTTTCCGGTGATCGAGGCGCGGAGCGCGTTGACGCCCGCTCCCGAGCCGGCCGGACGGCCGAAGTACTGGCCGCCGCTCTTGGTCTGGATGGCGGTGGAACCGAAGGCGTCGAACGAGCCCAGGGTGCTGCCGGCCGAGGTGACCCGCACGGGCGCTCCACCGAGGGAGGTTCCGTTGATCAGGGCGTTCGTGGAGTCCTGGAGGGTGTCGGAGCCGACGAGGACGTATCCGTTGGAGACGGGCTCCGCGTTCGCGGGGAGGGCGAGGCCGAGGCCCGCGAGTGCGACGCCGACCGCTGCGCCGAGCGCAACGACTTTCTTCATCTTCACGAGGTGAGGTTCCTTTCGGGATGGGTTTTCGAGCATCCGCGACGCGAAGGCTTCGACTTGGTGTCCGCACGGCCGTCATGGCCGTACGGACGTTCTCCAAGAACTGGGGGCATCACAGACGTCTCCGGATGCGGGTGAGGACCGGCACCGCGAAGGCGGCGAGCAGTCCGGCGAGGAGGGCGATGGGTACGGCCGCGGAGAGCGCGCCGAGCTGCTTGTCGGCGGGCGTGGGCTTGCCGACGAGCGCGGTCGCCACCGTTCCGGTAGCAGCGGGATCGGCGGCCGGAGCCGGGGCGGGGGCCGGCGCCGCAGCGGGGGCCGCCGCCGGAGCGACGGGGGCCGTGGCCGCTGCGGGGGCCGTCGGCTTCGGGGTGGGAGCCGCCGAGGGCTTCGCCGGCCCGGCCGCGATGCGGGCCGCGGCGGCCAGGGCCTGCTCCTGCCAGCCTGCCGGGATGGGCGCGTACCCCTCCGGCAGCATCCCGAGGGCCGTTCCGGGCTCCTGCCCGGCCGTGGCCGCGTAGTTGATGAAGTTCGCGTAGTCGGCCCGCACCGCGGCATCCGACATCGACGGGTTCACTGCCGCGTACACCGGGAGCGTCAGCGGGTAGGCGCTCGGGGCGCCCTTGGCCTGGTCGGAGGTGGGATCGAAGCGGTACACCTGCGCCTGCGCCGGGTCGGCGGTCATCGCCGCGGCGGCGGCCGAGAGCGACTGGGTGTCGGGGGTCACGAACTCCCCGGCCGGGTTCCGCAGGCTGGCCGAGACCACCTGGTACTTCGCCGCAGCGGCGGTGTCGGTGAGGCCGATCACACGCTGGAAACCGGCGAGACTGCGCGAGGTCTTGGTGTACTTCTGCGGCATCGAGTTCGGGTCCCACGGGCCGAGGATCTGGCCGTCGCCGCGGAGCACCAGGTTGGCACTCGTGGCGAGGTCGTTCGTGTAGGGGCGCCAGGTCACCAGGTTCACCGCGGCGTCCCCGGTGCTCTTGGCCGGCTGCTCCGTCGGGTCGGCCTTCGGGAAGTCGTCGCGCGGATACGTGAGCACGCCGGTCGTCGTGCCCGCCACCGAGGCGTAGACGTCGGGGTTCATCGAGCTCCACGGATTCACGAACATGCCGTTGCCGTCGTCGTTGCCCATCAGGAAGTCCACGGCGTCCTGGTCGCTCAGCACGTAGGTCCAGAGCGCCCGGGCGGTGTCCGACCGGCCCTGCGGCACCAGCAGGTCGGCGACGGATGCCGCGGAGATCGACTGGTAGGCCCAGGCGGGGTCGTTGATCTTCAGGAACTCGGGGTCGGTCGTGAGGTTGCGGGCGTTCTTGCCCGGGCTGTCGGGGCTCTTGTAGCCCAGATGCGACTTGTCGGCACCGGTGGGCAGGGAGTCGAGGTAGGAGTAGGTGAGCAGCTTCGCGATCAGGCGCGGCGTGAGCTTCATCGACTCGAACGGCAGCCTGGCCTTCCCGGCGACGTCGTCGGGCACACTGCCCAGCGCGGTGATCTCGCTGTCGATGGCGAAGGCGATCGACACGCCGGTGAGGGCGATGGGCGCGTAGGTCAGGGAGTCCTTCACGTCGGGGGCACTCAGCGCCCGGGAGGTGAGCGCCATCGGGGCGACCGAGGTGCCGTTCGCGGCGACCGTCGCATCCGATTCCGCCCCGGTGATGGTGGTGTAGGCGGCGCCACCCTTGGTGCCGCAGAGGCTCGGCTGCCAGGAGGCGATGGCCTCGGAGGCCAGTTCGCTGCCCGAGAGCTGACGCTCCTTCGAACCGATGGTGCAGCGAACACCGACCGGCAGGAAGTCGAGCTTCACGGCGATGCGGTGCTTCCACGAGTCCCAGAGCAGGCCGGAGTTCTTGATGTTGGTCTCGTTCACGTCGGCCGAGCCGCGCGGAACCACGACCAGCCAGCACGAGCTGCCCACGTAGGCGCCGCCGGTGACGAGGGTGGGCGTGCCGCAGCCGAGGCCGGGCGACTGCGCCGCGGTCTGCACCTCGAACTTCACCGAGCCCTCGCCGTTCGCCCCGGAACCCGCCCAGTTCACCTCGTTCGTGGTGAGGCCGGTGAAGAACTGGTTCGAGTTGAGGTTGATCTTCGCCTCGTTCGGGTAGTCCTTGTCGATCAAGCTCGTGGTCTTGGAGTTCTTGTTGTAAGCCACCTTCTCGACTTTGTCGCCGTTGGCGCCGAAGAACGGGATGCCCGTGTAGGTGGGGTTGGCGAAGCTCGAACCGGGCACCGTGTACACGGCGTCCTCCGGGGCCACCTCGGCGGTGCTGAGGAAGGAGTCGCGCGTCGCCCCCGGGGTGGCGAACCCGCCGTACTGGCATTTGGTGCGGTCGGGGCCGTTGTTGCCGTCGTCGCCCCAGCACTGCATGATCTGGAGGAAGTCGCTGCCGCCGTCCTGCCCGGTCGGGGGCTGCGACTTCTTGCCGCCGGTCCAGCTCACCTCGACGCCCTGGGCCTGCAGGTCACGGGTCTGCGATACCGTCACCTCGAGGTCGGGGAACGGGGCGTTCTGAAGATCGGTGTCCTGCTGGTTCGCCGCCACCGTCACCGCCGAGGAGGTGTCGGCCCGGGCGACCGAGGTCGGGGTGCCGATGCCGGCGACCACCGAGACCCCGCCGGCGAGGAGGCCGACGGCGACCCCCGCGGTCAGCGAGACGAGCCAGGGACGACGCCGGGGGCGACGGTGGCGAGAGGCAGAGGACACTGATTGCTCCAAGAGGGAATCCTGAGGATTCGTGGTGAACGCCGCAAAACTATGGGCGCTCGGTGTCACCGCGATGAACGGTGTGGGAAGGAGGCCACCCCCGGAGCTTTCCGGCGGGGGGCGGTGCGAGGGCACACCCTTCCGGTGGCCCTCGGACGGGTCACATCAGGCGTCGCGACCGGCCCGTTTGAGGCGTCGCGAGACGAGCGGCGGTACGAGCACGGCGCCGAGGAGCAGCACTCCGGCCGCCACCATGAGCCACTGCTGCGGGCCCATCCCCGCGTCGGGAAGCGTGAACGGACTCGACACCGCCGAGCCGACCACGGCGGTACCGCCCGAGATCAGGGCTCCGGTCTCGTCGTAGGTGGCCGCGGCTCCCCCGGTGGCCCCGGTGGCGGCGGCCGCCGCCGCGGCTCCGGTGCCCGCGGCCGGCGCTGCCGCTGCGCCGCCGGCGTCGGCCGAGGTGCCACCGGCGCCGGAGCCGGTGGTGTCGGTGGGCGTCTCGGCCGCGCCGCCGGTGCCGGTGGTGCACTGGTCGGGGCCCTGCTTGTCGCAGGCGGCCGGCTGCGGAGCCGACTCCGCCAGGGCGTTGCTGCCGTCGGCGCCGAAGGTGGGGTTGTTGCAGGTCGACACGTCGACGCCGGTCGCGCCGGCGCCCGGGATCTTCGCGATCTGCTCCGACCCCGCCTGCACGAGGTTCAGCGGCAGCGGCGAGTACCCGAGGGTGTCGGCCTGCTGCTGGCCCTCGCAGAGCATGTATCGAGCGAACGCGCCGAGCGTCTTGCCCTTGGCCTCGGTGAAGGTGGTCGTGGTCTGCGTCGGCACGATCATGTACGAGTAGCTCGACAACGGGTAGGTGCGCGGGTCGGCGCTGTTGTACACGCCGTCGAGCACCTGGGTGAGGTAGTCCTTCGACGAGGGGTCGTTCACGATCGTGGCCGACAGGAGGCCAACGGCCACGGAGGTGGCCTTCGGCTCGATGTAGTAGCCCGACGAGTTCAGCACCTTGGCGACGGGGAACCCGGCGTTCTTGGCGTAGGAGTACTCCACGTAGGTGATGGCGCCCTCGCCGTAGCCCTGCGACACATAGCCGGCCACACCCAGCGAGCCGTTCTGCGCCTTCATCGTGGCGCCCACCGGGTACTGCGAGGTGAACGCTCCCGACGGGGAGTACGCCTTCCACAGGTCGGGGTGCTGCTTCGACATCCACAGGGTGAACTGCGCCGTCGACCCCGAGCCGTCAGACCGCACCACGGGCACGATCGGCTTGTCGGGCATCGCGAGGCCGGGGTTGTCGTTCTTCAGTTGCTGGTCGTTCCAGTTGGTGATGACCCCCGTGAAGATCTTGGTGATCGAGTCGCCACTCAGCCGCAGGTTCGTGACCCGCTTGCCGCCGATCTGCAGGTTGTACATGAACGAGGTTCCACCGGCCACGATCGGCATGTAGGCGTACCCGGTCGTGGGCACCTCGGGAGCCGAGTTGTCTTCGGGCGCGCTCTGGAACGGGATCTCACTCACCGCGAAGTCGACGCTCTGCGCGATGAAGTCGCGCCGGCCGGCGGAGGATCCGGTGCCCGAGTAGTTCACGGTCATGCCGTAGTTGGAGAACACGTTCTTGCGCCACTGGTCGAGTGCGTTCGACGACCAGGTCGAGCCGGTTCCGGTGATCGGCGGATACGTCTCGGCCTGGGCGGGAGCGGCGCCGGCCCCACCCACCGTGACGACGGCGGAGAGCACGAGGCCGGAGAGGGCCAGGGCGAGGAGCGCGCGGAGGCGGCGGGGTTTCGGGGTCACGCGGGGTCGTCCTCTGGGGTGGGAGTGGGTGCGGGTGGGGTGGCGGGGGTGGGCGGGTTCTCGGTTGCCGCATCGGCGGCGGTCGGGATGGCGGGGGCGGCGACGGCGACGTCCGGCGAGGCGCCCTGGGCTTTCGCACGCGGCAGGTAGCGGCCCTCGGCGATGCGGTCCTCGAGCATCGTGATGCGGCGCAGGTCGCGCATCGACTCGGCCGCCGCGGCGCGGCGCTGCCGATCGGAGAGCTGGCCGGGGCCCCGGCCGCCGATGATGCGGGCCACGATGAACAGGATCAGCACCAGCAGGATGAGCACGGCGGCCGTGCCGAAACCGCGGGCCACCATCGTGGGCTCGGGCGACCGAACGAAGTCGAACACCTGCAGCGGCAACGAGATCATCGGCCCCGAGAAGGGATTCACGTTCATCGCGGCGGTGACGCCCGAGGTGAGCAGCACCGGCGAGGTCTCGCCGATGCCGCGGGCGGTGCCCAGGATGACGGCGGTCACGAGACCGGAACGGGCGGTGGGCAGCACGACGTGCCACACCGTGCGCCAGCGGGTGGTGCCGAGCGCGTACGAGGCCTCGCGCAGGTTGCCGGGCACGAGCCGGAGCACGACATCCGACGCCCGGATGACGATGGGCAGCATCATCACCGTGATCGCGAGCGCCGCCGCGAACCCCGAGCGCTGGTGGGTGATCAGCTGGATGATGGCGGCGTACACGAACAGGCCGGCGACGATCGAGGGCAGCGCCGTCATCGCATCCGCGATCGTGCGCACGAAGCGCGCGAACCGCCCGCCGATCTCGTTCAGGAACACCGCCGTGGTGATGCCGAGCGGGATGGTGATGGCGAGGGCGATGGAGATCTGGATCAGCGTGCCCACGATGGCGTGCAGGATGCCGCCCGACGACAGCGGGTCGAGCGGGCCGGTCATCTCCATGGCCTGGGTGAAGAAGTTGAGGAACGGGAGCGCTTCCGACCCGCGGATCAGCGTGTACACCGCGATGAAGACCAGCGAGGCGAACAGCAGCACCCCGGCGCTCACCATCAGCACGGTGGCGATGCGGTCCTTGACCTCCTGGAAGTCGGAACGCAGCGACACGAGCACCGTGTAGAACCCGATGAAGGCCGCGTAGGCCACCACCACCCAGCCGATGATGCCGGTGAGTGGCCCGATCCAGCCGAACAGCAGCGTCGCGACGGAGATGCCCCCGGCCAGCGCGCCCACGATGTTGAATCGCTCGTCGAGCGTGGCGGTGCGCACGCCCCGGCGGGGGCCGATCTCGACGCCGTCGTTCGAGGGGATGCGGGTGAGCGGAGCGGCCTCGGTGACGTCGGCGGATTCGGTGACGTCGGCGCCGTCGCTGCCGGAGTCGCCCTCGCTCTGAAGCACCAGCTCGTCGAGCTGCGCATCCGGTTCGTAGGTGGTGGTCATGCTCAGAGGCTCTCTGCGCCCGAGCGCGAGCGGGCGACGATCGACGACGCGGTGAAGTTCACGACGAGCGTGATCAGGAAGAGCACCAGCCCGGCGGCCATCAGGGCCGACAGGCCGAACTCGCTCGCCTCGCCGTAGCGCAGCGCGATGAGGGCCGAGACCGAGTTGGTACCCGTCTTCAGCACCTGCCAGTTGATGGTGAAGATGGGCGAGATGATCATGTACACCGCGATGGTCTCGCCGAGCGCACGCCCGAGGCCGAGCATGGTGCCGCCGATGATGCCGCCGCGGCCGAAGGGCAGCACGACGGTTCGGATCATGCCCCAGCGGGTGGCCCCGAGTGCGAAGGCGCCCTCGCGTTCGCCGATGGGGGCCTGTGAGAAGGCCTCCCGCATCACCGAGGCCTGAGTGGGCACGACCATGAGGCCCACCACGATGCCCGCGATGAAGGCCGACGAGGTGAACGCGCTCGCCTCCGTGAGAGTCGATCCGTCCTCCCCGGTCACCGCGAACATCGGGATCCAGGCGAAGTAGGTCGAGATCCACTGCGAGACCGGGATGACGGCCTGCTGCAGGAAGAACACGCCCCAGAGCCCGAACACGATGCTGGGCACCGCCGCCATCAGGTCGACCAACGACACCAGGAACGACCGGAGCCCGCCGCGCACGACCTCGGAGAGCAGCAGTGCGGTTCCGAACGCGAGCGGGAACCCCACGCAGAGCGCGATCACCGCGATGGTCACGGTGCCGAACAGCACCGCCGCGATGCCGAACTTCTGCGTCTCGGGCGACCACTCCTGCTCGAACAGGAACGAGATGCCCGACACCTGGAGCGCCGAGCCCGCCCGGATGGACAGGAACAGCCCCACTGCGAGCATGATGCCCACGGTGGTGGCGCCGGCGGTGAAGGCCACCGTCTGGAACACCGTGTCGGAGGTCGAACGGCGCGCCTTCAGCGACCGCCGACGGGGCGCGCCCTCGCGCCCTGAGCCGTCGTGCTCGTCGCCCGGCGCGCCGTCCGATCCTCCCGCGCCACCCGCACCGGCGACGCGATCGCCCACGAACTCGTCGTGGCCGACAGGGGCTATGACGTCGGTGCGTTCGTTCTCGAGGAGGACGTCCTCAATCGTCTGAAAGACGTCCTTATCCGTCACGAGCCACCAGCCATGCGCCCGATGCTCCGGTCGCCGGATGAACGGCCGGAGTCCACGGTGTGAAGGAGGCGTTTCCCCCTCATGGAGAAAAGCCAGGCCACACCCAGGTTCACCCCGCGTTCGGGGGTGGCGTGGGGTCGGTGGTGGGCGACGGCGTGGTGGTGGGCGGTGGTGTGGATGCCGGTGTCGGCGACGGGGTGGCCACCGGGGTCGGCGTCGCGGCCGGTGCGGGGGCGATCACGAGGGCGACCGTGGAGCCGAGGGGCAGCACCGTTCCGGCGGCGGGAGTGATCGCGAGCACGGTTCCGGGGGGTGCCTGACCCGCAGCGGAGGTTGCGCTGGGAGCTGTCGACGTGGTCGCGCTGAAGCCGGAGTCCCGCAGCCGTTGCACGGCCGCTGACTGGTCGCTGCCGGCGAGCTCGGGGACGACGTTGGAACCCGACGCCACCACGAGGTTCACGGCGGTGCCTTCGGCGAGCTGCGAACCCTCCGCCGGGTCGGCCTGCAGCACCGTGCCGGCCGGATGCGCGGACGATTCCTGAGCCACGGCTCCGAGAGCGAGCCCCGCCGCCGAGAGAGCGGCCTGGGCAGCGTCCAGCGTGCCGTTCACCAGGGCGGGCACGGCGCGCAGTGGCACCGACACCGGCTGCACGGGCGGAGCCGCCGTGGTCGGCGCGGGTGCGGCGGAGGGTTGCGCGCTGGCCGTGGGGGCCGCGAAGGGGGCAGGGCCGGCGCCGGTGGCCGTCAGCGACCAGGCCGTCACCAGCAGCACGAGCACCAGGCCGGCGACGAGCCAGAGGGCCAGAGCTCCGTGGCGGGGCAGGGCTGCGGCGGAGGCCGTGCCCGCGGGGCCGGAGGGGCCTGCCGAGCCGGGCGCCGAGCCCGAGCCGAGTCCGGTGGGCGCGGATCCGGCGCCTGCCCCGAATCCGGTGTGGGCGCCGAGTCCCGAACCCTGTCCGGCTCCAGCGCGCCGGCCGGTTGCCGGGCGCTGGCCGGTCGGCGGGCGGGTGCCGGTCGCCGAAGCGCCCGGCGGCATCCCACCCGCCCCCGATGCGCCGCCGGGCGCGGCCCCCCGCCTCGACCGTGCCGTGGGGAGGGCGGTCGTCACGGCGTCGGCGGTCGACACCGGTGCCCCTGAAGACGTCGCCGTTCCTCGGCCGGCCGCGAACGACCCGGTGGCGGAGACGGCCGCGGCGCCGAACACGACGGTCGCGGCATCGCCGCCGGCACCACCGGACCCAGGATGCGCGGGAGCTCCGCCCACCGGCGGCACCCGTCCGCCGTCGGCGGCGGCCGCCCGCGCTGCGGCGGCGCGCACGGCGACCGCCATCTCGGCGGCCGACGAGAACCGCAGGGCGGGGTCTTTCAGGAGCGACTTCACCACGATCCGGTCGACGGCACGCAACACGCCCGGCCGGGCCACCGACGGCACCGGCGGCGGCGCATCCTGATGGGCGGCGAGCGTGGCGACGACGCTGTCGCGCACGAACGGGGGGCGGCCCACGAGGGCGAAGTACAGCGTGGCGCCGAGCTGGTAGACGTCGCCCCGCTCGTCGACCGGGAGGCCTCTGGCCTGCTCGGGCGAGACGTAGTTGGCGTTGCCGAGCACCCCCGCAGGGGCGGTGGCGCCGGGGGTGCGCAGCACATCGGCGCCCACCGCGGCCCGGCCGGCGGCGTCGGCCAGCCCGAAGTCGAGCAGGCGCACGCCGGAGGGCCGCAGCCGTCCGCGGGGGTCCCGCGCGAGCATCACGTTCGCGGGCGAGACGTCGCGGTGAATCAGGCCGGCGTCGTGGGCGTACTCGAGCGCCGTGAGCACGCCGTCGGCCACCGCCAGCGCCTCGGTCACCGGCAGCCGCCCCAGGCGCTCCACCTCCTCGGCGAGCGTGACGCCCGGCGCGAGTTCGAGGGCGATCCAGGCGCGGGGCTCCCCCGCGGAGTCGTCGCCGTCGGCGCCGTCGGCGACCTCGCCGGGCTCGTCGCCGCGGTGGCTGCCGCTGCGGCCGTGGGGGTCGCCGTTTCGCGGGGCGCCGCCATCCGACGGGCCCGCCGGGTGCCCACCGAGGCGGTGCACCCCCACCCCGAGCACGCGCACGATGTTGGGGTGCAGCAGGCGTTCGGCCGCCCGCGCCTCGACGAAGAAGGCCTCCCGCGCCGCGGTGGAGCGCGACAGATGGGGGTGCAGGATCTTCAGCGCGACCCTCTCGCCGGTCGCGACGTCCACCGCCTGGAACACCGATGCCGAGCCACCGCTGCCGAGCAGCTCCCCCAGCCGGTAGCGACCCGAGATGAGGCCGTACCCGCCGTCGGCCCGCGCGCCGGTGGGTTCGGCCGGCGACCCGTCGGGACTGCCGGGCGGCGGAACCGTCATCCGGCGGAGCCCTCGGCGGTGCCTTCGACCGCCCAGGCCGCGTAGGAGTTCGCCGTGGTCGCGACGAGGTCGACGTAGCTCTCCACGTGGTTGTACGCGAACACGGCGGTGCGCCAGGTGCCGGGGTCGGTCAGCGCGCCGTAGTGGCAGAGGTAGCGGGCGGCGGCGAGCGCGGCGTCGTCGATCTGCTGCGGGTCGGCGCGGCCGTCGAGGTCGCCGTCGGCGCCCCACGTCGCCCACGTCTCGGGGATGAACTGCAGGGGGCCGACCGCGCGATCCCAGCGGGCGTCGCCGTCGTAGGCGCCGCCATCCGTGTCGGGGATGCCGTCGTACACGGTGCCGTCGAGGCTGGGACCCTGGATGGCGGGTCGGGTGGTACCCGAGTCGTCGATGGCCGAGCCGCCGTGCGTACCGTGGCCCGACTCGACGTCGCCGAGGGCCGCGAGGGTGTTCCAGCCGAGTCCGCAGGAGGGCTGCTCGACGAGCAGGGTGAGGGCGGCGGCGGCGTAGCCCACGAGCGCACGAGGCGGGATGCCGGTGCGAGCGGCGACGGCGTCGGCCCAGGCCCCGTCGACGAGGGTGACGGCGGGGGCGGCGGCCGGGCGGCCGGCGGGGCTCTCGGCCACGGTTCCGGGCATCGCTGCGGTGACGTCGCTCCCACCGGGCGGGGCGGTCGCTGCGGTGTCGGATCCGCTCGGTGAGCCCGCGGCATCCGGACTCTGAGCATCGGGCACGGTGCCGCCGAGCGGCAGGGCCTGCAGCACCGGGGCCGGTTCCACCGCCGCAGCCGGGCGCTCGGCCCCGGGGGCGGAGAGCGCGCCCACGCCGATCCAGGCGGCGAGCGCCAGCATGCCGGCCACGAGGAGGCCCAGTCCGGCACGCGCAGTCATGTCCGCACGATCCCGGTACCGGATGAAGGCCAGGCGTCGGGAAGCTTAAGGGCACGTGTCCGTGATCCGTCGACTGCGGCGGTCGGCCGCGGCCCGGCGGTGGCGGTAGTTCAGCGGAGGGTGGTCAGGGGTACCGTTTCGCGAGGTTGCCGAGGTAGTGGCGCTGGGGCAGGCGACGGATGCGCGCGGGCAGCGCCCGGTACACCGGCGACACCAGCGCGAACAGCCGGTCGAGCCGGCGCTGCTGCGGCCGGGTCCAGCGGAGGCCGAAGGCGGCTCGCACAGTCGGGGGCAGCAGCCCCACGGTCGCGAGCCGCGCGATCGGCATCGCCATCCGGACGGGCAGGGCGGCCTTCTCGGCCCTCAGCAGATCCCGGGCCACCTGCCGAACGGGAGCGTCGACGGTGAGGCGGGGCAGCATGCCGTTCCAGTACTCACGAAAGGCGGCCCGGCTCTCGGGCCACAACCCAGGCGGCATCTGCAAGGCGGTGCCGAGCACGGCGTACTCGCGGTAGACGGCCTCGGCGCTCTCGTCGTCGAGCGCGCCGAACACCCGCTCGTACACGGTGATCGCGGTGTCGTACAGCGTCGCGGCCACCCACAGCTGCAGCTCGGGATCGCGCGCGTCGAACGCGGGGTCGCCCGCCCGCGGCCCGGCGTCCGCACCCGCCGGCGCGGCACCCGCACCCGCACCCGCACCCGCACCCGCACCCGCACCCGCCGGGGCATCATCCGCGATCCGGCTAGCGCGAAGTGCGTCTTCCGCACCCAGCCCGGTGACATCATCCGCTACCCCGGCGGAGGCGGGCGCCGCGTTCTGCGCGGGGGTCGTCGCCGCATCCCCGGCGGAGGTGGGCTCCACGTCCGAGGCAGACGTCGTGGCCGCGGCGGGCCCGGTGGCCTGCCCGGCCGGGCGCGGCGGATTGCGCACCGGCGCGTGGGCGCGGTTGACCGCCCGGCGCATGCGGCGCACGTCGTCGGCATCGCCGTTCGAGAGGGCGTAGATGTAGCTCAGCGTCGAGTTCAGCCGTGCCATCGGCCGCGCCGCGAAATCGCTGTGCCGCGCCACCCCGTACCCCACCGCAGGCAACGCGATCTGCAGCAGGATGGCCCGCCCCGCGCCCGCCAGCAGAATGCCCTCGGGCGCGATGTCGGCGAGCCGCAGCATGAGCGCGACGCTACCACCGCCTCCTCGGATCATCCCGACCTGGCACAACCAGATCCGTCGATTTCCGCCCCAAAACCTGCCGGGAAGGGCGGAAATCGACGGATCTGGTCTGCGAGGGCGGGGGCGGGGGCCACGTAGGCTCGGGGCATGCCCGAGCACCTGAGTCCGCCGTCCGAGGTGGGGGCCGAGTGGGCTGCCGCCGGTCTGGTGTGGGACGTGGTGGTCGTGGGCGCCGGGCCCGCCGGCTCGAGTGCCGCCCGCGCCGCCGCCGAGGCGGGGGCATCCGTTCTGCTGCTCGACCGGGCTAGCTTTCCCCGCTACAAGACCTGCGGCGGCGGCCTGCTCGGCGAGTCGCTCGAGCTGCTGCCCGAGAGCGCCCGGCGCGCCGTCGAGTCGAGCGTGTGCGAATCGGTGGTGACCGACCGGTTCCGCCGCCGGCTGGTCGTGAAGCGCCCTGCCTCGTACCTGGCCATGGTGCGGCGTTCGGTGCTCGATCAGGCTCTCGCCGAGGCGGCGACGGATGCGGGTGCCCGCTTCGTCGACGGTGTGGCCGTTCGTGAGATCCAGCCGCGCGACGACGGCACGGTGCAGGTGCGCACGGCCCACGGCACGGCTACCGCGCGCATCGTGATCGGCGCCGACGGAACCAGCGGCCGCGTGGCCCGCCACGTGGGTGTGCAGCTCGGCGGCGTCGACCTTGGCCTTGAGGACGAGGTGGCGATGCCGGCCGAGGCCGACGCCTGGCGCGACCGGGTGCAACTGGACTGGGGCGCCGCATCCGGAAGCTACGCCTGGGTGTTCCCCAAGCGCGACTCGCTCACCGTCGGGGTCATCCAGGAGAAGGGCTCGCCCGACGAGACCCGCGCCTACCTCGCGGCGTGGCGGCAGCACCTGGGGCTCGCCGGGGCCGAGACGCTGCACTCGTCGGGGCATCTCACGCAGTGGCGCACGCCCGGGTCGCCGCTCCGGCGCGGTCGGGTGCTGGTGGCCGGAGACGCCGCCGGCCTGCTCGAACCGTGGACCCGCGAGGGCATCTCGTTCGCCCTGCGCTCGGGACTGTGGGCGGGCGAGGCGGCCGCCGCGGCCGCTCGAGACCACGCGATCGACGGCGAACGGATGCCGGCACTCGAGCGCTACGAACGCCGCGTGCAGGCCGTGCTCGAACCCGAGCAGGTCGTGGGCGCCGCCCTCTTGCGCACCTTCGAGTCCCGGCGCGCGCTGGTGCACCTGCTGCTCGGCACCCGTGCCGGAGCCGACTGGTTCGTGCGCTTCTGCCGGGGCCGCACCTCGCTCGCCCGCCTCGCCTCGCACCGCGCATCCCTCGCTCTGGCCCGCGCCATCACCCCACGAGCACGTTGAGTCGCACGAAGACGTCGTGAGCGCGGGCTGAACACGTGTTTGCGCGACGCAACGGCGCGCGAGCGCGCGCGAGCGAGCGCTCAGCGCGCGCTGAGCGTGATGGCGGGCGAGGTGGGTGGCGAGGTGGAGCGCACTTGCGCACCCACGGTGATGGTCTGGCCCGGCGCCACGGAGCGGCCCCAGTCGGCACCCGTGCAGGTGATCACGCCATCGGCGAGCGAGCAGGTCATGCCCCACGCGTTCACCACCGAAGTGGCGCCCGGGTCGGCCCAGGATGCGGTCCACCCGGTCGATCCGCCGGCGTTCGTCACCGTCAGCTCGGCCACGTAGCCCTCGCCCCAAGTGCTCTGCAGCGCCCAGCTCGACGTGAGGTCGCCGCTCCCGCCCGGTGCCGGAACGGCGGGCGACGAAGTGCCAGGAGCGGTCGACGGCCCGGACGTGCCGCCCGGCGTCGACGGAACACCGCCGGGCCCCGGGGCCCCGTCGCGGGCCACGCCGCCGATCCGCGGCCCGGTCGTGGTGGGCGAGACCGACGACGCAGTCGGGGCGGGGATCGACGGCCCGGTCGGCGACGGCGTACCCGTGGCTGCCGGCCCCTCCGCCGGCCCGTGCGGCGTCACGACCGTGCCCGTGCCGATCAGCGGCGCCAGTGCGGCCACCTTCTCCGCCTGCGGTGTCACCCAGTCGTCCTGCACGATGCCACCCGTGTCGCCGCTGTTCGGGTTGAACGACCAGTACGAGAAGCTCATCCCGGTGGTGGCCAGGTACGCCACGATCGACTCGAACCACTGCCGGTCCGACTCCGTCTGCAGCTTCGAGCCGAACTCCCCCACCAGCACCGGCGCGATGTTCTCCTTGGCCAGGTAACCCCAGTTCGCATCCCACACGCCCGGCAGGTTCGCCGGGTAATCGGATGCGTCGAACCAGGTCTGCGCGAAGATCGACGCCGGGTAGTCGTGCGGGGAGTACACCACGCGGTCGGCGACGTCCAGCGACACCGGCGCGGAGCCCGCATCCGCCAGCCCGCCACCCCACCAGGTGGAGTCGCCGCCGCTCTGGCGCTCGACGCCCTCGACGATCACGAGCAGGTCGGGGTTCACGGCGAGCACGGCGTTGCCCGCCCGGGTGGCGGCGGCCTGCCAGTCGACCGACTCGTCGCCGCAGCCCCAGCAGGCCTCGCCGTGGGGCTCGTTGTGCAGGTCGACGCCGATCACGCTCGGTTCGGAACGGTAGCGTTCGGCGAGCATCTGCCAGTCGGCGATCCACGCGGACTCGGGGTACCGGTCGGTGTACCAGAGGTTCGACTGCGCGGCCGAATCGGGCCGGTGCCGGTCGAGGATGACGTTCAGGCCGTACGATTTCGCGGTCTGCACGATCGCGTCCATCAGCTCGAGCGGCGTGAGGTCGACCAGCGTGGGGTTCTCGAAGGCGTTGATCGACGTGGTGACCGACTGCCCGATGCACTCGTTCGAGAACGGCAGCCGGATGGTGTTGAACCCCATCGACGCGATCTGCGCGAGCCCGGCGTCGAGGCTGATCGACCACAGGCCGTGCGGCGCGCAGTTCGACGTCTCCATGCCGAACCACGAGATGCCTTTGATCACGTAGGTGCTGCCGTCGGCGGTCACGATGCGTCCACCGTCGGTGTGCAGGGCGCCCGGCAGGCTCGCCGCGGCCGAGGCCGGGTCGACGGATGCGCCGGTGCCGCCCGGGACGCCGGGTGCGGCGGCGCCCGTCGGCGAGGTGGTCGTGCCGGCACCGGGGTTCGCGCCCGGGGTGGCGGCCGCGGAGCTCCGCGGCGTCACGGTGCTCCCCGACCCGATCGGGCCGGGACCGGCCGTTCCGGTGTGCAGGCGTGCTCCGGCGCTGCCCGACGGCCCCGCCGTCGGCGCGACCGCGCCTCCGGCCACGCCGCCCGCGCCACCGCCCACAGTGGTACCCGCTCCCCCACCGCCCACCAGGTCAGCGCCGGCCACGGCCTGGCCCGCCCCACCCGGCGCAGCGGCCACAACCCCGTCCGCCACGGTCTCGGCATCGGCCGAGGCCGAGTCCGAGGCCGACGCCACGGATGCGGTGCCCACGACGGCAGCCACCAGCAGCATCGCCACCGCACCGGCCCGCCATCCCATCACACCACTCCCGAGTCGTCAGGGGCCGGACTCCGACGCCCGCCCCTCATCTTCGCTCGACCCTACCCGGCCGCCCACGCGCATCCCGCATGAATGACTGCGACCCGTCGCAAACCGCCCTCGACAGCGTCCGAAAGGGCGGTTTGCGACGGGTCGAGGAGAGCCCGAGGGCGAGGGGGTACCCGTGCGGTGGCAGGATGAACGCATGGCGAAAGACCCTCGGCTCGCACTCTCGTTCGGCGCAGCCGCCTCGGCGTACGAGCGCGGCCGACCCGGTTACCCCGACGACGCCGTGGAGTGGCTGCTCTCCCGCGCCGCCACCGACGACGACGCCCTGCCCGACGTGGTCGACGTGGGAGCAGGCACCGGCAAGTTCACGGCCTCGCTGGTGGGCCGGGCCGCATCCGTCACCGCCGTCGAACCCGACCCCGAGATGCGCTCGCGGCTCGCCGCCGCCCTTCCCGGGGTGCTCGCCGTCGAGGGAACCGGCGAGGCGATGCCGCTCGGTGACGCCTCGGCCGACGTGGTGACGTTCGCCCAGTCCTGGCACTGGGTCGATGCCGAGGCCGCCTGCCGCGAGGCCGCCCGCGTACTGCGACCGGGCGGCGTGCTGGCGCTGGTGTGGAACGTGCGCGACGAGTCGGCCGACTGGGTCTCCCGCCTCACCCGCGTGGTCGGCGCCTCGATCGCCGAGGAGTACGACACCGTGCGCCCGGCCGTCACCGAACCGCTGCGGCGCGACGCCCACGCCGAGTTCCGCTGGGTGAAGGAGTTCGACCGCGCCGGGCTGCACGACCTCGTGGCCTCGCGCAGCAGCACCATCGCCCTCGACGACCCCGATCGCGAGGCCCTGTTCCGCGCCCTCGACGACCTGCTCGACACCCACCCCGACCTCGCCGGCCGCGACCGCTACCCGCTCCCCTACCTCACGCGCGTCACCATCGCGCGGGGCATCTGAGGTGGCGACGGGTCTCGAGCGACCGGCCAGGCACACGGTGTTGCGCTCGTTCGCCGGCCATCTCGACGCGACTCCGGATGCGGTCTTCCGCGCCCTCCGAGCCGAGCTCGCCCCGGCCGCGCCCCTCGTCGACGAGCCCGCGCGAACCCTCGTGGTGCAGGGCGAGTGGTGGTACCGCGCCGAGTACCGCGTGCGAACCGCCGCCGAGCACGCCGGCGCCGCCGGGCCCGCCGGCGGGCACGCCGCCACCGACACCCTGATCGAGCACGAGATCGTGAACGTGGCCGCCCGTTGGCACCGCGCCGCCCCCATCGCGGGCCGTGCCGAGCTGCGCGAAGCCCCCTACGCCTTCCAGCGTCTGCTCACCGCGGTGCAGACCCACCTCGACTCCGCCACACCCCTGGCATGACCCCGCGCACCAAGCCCAAGCCCAAGCCCCCCGGCATCGGTCTCCGCGGCGAGCGCGGCCCGGTGCTCGCCGCCCTCATGGTCACCACGGGCCTCGTGGCGATCGAGGGCACCATCCTCGCCACAGCCGTGCCCTCCATCGTCGACGACCTCGGCGGCTTCGCCCAGTTCCCGTGGCTGTTCTCCATCTTCCTGCTGGCGCAGGCGGTCTCGGTGCCCATCTACGCGAAGCTCTCCGACATGATCGGGCGGAAGCTGGTCATCCTGGTGGGCATCGGCCTGTTCCTGGTGGGGTCGATCCTCTGCGGCTTCGCCTGGAGCATGCCGGCGCTCATCGCCTTCCGCGCCCTGCAGGGTCTCGGTGCGGGCGCCGTGCAGCCGATGGCCATCACCATCGCCGGCGACATCTACTCCGTCACCGAGCGCGCCAAGGTGCAGGGCTACATCGCGAGCGTCTGGGCGGTCTCGTCGGTGGTGGGCCCCACGCTGGGCGGGCTGTTCTCGGAGTTCACCTCGTGGCGCTGGATCTTCTTCGTCAACATCCCGCTCTGCCTCGTGGCCGGCTGGATGCTCGTGCGCCACTTCCACGAGCGCATCGAGCGCCGCCCGCACCGCATCGACTACGCGGGGGCCGCTCTGCTCACCGTGGGCATGACCGCACTCATCCTGGGGCTGCTCGAGGGCGACCAGGCCTGGGGCTGGATCTCGCCGCCGAGCCTCGGCGCCTTCGCGCTGGCGTTCCTCACCATCGTGGGCTTCGTTCTCGTGGAGTGTCGTGCCGCCGAGCCGGTTCTGCCGCTCTGGGTGGTCTCCCGCCGACTGTTGCTCACCACCACGCTGGTGAGCCTCGGCATCGGCGCGATGCTCATCGGGCTCACCTCCTACGTGCCCACCTATCTCGAAGGCTCCATCGGCGTCTCGCCACTGCTGTCGGGTCTGGCACTGGCCACCCTCACACTCGGCTGGCCCGTGTCGGCGTCTCAGGCCGGACGGCTCTACACCCGCATCGGTTTCCGCTCGACGATGCTGATCGGCATCGGCATCTCGGTGGTCGGCACGGTCGCCCTGGCCCTGCTGGCCGCGACCCCGTCGGTGGCCGGCGTGGCCATCCCCTGCTTCGTGATCGGCCTCGGCTTCGGTCTGGCCGCCACCCCCGGGGTGATCGTGGCCCAGTCGAGCGTGGCCTGGAACGAGCGCGGCGTGGTGACCGGCAGCAACCTCTTCGCCCGGTCGATCGGCAGCGCCGTGGGGGTGGCCGTGTTCGGCGCCATCGCGAACGGCATCCTCGCGCAGGCCGCCATGAGCGGGGCGACGGATGCCGGCGGCACCGCGAGCGGCGCCCCCGGTGCGGCGGCCGGAGCGGGCGACCCGGTGGCCATCGTGGCCGCATCCGGGGCGGTGTTCACGGCGGTGGCGGTGGTGGCGGTGGCGACCGCCGTGGTCACCCTCCTGATGCCGCGCACCCGCGTGGAGGACCTGCGGCCGGCCGGCGACGGCGGGGCCTGACCCCGGGCGCGGCGCACCGCTATCGTGGGGGGCATGCCCGAGACGATCGACGGCGATCCGCCGGCCGGAGCACCCGGCGCGACCCGTGCGGCCGGAGCACCCGGCGCGACCGGCGCGGCCGAGCGCGTGCCCGGGCACGGCCCGCGCACCCGGCACCGTCGCGTGTCGCTGAGCGCCGTTCTCGACAACCTCTTCTTCGTGGTGGCCGGCGTGGCCGCCGTGTGGCTGGCCTACCTGGTGCTCACCGAGGGCTTCGAGTCGGGCTGGGCCCAGGTGTGGTTCTACCTCGTGTTCTGGGTTCTGGTGGCCTACATCGCCCTGCCGCGTCTGCACCGCATCCTCACCAACATCTACGTTCCGAACTACTTCATCGGTCGCACCCGCACGAGCGACGGACTGCTCGGCGACCCGGTGAACCTCGGGCTGCTCGGCTCGGAGCAGCAGCTGCACACGGCCATGCAGGCCGCAGGGTGGACCAGGGCCGACGACCTCTCGCTGGTGAGCGGACTGCGGATCGTGTCGTCGACCGTGCTGCGGCAGAGCTACCACGAGGCTCCGGTGAGCCCGCTGATGCTGTTCGGCCGCAACCAGGACTTCGCCTACCAGCAGGAGGTGAAGGGCAATCCCGCCAAGCGCCACCACGTTCGGTTCTGGCGGTGCCCGGAGGGCTGGCTGCTGCCGGGAGGGCACGCCACCGACTGGCTCGCGGCCGGCACCTACGACCGGGCCGTCGGCTTCTCGCTGTTCACCCTGCAGATCACCCACAAGATCGACGAGAACACCGACGTCGAGCGCGACCACATCGTGACGACCGTGCGGGAGGCCGATCCGGCCGTGGCCGTCGAGGTGCTGCGTGACTTCGCCACGGGGTACCACTCGCGGAACGGCGGGGGCGACGCGATCGTCACCGACGGCGATCTGCCGGTCATCGACCTGCGGGCCGTCACCCCGTCGGCCGCCGCCGTCGCCGCGGCGGAGGCGCCGGTGCCGACACCGCACGTGGGTTCCAATCCCTCCCCGGTGCCCGACAAGACCGTGCGGCGTCCGGCTCCGATCGTGTTCGGGGCCGCCGTGGTGGTGCTGCGCGCCTTCACTCCGCTGCTGCTCATCGCCACCGTGCTGTTCGACTGGAACGGGGCCCGCGACCTCGTCTCGATCGACACGGGCGATCCGATGCCGAGCGACATCGACCCGAGCGATCTGGTGCTGTGGGTGCTGGTGGGGGTGTCGGCCGCGTTCGGGCTCGCCCAGGTGCTGTTCGGGGTGGTGATGTTCTTCGGCAGCAACGTGGCGCGCGTGATGGTGATGACGTTCAGCACCATCAACCTGCTGATCGCGCTGGTCGACCACCTGGGCGGAGCGAGGATCACCCTCGGCACCAACCTCATCGGGGTGTCGCTGGACATCCTGATCCTGGTGGCGCTGTCCAGCGGCCGCGCCCGGGACTACGCCCGTCGCCCCCGAACCAAGAAGGCGGAACGCGGCGCGCTGTGACCGGTCAGGCGGCGATGACCGTCAGGCCCATGCCCACCATCGACAGCGCGACGACGGCCGACACGATCGCCACGTTCGAGAGCACCCCGACGGGCAGACGGCCGGGCAGGGCCCCGCGATCGACGGACTCCATCGCCTGGGTGAGGTTGCTGAAGGCGCCCAGATCGAAGCCGGTGGCCCCGGTGGCCATGAAGTGGCCCTCGGTGTACTCGATCATGCCGGCGTACTCGCCCCGGCGGGCCGCGATCCAGAGCTTCGACTCCGGGGTCGACCAGTTCAGCGGCGCGGCGATGGAGGCGCTGGGCGCGCCCTCCTCGATGCGGGGTGCCCTGGCTGCCGTGATGTTCGTGAGAAGTGCCATGGCGAGTCCTTCCGACCGAGCCGTCTGATAATTAGACAGACTAGCAATAAGGCCGTCAGGCTACTCAGGGATTGATTCTCTAGTTCGCTTGGTGTATGGGTCAGCCCACGTGGGCCGGCATCCGCACCAGCAGTGCGCCCGGGTCGATCCAGGTCTTCATGGCGATGGCGGTGCCGAACCCGTCGCCGTCGAGCTCGATCTCCTCGGGGCGCTGCAGCCGCAGCACGAGTTCCTTGCCCCGCAGGTAGTTGAGCGCCCGCACCTCGCGCGCCGAGCCCATCAGGCGGCGGCCCACGGAGGTGCGGCGCAGCACGCCGTTCTCCCAGAAGATCTTGCCCATGATCTGCAGCCACCCGAAGAACCCCTCCGGCCTCAGCAGCACGATGTCGAACAGGCCGTCGTCGACGGCCGCATCCGGGAGCAGCAGGATGTTCGCCGGCAACGACCCGCAATTGCCAACCATGATCGTGTGCGCGCGAACGCTCCGCGCCGGCTTGCCGTCGAGGCTGTACCGCAGACGCAGCTGGTTCTTGTCGCGCAGCACCGTCACGATGGCCTTGGCGTAGGCGAGCCAGCCCACCTTGGCCTTGAGCTCGTCGTCGGTGGCTGCGAGCATCTTCGCGTCGAGTCCGAGCCCCACCATCACGAGGTAGGCGTGCTTGGTCACCGTGTCGTCTTCGTGCCGGATGCGCACGAGCCCGAGATCGATCGGCCGGTCGTGGCCGGTGAAGGCGGTCTGCAGGGCGTTCTCGACGTCGTCGAGCGTGAAGTCGAGGTTGCGGGCGAGAAGGTTGCCGGTGCCCGAGGGCAGCAGGGCCACGGGTACCCCGGAGCCGTGCAGGACCTCGGCGACGGCGCGAACCGTTCCATCTCCCCCGGCGGCGATCACGAGGTCGACACCCTCCTCGAGGGCCTTCTTCGCCGGCCCCTGACCCGGGTCGTCGACCGAGGTCTCCAGCCAGAGGGTCTCGCCCCAGCCCGATGCCGACTCCTGGGCCGAGACCGCGGTCTTCAGAGCATCGAGGTCGACTTTGATGGGGTTGTACACGAGAGCGGCGCGGGGCGTGGTCATGCGGGCGACGGTACCACCGAGGCGCCGCGACGACCGCCCCCTTGCCGCCGAGGCCCGGGCACCCCGTCGCCCGGCACCGTCAGAGCTCGGGCCACCCGTCGCCCGGCACCGTCAGAGCTCGGGCGCGGGGAATGCCGCCCCGAACACCGCGGTCAGATACCGCCGGGCCGTGCCGGAATCGCCGTCGAGATAGGCGTTCACCGCACCCCGGGCGCTGGAGGCCGCGCGCTCGACGGGGAACTGGGCCTCCAGCGATCGCCCGAGCGACGCCGTGGCCCGCACGAGCTGCACCCCCGACGGGCTGGTGAGGTCGGGAAGCGGGCGCAACCCGTCGGAGGAGAGCCGCTCCCACACCCAGCACACATCCCAGAGCAGACTGAACGACCGCTGCTGCAACGACTGCCGGAGAGCTACGGTCTCGAGGTAGTACGACGAGACGGCGACCCCGTGAGTGTGCTTCCACGCCAACAGCAATCGGATGAGGTCACGCAACGCTCCCCCGTCGTCTACCCGCGAGAGCAGCAGTTCGCGCGCCTCCGGAAGGTGCTGAACCCACCGATGTGCCGCATCCGCCACCCACAGCGCTGCGCCATCCACGTCCTGACCGCCGGCGGAGCCGGCCACCTCGTAGGCCGGCCGGAGCTGAAGACCCGCCGTACCCGGACGCTCGACGACCACCGAATCGGCGTTCTCGACCCTCGGGGCGAAGGAGGCGAGGGCGCGGGCCGGCTCTCCGCCCGCCCCGACGCCTTCGACGAGCGCGGCCTGGAGGGCGTCCAGCGAACGGGCCGGGGTGCGCGGTCTCGCGCCCCGCAGCACCACCAGCACATCCCACCGGCTGGCACCCGCGACCGCCGTACCGTGCGCGAACGACCCCGTGTCGGCCAGGCGGCGCACGCGATCGCTCCGGAGCAGGGCGGCCCCGGCATCGCCCCGGAGGAAGCGCGTCTCGTCGACCTCGACCGCATCCGGGCGGAGGGCAGCGGCGAGCGTCGTGAAAGCGTCGGCGATCTCATCGGGCACGGTGCGTCCTCCCGGTCACGAATGTACTCGCACCCGAGGTTCGCCGCCGCTCCCCGACCGGTTGCCCGCGGCGGGTCAGCGCCGCGGTCGCTTGTACCGGCTGTCGGCCAGCTCCCAGAGGTCGAACTCGCGTACGCGGCGCATCCGTTCGGCGCGGTGCCGGCGGTAGTCGTCGTCGACCACCACGTCGGCGGCCACGCGCACCCGGTCGAGTCTCGACTCGATCTCGCGCGAGATCTCCTCCCAGGCCCGGGTGCGAGCGTCGTCGACGAGCAGGGCGACCGCCACGTCGTCGGCCGAGTCGCGACGGATGCGCTGGGCCACCTCCTCGTACACCCGGCGTCGGGCGCCGAGCATGTCGACGTCGCGCGCCTTGTAGTCGTGCTGGTGGCGGGCCACGCCGCGGTCGCTCTGGGCCTCTTCGATCACCTCGCTGGCGTGCTCGGAGTTGTGCTCCTGCTCGAGCGCGAGCTCCTCCAGCACCTCCCGGGCGTAGGCGGCGGCCGTGCTCGCCTCGAACGACCGGTCGTCACGGAGGGCGGCCACGATGAGGCGGTTCTTCAGCGCCAGAACAGCCGAGAACCGGGCGATCAGCACGCCGTCGGCGATGGCGGCGTCGATCTCGTCGGCCGAGAGGGGCTCGGGGGGTGCGATCGGCTCGCCGCTGGCCAACCAGCGAGGTCGCTTCACGCGCCGCCGCACCATCTTCGTCTCCTCGTCGCTTCGCTCCGCATCCAGCCTACGGCGTGACCGAGCCCGCCGGGCCGGCTGCGCACATACGCCGGGCGAGCCAGTCGGCCGCCTCCGATCGCGTCAGTTCACCCGAGCTGAGCAACCGCGCGAACTGCACCGCCGCATCCGTCAACCGCCCGTCGGCGGAGTCGGGATGATCGCGGCCGAGCACGATGCTCGCCCGCCGGGCGATGCCCGGGCCCAGGCGCGCCGCCACCGCCACGATGCCCGCGAAGTGGCGCGCCTGACCCCGGGTGGCGTCGTCGAACGGCGGGGCGAAACCCGTGCCGCGGATCACGTTGCGGCCTCCCGTGGCGGCGTCGATCAGCCAGAACGGACCGCGGCGCACCCCCGCCGCCTGCACGCCGATCTCCACCATCAGACGACGGGCCGACCACGCATCGGGCGCGTTCTCGACGATCTCGCCGACGAGCGAGCAGAGTCGGGCACAGGCATCCATCTCGTCGACTCTAGGACGGTACGGCGACGGCCGCCGTGAGCGCCTTCGCTTCGCATTGCGAAAAGTTTTACCGTGTGCAATTATTTCTCCGTGACCACGACTTCCGCCGCCCCGACAGCCGCGTCCGGCGACGCCGAGCAGCCGGGCCTCCGCGAGCGCAAGAAGCGCGAGACGGCCAGGGCCATCGAGGTGGCCGCCGTCGAGCTCGCGGCCGAGCAACCGCTCGCCGACGTCACCGTGGAGGCCATCAGCGCCCGCGCCGACATCACCAGCCGCACGTTCTTCAACTACTACGCCGGCAAGGAGGACGCGGTGCTCGGCAACTCCCGCGCCTTCCCCCGCCTCGGGTTCGGCCACATCTCGTGGCGCGCCGGGGTCGGCGTCGTCGAGACGCTGGTCGAGGCCGTGATCGAGGAGCTGAGCGCCTTCGACCTCGGCTCGGCCGAGTACCAGATGAAGAAACGGCGGGTGATGCTCGAGAATCCGCACCTGCTCGCGCGCGACTTCCAGACCCTGGGCGACATTGAGGCCGAACTCGCCGAGGCGGCCCGACGGCTGCTCGACGCCGAGGGCGTGGTGCCCGAGCCCGAGCGCGAGGAGCGCGCCTGGGCCGTCGTGGTGCTCGTGGGCGGCGTCATCCGGCTCGCCATGCAGCGGTGGAGCCGCGGATCGGGCTCTCGCTCCCCGGTGGGCACCTACGTCACCGAGGCTCTCGAGTCGCTTCGCACCGCCGCCGCGGCGCACCCCGTTCCGCCGGCCGACCCCACAGACTCCCCCTCATCTCCATCCGCCCGACGCACGCCCGACTCCTCGAGGAACGCATGACCACCGAACCCGACATCAGCAAGGCGGCCCCCGCGGCCGTCGACGACCCCGCCACCGGCCTCACCAAGCGCCGTGTCAACCTCATCTTCGCCGCCCTGATGGTGGCGATGCTGCTCTCCGCCCTCGACCAGACCATCCTCGGCACCGCACTGCCCACCATCGTGGGCGAGCTCGACGGCGTGAACCACATGCTCTGGGTGGCGACCGCGTACATCCTCGCCTCCACCATCGTGATGCCGGTCTACGGCAAGGTGGGCGACCTCATCGGCCGCAAGTCGCTGTTCGTCATCGCCCTCAGCATCTTCGTGTTCGGGTCGGCCATCGGCGGATTCGCCATGTCGATGGAGTGGCTGATCGCGGGCCGGTTCATCCAGGGCCTCGGTGGCGGCGGGCTGATGATCCTGTCGCAGGCCATCATCGCCGACGTTATCCCGGCCCGTGATCGCGGCAAGTACATGGGCTTCATCGGCGCCGTGTTCGGCCTGTCCTCCGTGGCCGGCCCGCTGCTCGGCGGCCTCTTCACCGACACCCTGAGCTGGCGGTACGCGTTCTGGATCAACGTGCCCCTGGGCCTCGCCGCAATCGTGGCCGCCGTCGCCCTGATCAAGCTGCCCGCGCGCGACCGCTCGGCGAAACCGAAGATCGACCTCGCCGGCATGATCACGCTCGCCATCGCGGCGTCTGCCCTCGTGCTCACCGCATCCTGGGGCGGCACGGAGTACGAGTGGAACTCCCCCGAGATCATCGGGCTGATCATCGCCACGGTCGTCGCGGGTGTCGCCTTCGTGCTGATCGAGCGCCGGAGCTCCGAGCCCGTCATCCCGATGTCGCTGTTCGCCAACCGCAACTTCACGCTCACCACCCTGGGCGGTCTGGCCATCGGCATCTCGATGTTCGGCGCCATCGGCTACATGCCCACGTTCCTGCAGATCGTCAACAACGTGAACGCCACCACCTCGGGCTTCATGCTGCTGCCCATGCTCGCGGGTCTTCTCGTCACCGGCATCGGCGGCGGCTTCCTGATCTCGAAGACGGGCCGGTACAAGTGGATGCCCATCGTGGGCTCGCTCGTGGTGGCCGGCGCCCTCGTGCTGTTCTCCACGATGCGCGCCGACACGCCACTCGGCCTGGTGCTCGTCTACCTCGCGGTGCTCGGCCTCGGAATCGGCCTGGCGCTGCAGGTGCTCGTGCTCATCGTGCAGAACTCCGTGCCGCACTCGATGGTGGGAACGGCCACCGCGGGCAACAACTTCTTCCGCGAGATCGGTGCGTCGCTCGGTTCTGCGGTGGTGGGGTCGCTCTTCGTGGCCCGGCTCACCGAGCAATTGGCGGCATCCGCGACTCAGCTGGGAGGCGGGGGCGGCGCGCTGCCCACCGACACCAACGCGCTCACCCCGGCGGCCATCAACGCGCTGCCGCCCGAGGTGCACACCATCATCGTGGAGGCGTACTCGAACGCGCTGAGCCCCGTGTACCTCTACCTGGTGCCGCTGATGCTGGTGGCGGCACTGCTGCTGTGCTTCGTGAAGGAGATCCCGCTCGAGACCACCGTGGTGCGCCCCGAGTAGCAGCCCCACCCCCGCGACTCGTCCCGAATCGGGCCGCGACACGGCGTGTCGCGCTGATTCGGGACGAGTCGCGGGGGCGCCGGCGGGTCAGCGGGGCGGGGGTGCCCAGAACGGGTCGCGGCCGATGAAGCCGAGCAGGCGGGTCGGCGCGTCGGAGCCCTCGGGCACCTCCACCTCCGGCCCGTACTGGGCGGAGCTGCGCATCACCTGCTCGATCGGCCGCATGCCGGCGAGCAGCCGTTCGGCGAACTCGGCATCGAGCTCGATCGGCTGGCCGGTCGCCACGGCGAGATCCCACGAGTGCATGAACACGTCGGCCGTGTAGAACATGTCGACGGCCACTGCCAGCGGATGCGCGCCCGTGTGCGGGTTCGAGAAGCGGCGATCCGCGGTGGCCGGGTCGTCGAGCAGCGCCTGCACCTGCGCCGCGTGCTCACGCCACGCCCCCACCGGGTCGACCGCGACGTCGGGACCGCTCCGCAGCACGAGACCCGTGCCCGACTCGAGGAACCCGGGGAACCAGCCCACGAGGTGGCCCACCACGTCGCGCGCGGTCCACCCCTCCACAGGGGCGGGCGCATCCCACTCCCCCTGCAGCACGCCGCGCGTGAGCTCGGCGAACCTCCCGGCCACGACCTCGTGGCGACGCGCGGCATCCTCGGGCAGCATCCGCTCACGCTACCGCCCCACTCCACCGACGCCTCCCCCGCAGGTCGGCGCGGCGGCTAGGCCGAGACGCCCTCGGTGCGCGGGAAGCGCTCGAAGAGCTTGTCGAACACCGTGTGGCGGTCGAACTGCAGCGCGTAGGCCCGCGCCTCGTCGGCCCACTGCCGACGCTGCTCGGGCGTGGTGTGCAGCACGGCCCGGTCGATCGCCGCGGCCACCGCCTCCGGGTCGTTCACGGGAACCACGATCGCGTGATCGCCGATGGCCTCGCCGATGCCGCCCGTGAGCGTCGTGATCACGGGCCCGCCACCCGCCAGCATCTTCTCGGCGAGAGCGATGCCGAAGGTCTCCACGAACTCCGGCCGCGGCTTCGACGGCAGCACGAACGCCGCGCAGCCCGCCATCAGGTACGGCTTCTCGGCATCGCCCACATCGTCGAGAAAACGGATGCGGTGGGCCAGCGGCGAAGCGGCCGCCAGCTCCCGCAGCACCCCGGCCTGGGGCCCGCGCCCGGCGATCACGAGGGGCAGCTCCGTGGTGCGCCCCACCTCGCTGCGCTCGAAGCCGCCGATCAGGTCGTCGACACCCTTCGCATCCGTCAACCGGGAGAGGAAGAGCAGGTACCCGTCGTCGACGAGCCCGCGCGACTCGAGCTCGGCGAACTTGGTTTCTTCGTCGAGGTCGAGGTAGGCCGCCGCATCGATGGCCGGGTACGACACCACGATGCGGTCACGGCACTGCTCGGCGAACCGGGTGCCGTGCTGCTCGTCGACCCGCTCGGCCTCGCTGATGATGAGGTCGCGGGTGTACTCCGACACGGCCACGCAGTGGTCCTGGCTGAGGTACGACGAGAGGATGTGCGCGGCGGCCCCCAGCCGCCCCTCCTCCACCGCGGTGCGCACCACGTTGGTGACGTCGCTGCCCACGGCCTCGGCGATGGTGGTGACGTTCACCGGAAGGCCGGTGCCCCAGGCGGCGCGTACGGCGTCGGAGACCGCGATGGTGTGCGGGCTGAGGTAGAGCGAGAGGGCCACGGTGGGCACCCCGTCGGTGAACAGCTCCACCAGGCGGCCGGTGATGCCGGCCAGGTAGCGCCCGTCGGGAACCTTGTAGTCGCCGACCGGCGCGGGTCGCTCCACGATGATGCCCGGGCTGTAGGGCAGCACCGAGTCGAGCGGCTTGAGCGGCAGGCCGGCCGCCTCGAGACGCTCGATCGGCCAGGTGACGATGCGCACCTCGTCGAAGCCGCGGGTGAGAGCCGTCTCGGCGAGGTTGCGGCCCTCCACCGAATGGCCGCAGATGACCGGATCGGCGCGCACCACGATGACCAGGCGATTACGGATGGCGTTCATGGGGTGTCTCCTGTCGTGCCGGGCTCACGGCCCTCGTGGTCGGTGTTCGGGTGGTCGGTGTTCGGGTGACCGGTCTCGGCGTGCTCGCCGGCGGGGCGCTCTGAATCCGGGTGTCGTGCCGCAGCGGGCGCATCCGTCACCTCGGTCGCCGCCCCCAACTCCTCCTCCACCTGTTCGGCGGTGAGCGACTCGGCCACGAGCGACGCCACCTGCTGCGCCGAAGCGAAGGCTGCTGCGGCACCCGCCTCGGCCGAGCTCACCGCGGTGGCCGAGTGGTCGGCCGGATGCGACGGCGGCAGCACCCGGGTGCCCCACTCACCGGGTTCCGGCCCGAGCTCCACCATGAGCTGGCCGCCGCGGTGCAGCTCGTCGCCCGAGATCCAGGTGCGTTCGAGCGGATGCCCGTTCAGCCACATGCGCTGCACGTACTGAACAGGGCCACCGGCCACCGGTTCGACGAAGCCCTCGGTGCGGATGACGAAATCGCCCCCGCGCACCGCCATCGTCGCCTCACGGAACGAGGGTGCGTTGACGAGGAAGATGTTCTGCCCCGCCACCGGGAAGATGCCGAGCGACGCCCACACGTACCAGCTGCTGAGCCCGCCGGAGTCGTCGTTGCCGGGCAGCCCCCCGCGGCCGGTGCCGAACTGCTGGTGCACGATGTTGTGCACGATCTCGGCGGTGCGGTCGGGGCGGCCGGCGTAGTGGTAGGTCCACGGCGACTCCATGTCGGGCTCGTTGTTGAGCCCCTCGAAGCGCCCGAGCACGTACCCGGCGAGCAGTTCCTGCGCATCCGGACGGTTGCCCGGCTGAGTCACGGGCTCGGCACCGTAGCCGAAGAACGCGTCGAGCTGTTCGACGAAGCGCTCGGTGCCCCCGCTCACCTCGATGCGGCCGGCCATGTCGTGCTGCAGGCGGAACGAGTAGTTGTACCGGCTGCCCTCGTAGTAGGTGGAGTCCTTCAGCAGGCCCGAGTCGGGGTCGTAGGCGTTGATCCAGCGCGCCGCGAGCGCCTCGAACTGGGTGGCCAGCGCCTTGTCGCCCACCTGGCGGGCGACCTTGGCGGTGCACCAGTAGCCGAAGGCGAGGTCGAGGGTGTGACTGATCGGATGCGCCTCCCCCCGCAGCAGGAACTCCTCGCCGTAGGTGCGCCGCAGGTCGTCGGACATGTGCACCAGCGCCCACTCCCAGTCGACGCCCGGGATGCCCGCCTGGCACAGGTCGGCCAGGAAGGTGTGCGCGAGCGCGCTGCCCTGCCGCGAGAACCGGTCACCGCCCCTGGCCAGCCGGTAGCCGATGGGGAAGTTGCCCTCCTCCTCGCAGATGGTCAGCAGTGCGTTGGCGAGCTCGACGGCCTTCTCGGGGAAGAGGGTGATGAGCAGCGGCAGCTGCGTGCGATAGATGTCCCACATGGTCGAGAGGTCGAACGCGAACGGTCCGTCGCTCGGCCAGAACGGGCTCTCCGAGGGCGCGAAGCACGGCTTGATCAGCGAGTGGTAGAGCGCGGTGGAGAACACCGTCTTGCGCTGGGTGTTCGGGGTGTCGACCGCGATGGTCTTGAGATGCTTGCGCCAGGTCTTCTGGGTGCGCTCGCGGCGCGCGTCGAACCGGGCCGGGCCCGGGCCGCAGTCGGCGCGCAGGTTGCGCTCGGCCTGCTCGACGTTGCGCAGCGAGAAGCCGATGCGCAGCTCGATGGTCTGCCCGGGCTCGCTCGGCCCGGCCCACATCAGTCCGAACGGCCGCAGGGTGGTGGGGCGGATGTGGTCGAGCGCGAGCTTGGTGCCCCCGGGCATGAGCCGCCGGTCGTACCAGAGCATCTGCCGCCACTGCGGGTTGTCGCACTCCACGTGAACGGCGATCGAGGCGCCCTCGGCCACGATCTCACCCCGCGCCACACCCGGTTCCATCGACTCGAGGTTGGCCCGCAGCGGAATGGTGGCACCGTAGGGAATGCCGAGCCCGCCGAGCGAGAAGTCGATCACCACCCGCGCGTTGGAGTGCCGCGGGAACGTGTACCGGTGCACCGCGCTCTTGGGCCCGACGGTGATCTCGGCCGTGACACCCGAGTCGAGGGTGGCCGAGTAGTACCCCGGGCTCGCGCTCTCCTCCGTGATCTCCCAGGTGCGGCCCAGAACGTCGAGCGGCTCCACCATCGGCGTCACGCGGAAGTAGTTGTAGTACTTGCGGATGGCGCCGGTGCCCGACTGCTGGAAGTGCGTGAAGCCGCTGGCCAGCTGGGTGTCGTGGATGGTGCTCGGCACCCCCTCGAGACTGAGGTCGTAGCGCCCGTACCCCGTCGGGTAGGCGCCGGAGTAGGCGCAGGCCGACACCATGCCGAGCGGGAAGGTGGCACCCGGGTGCGTGTTGCCGATCTGGGGCTTCGGCCACCACCAGGTGGCGGCGAGCCCCGTCTGCGGCGGCAGCGCCGTCACCTCGGTGCCGATGAACGGGTCGACGCGGTCGATCATGCGCACGCGCTCCTCTCGATCGGCGTGGTGGTTGTGGGAGCGTAGGTTTCGGCTGCGACCGAACGGTGAACGCCGGGTGTCCGAACGGCGAACGGATGCGACGCGGGGGTACGCGGCTGGTTCATGGGGCTCCTCGGGGTCGCGGGGTGGGTCGGGGCGAGTCGGTGGGTGGTCGGGGCGAGTCGGCGGGTGTTCGCGTGTTCGCTGGGCGGGTCAGGGCGGTGGTGCCGTGAGCAGCCCGGCACGTTCGGCGAGATAGGGCTCCAGGGGCGTGAACCCACCCGCGCCGGGCCGCGCGTTCCAGCGCACCTCCACGGTGTCGCCGCGCAGCGCGAGCAGCGGCTCCGGATCCCCCGCCGCCACCGCCGACGCGGCGGCACGCAGGGCAGGCGCATCCAGGGCCAGGGCGCGCGTGTCGAAGTTCACGGTGTCACCCTCGGCGAAACGGCCGAACGCGGCGCGGCGGTAGTCGCGGCGCTCCTCGGCGCGCGGGTTCTGGTTGGTGACCCGGCCTGGTTCCACCGCCCGGGTCACCTGGCCGACGCCGTGCAGGCCACCGGCGCCGTCCAGCAGCAGCACGCCCAGGCGCCACACGCGCCCCAGCGGGGTCATCACGGGGCCGCGCCGAAATCCGAGAATGGCCCGCCGCTCGTCGAACCGGGCCAGGGCCTCGGTCCGGGCATCCGTTCTCTGCAGCTCGGCCACCGTGTCGGCCAGCACGCGGGCGAGCCGGGCGGCGACCGCCTCGTCGCCCTGCTCGGTGCCCCCGCTGGTGCCGCTCATACGACGACGCTACCGGTCGCCCCGTTTCGGCCGTGTTACCGGATGCCGTGGTCTCACTCGCGACGACTCAGGGACGCGTCGACCGCGGCGATGGCAGAGACGCACCCGACCGCAGCAACTCCCGCCAAGCTGACAAGGGCAATCTGCTCCACGCGCGGGCCGACAACGAGGATGCCACCGACCGCGACGCACGAGGTCGCTGAAGCACAGGCCGCTGCGGCCTGCAGCCACCGCGAGAAGCGGACGGCCCGACCGGCCACCAACGCGAGGAAGGCGACCACCCCGACCGGAAACCCCAGGGCCGCACCGATAATAGCGCCGTAGGTGGATTCGGCGAAGACGTGCATCCAGTAGACCGGAGCAACCGAACCCGCAGCGTCGACCAGGGCCGCCGGCGTGGTGGCACCGACTGCAAACACGATCCCCACCCAGGAGCCGGCCAGGATGCCAACCGGGAGCATCCAGACCGATCGTGCCGCGCTGATCGAACCGGGCGGCTCGGTGAAGCGTGCGCTCACGATCGTCCCTCGTCGGAACACGATCGCCCGATTCCGTCGATCACAGCCAAGCCGACGATCGCATACAGCAGCGCGACTACGGCGAACGTTAGCAATCGAGCATCGAAGGGAATCACGAGCACGTAGACGGAGAGCGCGATAGTCACGCCCGCGGCACCCAACAGGACAGCCCAGATAGGCCGCACTCTGAGTGCCCAGGCGATCAACAGCCCCGGAACCGCGGCGGCTCCCATCAGACCGCCTGAGAACGCACCGATACCAGCGCCGACGACCATAGTCACGACGGTCAGGCCGGGCGAGCCCGTCCCGCCCTCGGCTGAAGGGTCGAACAGCTGAATCGGTACGAAGATCGACAATGTATAGATGATGCCGATGCCAACTCCTTGGACCACGCCGCCGGCAACCGCTATCAAGGCGAACTCCGCCGATGGCCGGAAGGGCGCCCGGGTGCCTTCCACGAAGGCACCCGGGCGACGGTGACCGCCTGCGGTCATACTCCGCCGCTCGATCCGGTGGCGTTGTTGGCTACTCCCTGCCAGAAGGTCAGCCAGTTGAACCCGGCAATCTTCGAGTTGGCCACGTTACGGGCGGGCCCGAGGTCACGTTTCACCATGGCGTGAACGTACAGGTGCAGGTAGCCGCTCGGGTCGTTGTACCACGAGAACGTGATCAGCGATCCGGCTCCGTCGAAGTGACCCGGCATGGCCAGGAACTGCAGTGCCCCTCCGTTGGCCGTCTGCGCCTTCACCGGTGCGGCGGTCCACTCGAGCGAGAACGGGCTCGCGTTCAGCGGGAGGACCTGACCGTCGACGGGATAGGCGCGGGGTGCTCCGTTGATCGGGAACTGGCAGTTGAAGCAGCTGTGGAGCAACCGGTTCGCGGCGAGGTCGGACGCCTTGGGGTACCGCGCCGAGTAGAGCGGCAGGGCCGCCGAGAAGTCGTACGCGTAGTACCAGTTCGGGTCCAGGAGCACGGGGTAGGCCGTCTGCGCGTCGAGGTCGACGTGCTGGGTGAGCGTGTCGCCCGCCCACTCGTAGCGGGTCGGCAGGTCGCGGCCGGCGGAGTCGCGGGCCCACGGGGCCCCGAGGGTGCCGATGTAGTGGCCCTCGGCGTCGTGAATCAGGGTGTCGCCGACCGGCAGCTCCGTGCGGCCGGCGCCCTCGGGGAGGTCGAAGGTGTAGGAGAACGCGTCTCCGGCCCCGGGACCGGCGAGGGCCGTGAGCAGGCGCACGCCGTTCATGAGCGGCTGCACGTAGGCGGCGGCATCCGCGGGCGCACCCGGCTCGCGTGCGGTGCCGTCGACAGCGAACGACGTGATGCCGTCGGCGCTGGTCACTGCCTGCCCGCGGGCGTCGTCGACGGTGATGGTGACCGGCAGGCCGGCGCCCTCCGTCTCGGCCGGCGAGAGCTCGACCACGGGAGCTCCTCCCCCCGTCGACACCTGCAGCTCGAAGGGCCGGGCGCCCTGTTCGGCGGCGATGGCGTCCGCCTCGGCGGGTGCCGCCGGCCGGCTGGTCTCGGCCAGGAGGTCGGGGGCGATCCGGCCGAGGACGGCAGCCGAATCGGCTACCGACAACGGACCGGAGCGGGACGGTGGATCGTTCTGGGCGGCGTTCGCCGGAAGTGCGCCGAGGGTGGCCGCCGCAGCGGTCGCGACCACGGCCAGCGCTGCGGAGGCACGCCGCAGCATGGGTCGGTGGAGTCGTGACATCGAGTTTCCTTTGATCGAATTCGACCGTTCCCCGGGCCTGTTCGCAGGCACAGCATATACACATATGGCGTTCGTGCCGCATGCTTTGCGAGTATTTCTCGAAACTCGTCCGACACGGCTCGTTCCAACCCGCGGATGTCGGCGGGCGAGGGCAGAGTCGTCCCATGAGCGACATCGACAAAGAGACCCTCCACGGCTACCTCCGCGTGCGCCGCGACGACCTTCGCGGCAAGCTCGACGGCCTGGGCGAGTACGACCTGCGCCGCCCGATGACCCCCACGGGCACCAACCTGCTCGGGCTCGCCAAGCACGTGGCGAGCGTCCAGCTCGGCTACTTCGGCGACGTGTTCGGCCGACCGGGCCGCGCCCTCCCCTGGCTGGCCGACGACGCCGGCCACGACGACGACCTCTGGGTGCCGGCCGAGCAGTCCTCGGGCGACATCTTGGAGCTGTGGGAGTACTCGAACGCCCACAGCGACGACACCATCCGGTCGTTGCCGCTGGATGCGCGCGGCGAGGTGCCGTGGTGGCCCCTCGAGCGGCGCTCCGTCACCCTGCTGCAGATCCTCGCGCACATGGCGGTCGAGACGGCCCGGCATGCCGGTCACGCCGACATCCTGCGCGAGCTCATCGACGGCAGCATCGGCAACGGCCCGGCCGACCCGAACGTGCCCCCGCGCAGCCCCTCCGAGTGGGCGGCCCACCGCGCCCGGGTCGAGTCGGCCGCCCGCGTCGCGGCGGGCGATGAAGCCTGATGTCAGCGCACCACCCCGCGAACACGCCGACCACTAGATGTCGACGGCGGGCGCACCTCGATCCGGGTCGACCCCGAGCGCCTGCAGCATCGCGCGCGCCTTCAGCAGCACCTCGTCGTGCTCCTCCTCCGGTACCGAGAGCGCCGTGATGCCGCCGCCGACCCCGATGGTGGCGCCCTCGTCGTCGAGCACGATCGACCGAATGACCATGGCGAGGTCGGCGCTCCCGTCGCGCCCCACCCACCCGAACGCCCCCGAGTACAGCCCGCGAGCCCGGTGCTCGAGCCGATCGAGGATGCGGACCGCGCTCAGCTTCGGCGCCCCCGTCATCGACCCGGCCGGAAACGCCGCCGCCAGCACCTCGGCCGTCCCGAACCCCGGGCGCAGCCGGGCGCTCACGGCGCTCACGAGCTGATGCACCTGCGGATGCGTCTCCACCTCGAGCAACGACACCACCTCCACGCCACCGGGCTCGCTCACCCGTGCCAGGTCGTTGCGCATCAGGTCGACGATCATCACGTTCTCGGCCCGTTCCTTCACACTCCGCACCAGGTCGTCGCGCAGCGCGGCGTCGGCCGCGGCGTCGGCCGACCGCCGCCTGGTGCCCTTCACGGGGTAGGTCGTCACCACTCCGTCGGCCACCCGCACGAACCGCTCGGGCGACGAACTCAGCAGGGTCACGCCGTCGATGCGCACCACCCCGCCGTGCGGTGCCGGCGAGACGGACCGAAGCCGCTCGTACACGTCGAGGGCGTCGAAGGGCGACCCGCCCGGCGCCGGCCGCACCTCGATCTCCGTCGACAGGTTCAGCACGTACGCGTCACCCCGCTCGATGGCCCGCTGGCAGGCGCGCACCGACTCGAGATACTGCGCCCGCTCCGCGCGCCACCGCACCTCCGGCAGCGGCGCGGCCATCGAGCCCGCCACGGCGCCGTCGTCGGCGCGCTCCGAGCTCGTGCCCGTGCCCGTGCCCGCGCCCACCAGCGCACCGAGCCGGGCCGCCGTGCGGTCGCGCCATTCTGCGAGCCCGGCGTCATCCCACCCGCCCGCCACCGCGATCAGCTCGATGCGCCGCAGCCCACCCACCGCCGGGCCGATCGCGATGGCCCGGTCGACGCGCAGCAACGCGGCATCCGGATGCACCGACCCCACCTCACCGGCCACCCCCATCGTCTCCCGCGTGAGCCCGTAGCCGAACCACCCCACGAGGCCGGGCACGAACGGCGGGGCGTCTGTGTCTGTGTCAGTGTCTGTGTCTGTGTCTGTGTCAGCGTCGGCGTCTGCGTCTGCGACCGGCAGCGGATCGGCCCGCCACGCCGCCTCGAGCCCACCCAGCGCGCGGATGACCCCGTCCCGCGCATCCCATCGCACGCCGGTGCCGATGATGCTCCACCCGTGGGCGTCGTCGAGCCAGAACGCATCGCCGGCGTCATGCCCGAAGAACTCGCGGAACACCGCCGCCGGCGACACCGCCGCCGCTGCCGACCGGTGACGCAGCAACCGCGATGACATCCCTCGATTGTAGGACTCGGGGGGCGTTCGCTGAGCGGCCATTCCGGCAGCGCAGGGCGAACAGTAGCACCACCTTCCCAGCGAGGGCCACTACCATTGTCGGCACTACCTACCGGTACCCGCTCACGCCCGCCCCGCTCCCCGAAACGAGGAAAATTGGACGTCCCCGGATACATCTGGACACTGACCATCGTCGGCATCCTCGGCCTACTGGCCTTCGACTTCATCTTCCATGTGCGTAAAGCGCATGAACCCACGTTGAAAGAGGCGGCCATCTGGTCGTCGATCTATGTGGGCATCGCCATCCTGTTCGGTATCGGCATCCTCGTGTTCGGTGGCGCCACCGCCGGTTCGGAGTACTTCGCCGGCTACATCACCGAGAAGGCCCTGTCGGTCGACAACCTGTTCGTCTTCCTCATCATCATGGCGAGCTTCGCCGTGCCGCGGGCCGACCAGCAGAAGGTGCTGCTGTTCGGCATCGTGTTCGCGCTGATCGCCCGCACCGGCTTCATCCTCATCGGTGCCGCGGCCATCTCGGCGTTCTCGTGGGTGTTCTACCTGTTCGGCGCCATCCTCATATTCACCGCGGTGAACCTGCTGCGCCCGCACGACGAGAGCGGCAAAGACCCGCTGATGGTCAGGGTCGCCAAGCGGCTCATCAAGACCAGCGACAACTACGACGGCGACAAGTTCTTCACGGTCGAGAACGGCAAGCGCGTGCTCACGCCGATGCTGCTCGTGATCGTGGCGATCGGACTCACCGACATCCTGTTCGCGCTCGACAGCGTGCCCGCCATCTACGGGCTCACCGAGAACGTGTTCATCGTGTTCACGGCCACGGCGTTCTCGCTGCTGGGCCTTCGTCAGCTGTACTTCCTCATCGACGGACTGCTCGACCGGCTGGTGTACCTCTCGATCGGTCTGGCGGCCATCCTCGCCTTCATCGGTGTGAAGCTCGTACTGCACGCCCTGCACGAGAACACGTTGCCGTTCATCAACGGCGGCGAGCACGTCGAGGTGTTCGAGATCAGCACCGGGCTGTCGCTGTCGGTCATCGTCGGAATCCTGGTGGTGACGGTGATCGCGTCGCTGCTCAGCCCGAAGGGGCGGGCGCGGAACTTCGCGTCGGCCATCCGGCGGCACGCGACGGATGCGGTCGACTCCTCGAAACCCCACGACGAGCGGGCCGAGTCGTTCGAGCGCATGCGCGCCACGCAGCAGAAGGCCGAGGCCCTGCCCGAGAAGCATCGCACGGCGGTCGTCGCCGACGAGTCGCTGCAGGCGGCGGTCGCCCGCGCCCACGAGGAGCACACCCCGCGCTGAGCCGTGGGTACCCCTGCCCGGCCCGTGGGCGCGCCGCCCCGGGGTCACCGCGCCCCGGGCCTGCCGCACCCCTGCAAACCAGATCCGTCACTTTTCGCCCCAAAAGTCGCCTTTTCGGGCGGAAAGTGACGGATCTGGGGTGTGGGTGTGGGTGCGGGGTCGGGTTCGGGGGCGGGGTTCGCCGCGGGGTTCTGCACAGGGAGCCGACCGTCGCGTCCTTCCACAGCCGCGCGACACCAGCTGGTGCCGCGCCACTGTCGCGTCTAGGGTGGTGACGCCTGATGGGAACGGGCAGCGGCTCTCCGGAGGTGCCCTGTGCCCACTCCCGCATCCCTCGCTCCACCCGACCCCTCGCAGGGGCCTCAGCGGTCGCGCGATCGCCCACGGACGGCCGATCGATGACCGCCGATCACACCCTCGCGTGGGCCGCGCTGCTGTCGTCGCTGGCCATCCTGATCTGCGGCGGGCTCACCCTGCTGGCGGTTCGCGTACGAGGCGTCCGCCGCGTCAGGCCGCGAACCGCGACGCCCACCGCCACGCCGCCCTGGCCACCGGCCGCGTTCGCGAACGCGCCGGCACCGCCCTCCGTATTCGCCGACGCTCCTGGTCTGCCGACCGCGTCGGTCGGTGCGCCGTCCTGGCAGGCGGCCGCCTTCGCCGACCGGCTGCCACCGCCGGCCGGGCCGCTCGGTGACACCCGGCCTCGCCAGGGTTTCGCCGCCCGCACCCCGAGTGGCTCCGCATCCGCGACGCTGCCGGATGACGACCGCATCGTCACCATCCGCTTCGGGGGCTCCGACGGCGGTGTCTACGTCACCGACCACGGCGACATTCCCCACCTGCCGAACCCGTCGGCCACCTCGAGCCTCGCGCACGCCGCCGACCCGCCACCGCCGATCACCGTCGAACTGATGCCGGTCGATCCACCACGCCCGTGGATCATCCCCGACGTTACCGATCCCGACTTCGGCCGCACCCGTCTCGGCCCCACCGGTCTCGGCCCCACCGGTGTCGGCCCCACCGGTTTCGGCGACCGAGCCGAAGAGCTGCCCGATGAAGCATCCTGACTCGGTCGGGCCTCGCCGGCGGCATCAGCGCGCGGCGACCACCCCGAACATCGCGAGCTCGGGCGAGCCGAAGCCGCCGAGCTCGCTCCCCCGGGCATCCGTCGCAACGAAGGCTTCGCCTGCCTGCTCGATCGAGCCCACCTGCTCCCCCGTCTCCGAGATCACGACGTGCCAGCTCGACGCCGACACCTGCACCATGGTCACGTTC
This sequence comes from Herbiconiux liangxiaofengii, assembly GCF_041927335.1. Classification (NCBI taxonomy): domain Bacteria; kingdom Bacillati; phylum Actinomycetota; class Actinomycetes; order Micrococcales; family Microbacteriaceae; genus Herbiconiux; species Herbiconiux liangxiaofengii. The sequence continues at coordinate 15,364 of NZ_JBHFHD010000010.1, read as the reverse complement.
TCGCCCGAACCGTCGTTCGAAAATCCATCGGTCACGCGGATGCCGCCTCAGTCCTTCTCGGGTTCGGGCTCGGTCGTCGGCACACCGTCGGGCCCGAGATCCGATTCGATGTCGTACGGGTCGGGCGCATCGACGGGCTTCCCGCCGGGCGAGGCGGGCTCGTGATCCGGCTCGGTCATCTGCTCGCCGTCGGGCTCGCCGGCCTCCACGCCCGCCCCGTCATCCTGAGAACCACTGTTCAGCACACCCACGAGAACTCCTCCAACGCTGCGGCGACGGTCGCGCGGTACGCACGACCGCTCCCCAGCCTGCACCCCTCCCGCGAATTCGGCTCCGACCACCGACCACCGCCGATCCTGCGGCCGCCGTTCGCGCGGCCTCCGCCGATCGCACGGCAGCCGTTCACACCGCAGCGGTTCACACTGCCACCGGTCACACCACCACCGATCGCGCGGCCGCCGTTCGCGCCGCCGCCGTTCGCGCCGCCGCCCGCCCTACTGCAGGAACGCCTCCTGTCGGAACCCTCCCCGTTCCACCACGGCCACCGTCGACTCCGGCACCTCCGTGAACACCCCCGGCAGATCGCTGAGCGGCTCCGACACCACCACCCGCGACCCGCTCGCATACGCGCGCAGCCGATCGAGGTCGGGGTACATCTCCTGCAGCGTGCCGAGGTCGGCCGAGTGGAAGAGCGTGCGCGAACGCCCCTCGGTCGAGTAGCGGAAGGCCCAGATCGTGCTGCCGTCGGACACCGCGAACGTGCCCTGAACCGGGTTCGCCACTCCGAGGCCCGCGCCGATCTCCTCCACCTCGCGGATGGCACGCCCCAGACCCGCGACGGGATCGTTGCGCAACCCGCGGCTGAGGGCCAGAGCGAACAGCGCCTCCGAGTCGGTGGTGCCCCGGATGTGCGGGAACAGCTCCGGATCGACGGCCAGCAGAATGTCCCGCCGCATCGCCGAGAACCCGCGGAGAACCCCGTTGTGCATGAACATCCAGTTCTCGTGCCGGAAGGGATGGCAGTTGGTCTGCTGGATGGGGGGCCCGCTCGCCGCCCGCACGTGGGCGAAGAACAGCGGCGTCTCGACCGCGTGCGCGAGCTCGCTGAGGTTCTCGTCGAACCAGGCCGGCTCCGTGCTGCGGAACAGGGCGGGCGCCTTCCCGGGGGTCTGGCCGGCCGGATACCAGCCCAGACCGAACCCGTCGCCGTTCACGGTCTCCTTGCCGAGCGGCGAATGCAGCGACTGCGCCACGAGCGAGTGCGGTGTCTCGAGAATCAGACTCGACGGATGCAGCGGCTCCCCCGAGTACGCCACCCACCGGCACATCCGCGGCCCTCCGATCGCCCGCTCGTGCCCCGACCCTACGCCCGCCTGCCGCCCACCTCCACCCCTGATGAGTTCCGGCGGCCTGACCGCCCCACGTCGACGCACACCTGGGGCACACTGGAAGGCTGCCGAAAGGAGAACCATGAGCACCCCACCCCTCACCGCCGCTGAGGTCGCTCCCGGCCTCGAACCGGTCGCCCATGTCTTCACGACCCTTCTCGAAAGCGGCCGAGAGCTCGGCGCCGCCCTCTCCGTGCACCGCGGCGGCCGCGAACTCCTCAGCGTCTCCGGCGGCTGGAGCGACACCGCCCGCACGAGCCCCTTCACACCCGCGACCCTCGTCCAGGTCTTCTCGGCCGGTAAACCGATCGCCGCAGCAGCAGCCCTCACGGCCGTCGCCGACGGCATCCTCACCCTCGACGACCCGATCGGCCGCTGGTGGCCCGAGTACGCGGCCGCCGGCAAGCAGTCCACCACCCTGCGCCACCTCCTCAGCCACCGTGCCGGGCTCCCGGGGTTCAGCACCGCAGCGGCCACGATCGACGCCCTCGACCGCGACGCCCTCATCGCCGACCTCGTCGCCGCGGCCCCTGTCGCACCTCCCGGCGAGGTCATCGCCGAGCACGCGCTCACCTACGGGCACCTCATCGAGGGCCTCCTCGCCGCGGCCGGGGCTCCGGATGCCCGTTCCGCCGCAGCCCGCCTCGGCGAACTCACCGGCTCCGAACTGCGTTTCGGGGTACCGCCCGCCGAGCAGCACCGGGTCGCCGATCTCGAGATCCTCGACGCGACCTGGGTCGACCGCTACCTCGCCCGCGACGACACGAGGCATCTGCTCGAGACCCCCACCGGGCACCTCGACCCCGCGCGGCTGAACACGGCGGTCTGGCGAGCGGCCTCACTTCCGGCCTCAGGCCTCTTCACCACCGCCACGAGCCTGGCCCGCTTCTACGACGACCTCCACCGGCCCGACGGAGCCATCGCCGGCCGCCTCGGGAGCCGCCTGCACGCCGAATACCTGTCCCCGCAGGCCGTGGGCCACGACCTGTTCATCGACGGTCCGGTCGAATGGTCGCTCGGCCTCCGGGTCGACGACGGCGAGATCGGCATGGGCGGAATCGGCGGCTCCTGCGCGTGGTACTCCCCGGCGCACGACTACTCCTTCGCCTTCGTCACGCGCTCATTGGCGCACTTCGATCGGGTCGACGCCCTGGCCGATGCCCTCGAATCCGCCCTGGCCGCCTGACCGCACCCGCAACCCCCAGCCGCCGGCCGCCCGTCGCCTGCGGCCGCAACCCCCCGCCGCCCACCGCCCGGCAGCCGCCCGCCGCCCGGCAGCCGCCCGGCAGCCTCCCACGGCGCCCGCCGTTCAGCCGCGTGCAAGCCCCACGAGCCGCCACAGCTCCTCCTCCGGCAGCTGAAGCGCCCCGAAGGTCCAGGCCCGCGGAAACCCGAGCGCCAACCGCGGAAAGCCCTCCACCGCCACCATCACCACCGGCGGCCCCGACAGGCGCTCCACGCTCAGCCCGGCGTACGCCGAATCGAACGAGACCACCTCGCGCCCGTCCGCCGAGAGCAGAGTCAGCATCCGCCCGCCGAATGCGGCGTACCGCACCTCGGCCAGGTCGAGCCGCACCCCGCCGAACGGCCGGTCGTCGGCCGAGTACCGTGCCGCGAACGCCTGCCACCCTGGCCTCACCTGAGCACGCTCGATCGTCGATTCCGGATGCGCCTGCCGCAGCCGGGCGAGCCGCACCTGCCCCACGACCCCCACCGCCGCCGCGACGACCGCGGCGATCAGAAGCGCTCCACCGCCGATCACGAGCAGCACCTGCGATCCCGCTTCACCACCGCGGGAGAACGACACCATCACCGAGCCGTAGTAGAAGACGAACACCAGCGTGCTGAGCCCAGAGACCGCCCAGAGGGCGATCAGCAGTCGACGGTCCACCCGCCGACCCTACCGCGGCAGGTGACAACCGGCCCACCATCGACCACCATGGCAGGAGCAGCAAATCAGCCTCCACCCCTGACACGAACAGCAGGCCCCATGCCCTCCACCACCGGCTCCCCCGACTACCGCGACACCGGTCTCGCCTTCCCCGAGGGCTTCCTCTTCGGTTCCGCCACGGCCTCGTACCAGATCGAGGGCGCCGTGCACGAAGACGGCCGCGGCCCGTCCATCTGGGACACGTTCAGCCACACCCCCGGCAAGGTCTGGAACGGCGACACCGGTGACGTGGCCGACGACCACTACCACCGCTGGGAAGCCGACCTCGACCTCATGGTCGAGCTCGGGCTCGAGTCGTATCGGTTCTCCATCGCCTGGCCGCGCATCCAGCCCACCGGCCGAGGCCCCGCGGTGCAGGCCGGTCTCGACTTCTACAGCCGCCTCGTCGACGGCTTGATCGCCCGGGGCATCGTGCCCATCGCCACCCTCTACCACTGGGACCTGCCGCAGGCCCTCGAAGACGAGGGCGGCTGGACGGTGCGCTCCACCGCCGAGGCCTTCGCCGACTACGCGCGCCTGATGGGCGAAGCCCTCGGCGACCGCATCGCCATCTGGACCACCCTCAACGAGCCCTGGTGCTCCGCCTACCTCGGGTACGGCTCGGGCGCCCACGCACCCGGGCTCACCTCGCCCCTCGCGGCGCTGCAGGCCGTGCACCATCTGAACCTGGCGCACGGGCTCGCCATCCGCTCTCTGCGCGAGGTCGTCACGAACGATCCGCAGTACTCCATCACCCTCAATCTGCACGTGCTGCGCGGCGAGGGCGACGGTGGAGCCGAGGCGGTGCGGCGCATCGACGCGCTGGCGAACCGTGCGTTCACCGGCCCGCTGCTGCACGGTGCTTACCCGGCAGACCTTCTCTCCGACACCGCCGCCATCACCGACTGGTCGTTCGTCGAGAGCGGCGACCTCGAGCTCATCGCCCAGCCCATCGACGTGCTCGGGGTGAACTACTACTCCACCACGCGGGTGGCGCTGTGGGACGGCTCGTCGCCGCGCTCGATGGCGGATGGCCACAAGGACATGGGTGGCTCGCCCTGGCCAGGCGCCGACGACGTCGAGTTCCTCCCCCAGCCGGGCCCGTACACGGCGATGGGCTGGAACATCGACCCCTCCGGCCTGGAAGACCTGCTGCGGGCGCTGCGCGAGGAGTTCCCGAAACAGCCGCTGATGATCACCGAGAACGGGGCCGCCTTCGACGACGAGGTCACGGTCGTCGACGGGGTCGCGCGCGTGCACGACACCGATCGCATCGACTACCTGCAGCGGCACTTCACCGCAGCGCACCGGGCGCTCGAGGCGGGGGTCGATCTCCGCGGCTACCAGGTGTGGAGCCTGCTCGACAACTTCGAGTGGGGGTACGGGTACTCGAAGCGGTTCGGCATCATCCGGGTCGACTACGACACCCAGCAGCGCACGATGAAAGACAGCGCGCTCTGGTATGCGCGCCTCATCGCGGGGCGCGCCATCCCGTCACCGTGAGGCGCACCCCTCACACGTCGTCCAGCCGGCGCGACTAGCGTCTTCGAAGGGCTCCGGATGCTCGTCACCCGGCCGCCCCCGAACACACCATCGCGCCACCCCAGGAGACCCGCATGACAGACACCGCCGCCCGCACCCCGCGTCCCGCGCGGATCCCGCAGCCCCAGCGCGTGCTCGCCGTGCGCCGCACCGAGCAGCTCACCCCTCATCTCGTGCGGGTCGTCGCCGAGGGCGAGGCGATCGCCACCATCCCCCGCACCGACCACACCGACCGGTACGCGAAGATGCTGTTCGCTCCGGCGGGCTCGTCCCTGCGCCCGCCGTACGACCTCGCCGAGCTGCGGGCATCCGTCGAACCGGCCGAACTGCCCACCCAGCGCACGTACACCGTGCGCCGGGTCGACACGGAGCGAGGCGAGCTCTGGATCGATTTCGTCGTGCACGGCGACACCGGGGTCGCAGGCCCCTGGGCGGCATCGGCCAAGCCCGGCGACCCCGTCGTCATCTCGGGCATCGGCAGCGGCTACGCGCCAGACCCGGCGGCCGAGCAGCACCTGCTGGCCGGGGACGAGTCGGCCATCCCCGCCATCGCCGCAGCCCTGGAGTCGATGCAGCCCGAAGCGCGCGGCCTCGCCCTGATCGAGGTCGACGGCCCCGCCGACCATCTCGATCTCGCGGCCCCGCCCGGGATCGGCATCGAGTGGCTGCACCGCGACGGGGCCACGGCCGGCACCTCCACCGTGCTCGTCGACGCCCTGCGCGCCCTGCCGAGCCCGGTCGGCGACGTGCAGGCGTTCGTGCACGGCGAGCGCGGCGCGATGAAGTCGCTGCGTCCGCTGCTGCTGGACACCTGGGGCATTCCGCGGGGCCGCCTCTCGCTCTCGGCCTACTGGGCGTTCGGCCGCGCCGAAGACGCGTTCCAGGCCGAGAAGCGCGAACCGATCGGCCAGATCTTCCCCGCCTGACCTCGCGAACGGGCGGCCTCCTCCGCGGGCGGGCCGCCTGGCACGCGCCGTCGAGCCCCCTTTCGGGGCGTTACCCACCAAGGTCGACACCTGTAGGGTCAGGCCGGGGCCACCCGATGCGCCCTCCCTACAGCGAAGGCGTGCGATGACGACGACCCCTCCCGGCTGGTACGCCGACCCCAAGAACCCCGCCGCCCAGCGCTGGTGGGACGGCGCCCGGTGGACCGGATTCACCTCCGCCTGGGGAACATCGACCGGCCCCACCGCGCCGGGCCCCACCGAGCCCGTCTCCTCGGGTTCCCCCACAGCGCCGGGCCCCACCGAGCCCGTCTCCTCGGGCGCCCCCGCCGCGCCTGCCTCTGCCGCGGCATCCACCCCGCCGCCGTACGTCCCGCCGACGCCCGGGCTTCCGTCCCTCGACCAGATCCCGGATGCACGCCCGGCTGCGCTGGCAACACGACGTCCCGCGTCCCCCACTCCTGGCAGCCTCCGCGCCTGGCGTCCCACCCTCTCGACCTACATCGTGGCGGCCCTGGCTCTGCTGGTCGCCCTGATCGGGGCCGGCACCAACGGATTCGGCGGATTCCTCGTCGCCCTCGCCCTCTTCGGCATCGGCGCCGGCATCTACACGCTCGTCAAGCGCCGTCCGAGCTTCCTCAACCTCGCCCCCACCCGCCGCGCGGGCGGAGCCGCCCTCGGCATCTCGGCCGCCGTGCTCCTCGTCGGCGCCCTCCTCTCCCCCACCCACGCCTCCGCTCCGCAGGCCGACCCGGCCGACGCCGACGCCGCCGTGGCGGCCGCCTCGACCCCTACCCCGACCGCCACCCCCACGAAGACCCCCACCCCCGCGAAGACCGCGACCCCGACGCCCACCCCCACTCCCGTCGTGCTCGCCTCCTACGGGGGCCGGGCTCCCACCGATGCCGTGGCGGAATTGAAAGCCTCGGGACTCTCGGTGACGATGTCGGCGTCCGACGGTTCCACGCAAAGCGATTGGACCGGCTGGTCGATCGTCGGGCAGGAACCATCCGCCGGCACCCCGGTCGCCCCGGGCTCCGAGGTCCGCCTCGTTCTGAGTCCACCGGCACCCGTCGTCGAACCCGAGCCGGCCCCGGTTCCTGAAGTTGCGCCGGCGGAGCCGGAGCCTGCCCCCGAAGTAGAACCCGAGCAGGCCACGGAGGCACCGGCCGAGGCTCCCGCATCCGACGTCACGCCCGGCGCATTCTGCCCAGACGCGCTGGTCGGCACTGCCGGTGTCGCGGCCAACGGTCGAACCTACATCTGCGGCGGCAAGGGCCCGGATGCGAATGGGCACTACCACTGGAACGTGCCCTGACCTCACTCGATCGCTCGAAGCTGTCCCTGAGCAGAAATTGCTCACGCTACTGAACGCTCCCCGCCTGCAAGACTCGACATTCGACGTCCTTCGCGCGAAAGACCGGTTCCATGTCGACTTACTTCGAGCCGAGTTTTTCGGTTCTCTCACTGGGAGCCCAGGATCACTCGCCCAGTCACCACATCGTCACCGACGCCCGGGGCGTCGTTGCGCTGATCGAATCGAACCTCCGATCCGGAGACGGGCTGGGAATCAGCTCACGAAGCCAGTCCGACCGAGAGCATCACAGAGTGGCCTGGTCGCGCTCAAGCACGATCATGCCCGCCGCCCTGGAGTCATCCGATCTGTCAGCCCTGTGCGCAGCGGTCACGACCTGGGAGCAGGATTGCGACGAAGTGAGGCGAGCGCTCATGGACGACTTTCGGATTGCCTCTGAACGCGCCGAACTCGCGTCGTCCGAGCTCCATCGTTATGAAGACGAAGGTTCCGACGGTGAACGCGGAGACTCCGAGTTGTCGGTCGCTCGTCGACAAGATGCACGACGTCGAGCCAACGCCGCGTTGGCCGAGCGAAAGCGGCTCGGCGACATCCTTCGATCAGAAGCGGAAGCACTCTCCGCCCGCTTGAACCTAGCCAGACCCCGCACGTCCACTCGCGCCGGCACAGCTACGCGCGGGAGCGGAGACGACATCTGTCAGGCGGATGTCGTCCGTCAGGCGATCGACGAGCTCTCCAAGTCAGGCGTCGTCGTCACTGTGGGGTCGGAGTTGGTCGACGCTGTGGCCGTCCGACTCGGATTCCCACGGTTCGAGATAGAGGCGCTGTGGTCCGACTCGGTACAGATGCGAGGCGACATTCTGCTCGCGCTCGCCCAGGACGGTCTGGCCGCCAAAGCAACGGATATTGCTCTGATTGCGACCTGGAACTATCTGACGTCACACGTCGCGTTGCTGACCAGTGCGGAGGGGCGGCGATCTCTGCTCGGGCAACTGATCGCCTTGGTTGCACAACACGAGGTGGAATGCGGCACGGCAACCATGAGCTGGCGCAATCACATCGTGTGCTCCGTCGGTGTCGCAGAGACACCGCGGTTGAGCGAGAGCCTGTCGGCGCGACTTCAGGCCTCGGAGGAGGAGCATCTGCGTCGGATGAGCGGCTTCTACGAGAACCTGCTCGGCCAAATCGGCTTTCGGTTGGTCGGGCGGTTACGTCAGAACCACTTCGGCTTCGCAGCCGCGATGGCGTCGGTGATCGAGGGCATCGGTATCGTTCGTCGAACCATGCCGGCTGCAACCGCAGCGCGTTACGGCGCCGGTGAGGATCCGGACCTCACCCTCGCATCGCTCTTACTGACAACGGTCCTCGACGGTCTGCTCGAAGAAGACCCTGATTACGACGTCGATAAGGCGATTCATCGACTCACCGAGGGCCTGGAATTCGACACTCTGGCTTTCTGACGGAGCAGGTCCGACCGAAGAACCCACCGCAGGCCTCATACCTCCGTGACGACCCCGCCCTCGACCCGCCACTGCCGATCCAGCTGCACCGTCGACAGCATCCGCCGGTCGTGCGTCACGAGCAGCAGCGTGCCCTCGTACGAGGTGAGCGCCTGCTCCAGCTGCTCGATCGCCACGAGGTCGAGGTGGTTCGTCGGTTCGTCCAAGACGAGCACGTTCACCCCGCGCGCCTGAAGCAGCGCGAGTCCGGCGCGCGTGCGCTCCCCCGGTGAGAGCTCGTCGACCGGCCGCTCCACGTGGTCGGCCTTCAGCCCGAACTTCGCCAGCAGGGTGCGCACCTCGGCCGGCGTCATCGAGGGCACGGCGTCTTCGAACCGGCTCGCCAGCGGGGTCGTGCCGGCGAGCACCGCCCGCGCCTGATCGATCTCGCCGATCGCCACCGACGACCCGAGCGAGGCCGTGCCCGACGTCGGTTCCAACCGCCCGAGCAGCAGCCGCAGCAGCGTCGACTTTCCGGCCCCGTTCGGCCCGGTGATGCCGATGCGGTCACCCGCGGACACCTGCACCGACACCGGTCCGAGCGTGAATCCGTCCGCACCGCCCAGCGTGACCGTGGCCTCCGACAGCGTCGACACCACCGACGACGACCGCGGCGCCGACCCGATGGTGAACTGCAGCTGCCACTCCTTGCGCGGCTCATCCACCTCGTCGAGCCGCGCGATGCGGCTCTCCATCTGGCGCACCTTCTGAGCCTGCTTCTCGCTCGACTCCGCCGAGGCCTTGCGCCGGATCTTGTCGTTGTCGGGCGACTTCTTCATCGCGTTGCGCACACCCTGGCTCGACCACTCCCGCTGCGTGCGCGCCCGCGACACCAGGTCGTCCTTCTTCGCAGCGAACTCGTCGTACTCCTCGCGTGCGTGCCGCTTGGCCACCTCGCGCTCCTCGAGAAAAGCGTCGTAGCCACCGCCGTAGACCCGGTTCGTGCCCTGCGCGAGATCGAGCTCCAGCACCCGCGTCACACTCTGCGCCAGAAACTCGCGGTCGTGACTGACGAGCACCACTCCACCCCGCAGCCCCCGGATGAACGTCTCCAGTCGCGCGAGCCCGTCCAGGTCGAGGTCGTTGGTGGGTTCGTCGAGCAGCACCACGTCGAACCGCGAGAGCAGCAGCGCTGCGAGGCCGACGCGCGCCGCCTGGCCGCCTGACAGCGACGTCATCAGCGCATCCGCCGACAGTTCGAGGCCGAGTTCGGCGAGCACCACCGGCAGCCGTTCGTCGAGGTCGGCGGCTCCGCTCGCGAGCCAGCGTTCGAGGGCCGTGGAGTAGACGTCGGCGGGGTCGGGGGCTCCGGATGCGCGTTCCGTCGTGTCGCCGAGCGCCGACGCCGCCGCGTCCATCTCGGCCGTCGCGTCGGCGGTGCCGGTGCGACGGCCCACGTACTCAGACACCGTCTCGCCCGGAACCCGCTCGTGCTCCTGCGGCAACCACCCCACGAACGCGTCGGCGGGCGCCAGCGACACCGTGCCCTCGAGGGGCGCGTCGATGCCGGCCAGGATGCGCAGCAGCGTCGATTTGCCCGCTCCGTTCGCACCCACCACGCCCACCACGTCTCCCGGGGCGACCACGAGATCGAGCGAACTGAACAGGGTGCGGTGGTCGTGGCCCCCGGCGAGCCCCTTGGCGACGAGCGTTGCGGTCATCCCCCCATGCTCTCGCATCCCCGCCGCTCCGCCCAACCGACGGTGAGCGGGCCGACGCGCGAGCGGGCCGATGATCGAGCGGGTCAGCCCTCGATGAGTTCGGCGGGGCTCGCGGTGCAGCTCGCCGTGGCGTAGGCACCGGTGGCCGTCTGCTCGGTGAGCACGATGCCGTCGATGACGATGCGGCAGATCACGTCGCCGCCCTCGGCCCCGTTGACGGCGGTGATCGTGTAGCTGTTGTAGGTGTCAGCGCCCGTGAAACCGACCTCGAGCTCCTCCTCGAAGGGCAACGACTGGCCGGTGAGCTGCTTGGTGGTGGAGATGCCGCCGGCGGAACTGGAGTACGTGATGTCGACGTCGGACCCCTTGCCGTCGACCTGGTACACCAACGATTTGTCGCCGCGCACCTGGTCGGCGGTCGCGCCGATCAGCTGCCCGAAGAACACCAGCGTGTACACGATCGCCAGTACCACCGACAGGATGAGTGCGACGAAGCTGATGATCGCGCCCGCGAGAGCTGCCCGCTTCGGCCGCCGCGCCAGCACGAGCCCGATGATTCCCACCACGATGCCCGCCAGAGCCGCGAACACCGCCACGTAGTTGAAGATCGGGATGAAGGCGCCCACGAACGCGACGATGCCCAGGATGAGCGACGCCGTGCCGAACCGGTTGCGAGGCGCACCCGCGGCCGGCGCGGTCGGGGATGCGGGAGGTTTCTGCGGCGGAGACGTCATGCCCCGACTATGACAGAGGCCCGCGACACCCGCCACGCAGCACCCGCCCTGCAGCGACCGCGGCGTCAGGCGGCCGGGCGGGCAGGCGCTCGGCCGTCAGGTGGCCGGCAGCCGACAGGCGGCGGTGCCACCCGGCATCGCGTGCCGGTTGCGCGCGATCACTCGGTACACGGGTGCCGCCACCCAGCGCACCGGAGGGGCCAGGATGACGGCTCCGAGGCCGGCCCGCCATCCGCCGCCCGCGATGAGAGCCCGGGCGATGGCCGACGCGCCGGCATCCGTCGCCCGGCCCTCGCGAAGCCAGTAGGCCGCGGTGAGCACCTTGTCGATGTCGAGGCCGACCTCGGCCAGGTCGGGCAGGCTCTGCCACGACGTCGTGGGCACCGAGCCCGACCTGCTGAGGTACTCGGCGGCCCGCGTGCAGAAGCCGCAGTCGGCGTCGTAGACGAGGCCGGTGGTGAATTCCGTCCGAATCGGGGTCATCGGGCGGAAACCTTTGCTCGGGAGCGCTTCGCAGCGCCCTTCGAAGAGCGCTTCGTCGAAGCCGCGGCGGGCTTGGTCGCGGCACGCACCGTGGAGGGCACAGCCGTCGCCGGTCCGGCCTTCTTCGCCACCGGCTGCGCCTTCGTCGAAGGCGGGGCGGCGGGCACCACCGAGGCGACCGCGACCGGAGCCGCCTGACGGGCCGTACCACCCGCGGTGGCGGGCGCATCCGTCATCGGCTGCCCCTCTCGCAGACCCTCCGCCACGCGCCGACGTGCCAGCGAGATGAGCCGGCCGAGCCGCTCCCACGACGAGTCCCGGATGAGCAGCAGGTCGACGGCGATCATGGCGAGCGAGAACGGCCAGAGTCCGAGGAGCACGGCGATGCCGAGGTGCGTGAACGTGATGAGCACGACGGCCACATAGCGACTCGGCTTCCACAGCAGCGCGAGCGGGAAGAGCAACTGCACACCGAACGCCATCCAGGTGCCGAGGTGGATGACCCAGCTCCACTGCGTCACCAGATCGCTGAGGCCCGGCAGCACGCGGAACTCGTCGAGCACGAGGGCGTAGTAGAAGGCGGTGCCGTCGAGCCACTCCTGCCCCTGCAGCTTGAGGATCGACGACACGAGGTACACGAGCAGAATCTGGTAGCAGCACAGGATGAGCGCGGTGTTGTGCAGCCAGGTGCCCGTCCACGCCGGCACCCACCGTGGGCGGAACGAGCGCGGCGTGCGACCGCGGGCGATGGCCCGGCGCCGCAGCCAGGCGTCGACCGAGAAGTGCTCGCTGAGGCTGGCGAACAGGGCGAACACGAGCACGATGCGCATGAGCGTGTCGCCGCCGTTCGTGAGCAGCGTGCTGTTGGTCGACAGCCCCACCCAGAACACCAGCAGCACCGGCGTGACCCAGCGGGTCTTGAACCCCAGGATGAATACCACCACCAGAGCGATCAACGTGAAGTACGCTGCGTCGAACAGGGCGGGATCGTCTTTGGGGAAGATGACGCGGAACAGCTCCCACCAACCGCGGCGCCGCGCCTCGGGCTCGACCCACCAGGAGCCTTCGCCCCAGAGGTAGTGCCGGTCGGCGAAGCTCGGGAGCAGCACGATCAGCATCGCCAGTCCGAAGATGATGCGCAGCATCGAGAACCCGACGGTGGCGTGCTTGGCCGACGACAGCCAGCCGGTGAGGCCGTTCCATGCCTTCAGCGGCATGGGCCGTGCATCCGTGGTGGTTGTGGTGGTCTTCATCGGTCGTACCGTCCGATCACGTCGGCGAACACAGCGACCTTCTCGGGATCGGGGGCCTCGGCCGGCTGCCGCCAGCCGAACTCGAGCTCGGACTGCGGGGTCTGGCGCTCGTCGTCGGTGCGGTGCTCGAAGTCGTTCGGCCGGTCGAACTGCACGCGCCACCGCACCCGCTCGACGTCGTGGCCGAAGTAGGCCTGGCCGAACGTCGAGGCGAAGCGGGTGAGCATGTAGTCGTAGCGGATGAACGGCACCACGTCGCCGTCGTCGGTGCCGTCGTCACCGAGCGCCTCGATCTCGTCGACCAGCTGCTCGTCGGGAATGGGCTGGAAGCCGCCGTCGTCCGACCGCTCGATGAACGTGTCCTCCACGCGTTCCTGCTGCGCGTCGTTCAGTTCGTCGTAGCGGGTGAGATAGGTGACGGCGGCGTTGACGGAGTTCTTCGAGATGCGCGAGGGCATCGGGTCGTAGTCGATGGCGTTCAGTTCCATGCCGGTGACGTCGACCCAGTCGCTCTTCACGAGCTCGTCGTTTTCGTCGCGCCACTGCACCTGGATCTGCAGAGCGCTGTTCGTGCGCAGCATCTTGGGGGCGAACACGTCCCACCGTTGCGAGAAGTACGGAGCGAACCCGTCGGCCACCGCGGAGTTCGTCGGCAGGCTCGGCAGCGTGAACGAACTGCTCACGACGACGTAGCCGGCGACGAGCGCGAGCGTCACGCCGGTGGCGATGCCGGCGAGCCGGCCCTTCTGCGTGGTGCGCACGTGTCCTCCTCGGGGGTACTGGGTGCTCTGTCGGTTATCTCGGTGGGCGGATGGGGTGGGGGCACGTCGCGCCCCCACCCGCACCCGGTGTTCTCAGGTGCTACTCGTCAGCCGGTTCATGCCGGGCGTCGCCGCTGGACGAGGCCTGGTTGCGCGTGGTGCGCGCATCCGTTGGGCTCGTACCGCCGGGACGGCTCGATCTGCTGCTCCGGCTGGCCGGGGTCACCGCAGTGGATGCGCTCCGGCTGCCTGCGGACTCGGCTGGTGCAGCGGCTCGCGCTGCGTGGCGGTCGGCTGGGGTGCCGGCCGTGGGTCGGACTGGTGAGGTCGGTCCGGCGGTGGCGGTCGCGGTTGCGGTCGCCGTCGCCAGCGCGGCGTTACGGCGTCGTGCGACGACCCAGAGCAGGGCTCCGGCGCCGAGCATCAGCAGGGCGAGCAGGCCGACGTTCGCCGAGCCCTCGGTGTCGGCGCCGGTCGAGGCGAGCACGGTGCTCGACTCGGTGCTCGCCGACTGGGCGACGGACGACTTCGGGGTCACCGAGGCGTCAGTGGAGTCGGTTGCGTCGGTTGCGTCGGTGGCGTCGGTGGCGTCGGTGGCGTCGTGGGAATCGGTCGCGTCGTGCGAGTCGGTCGAGTCCTTGGAGTCGGTCGAGTCCTTCACGTCCGTGGCGTCGTGCGAGTCCGTGGAGTCCTTCGAGTCAGTCGAGTCCTTCACATCGGTGGCGTCGTGGGAGTCCGTCGAATCCTTCGAATCGGTCGAGTCCTTCACATCGGTCGCGTCGTGCGAATCGGTCGAATCCTTCGAATCGGTCGAGTCCTTCACATCCGTCGCGTCATGCGAATCCGTCGAGTCCTTCGAATCGGTCGAGTCCTTGGAGTCAGTGGAGTCCTTCACGTCAGTCGCGTCGTGCGAATCGGTCGAATCCTTGGAATCGGTCGAGTCCTTCACGTCCGTGGCGTCGTGCGAGTCCGTGGAGTCAGTCGAGTCCTTCACGTCCGTCGCATCGTGCGAATCGGTGGAGTCCTTGGAATCGGTCGAGTCCTTCACGTCCGTGGCGTCGTACGAGTCCGTGGAGTCCTTCGAGTCAGTGGAGTCCTTCACATCGGTGGCGTCGTGGGAGTCCGTCGAATCCTTCGAATCGGTCGAGTCCTTCACATCCGTCGCGTCGTGGGAGTCCGTCGAATCCTTCGAATCGGTCGAGTCCTTCACGTCTGTCGCATCGTGCGAATCGGTGGAGTCCTTGGAATCGGTCGAGTCCTTCACATCCGTGGCGTCGTGCGAGTCCGTCGAGTCCTTGGAATCGGTCGAGTCCTTCACATCCGTCGCGTCATGCGAATCCGTCGAATCCTTCGAATCGATCGAGTCAGTGGAGTCCTTCACGTCAGTCGCGTCGTGCGAGTCCGTGGAGTCCTTCGAGTCAGTCGAGTCCTTCGAGTCAGTCGCGTCATGCGAATCCGTCGAATCCTTCACGTCTGTCGCATCGTGCGAATCCGTGGAGTCCTTCACGTCAGTCGCGTCATGCGAATCGGTCGAGTCCTTGGAATCGGTCGAGTCCTTCACATCCGTCGCGTCGTGCGAATCCGTGGAGTCCTTCGAGTCAGTCGAGTCCTTCACATCAGTCGCGTCATGCGAATCGGTCGAGTCCTTGACGTCCGTGGCGTCGTGCGAGTCCGTGGAGTCCTTCGAATCAGTCGAGTCCTTCACGTCAGTCGCGTCGTGCGAGTCCGTCGAGTCCTTCACGTCAGTCGCGTCGTGCGAGTCCGTCGAGTCCTTCACGTCAGTCGCGTCGTGCGAGTCCGTCGAGTCCTTGGAGTCTGTGGAGTCCTTCACGTCGGTCGCGTCGTGCGAATCCG